>NC_019682.1:638333-957500 GCF_000316575.1 Calothrix sp. PCC 7507 | reverse complement strand
CAACGATTAAATTCACGCCAGCTTTAGTTTTTAAAGAGCAAATGCTTTTTTTAGCTCTTTTATCCGCCAATCTTACTTAAAATCTATCCAATGACACATGAAAAATCATCCCAATACCAGTTATCACTAATTGCTTTAATTTATTTCAGGACTAGAGACGCTGGATGCAACACCTCTAAATAGATGCAAATGACGTAAATCAAGTTGTGCGATCGCCAGCAGTCTTCTTCAGCCCTTCCCATCTTTGTCGTAATTGCTGTAAGTTAGGCGTGTTACCACCATAACGCCAGCCAACATAGGCTTGACAAATTTCATCTATTACTTCAGCCGTGGCTGGGGCGTGATGCTGATATGAACCTTTGGCATACTCTAGGGGTGTTTGGGCTGGATGCTTACTCAGACCTTTTTTTGCTACCCATTGCAGCATTTGTTGATAAAGGCTTTCCATTGGTGGTAATCTCTTCAACCGCCGACGGCTACGCCATTCGCGCCACTGTAGCCAGCCCAGCCAACCAAAGAAAGCTGTTGTCGTTGTCAAGATTAAACCAGTCAATATACCTAGCCAACCTTGGGTGAATAAAGCTAAAAACCAAACTATCGCTCTACTCAACCAGGTAAATATCATCCCAAGTACACGATCCAGTAAACCTGTAATTGGCGAAGGTAACCACCCAGCCACCCAATGCCAAAATTGGAGCAGAACACTAAAAGTTTGCGTATCCTCAATTGATGGGGGAATCAGGGGATGATTGGGAATGGGGTCAAAAGCAAACCAGCCATATTTGGGGAAATATACTTCCGTCATCGCGTAAGCATCAGTGTTCCGGACAACATACATCCCCGTAAATGGGTTAAATTGCCCTGCACCAAACCCCGCTACCAACCGTGCTGGGATACCAATGGAACGCAGCATCACCGTTAACACCGTGGAGAAATGATCTGGATAGCCGCCTTTATACTTGAATAAGAAAGCGTCTACTAAGTCATCTTTTTCTCCCAAAAAGGGCAAACCCAAGGGGTCTTTGGGAATAGAGTAGTGTTGCTTGAGGTATTGGGCTAAGTAGAGAACCTTTTCGTAGGTAGAATCCAGGGTTTTATAAGACTTTGCCACCCGTTCCCGATTGTAGTTGGCAAGAATTTCTTCAGTCCGTTGCTTGACTTTTGCCGCAATTTCTGGTGGGATTTCTAGATAATGATTTTTAATAGTTTTCGGATATTTATTAGCGGCTTGTCCTAATAAAGTGCGATCGCGGTGTGGTACATCCGAAATGACGGTGTAGGTGAGGTCTTCTGACAATCCTACGGGCGATCGCAGCCCATTTTCCTTGTCAACAGCAATTATTGGTGTAGGAAAGTAAATTTCCCTAGGGTGAGCCATCGCCGGAATCAGGTTAGGCAAATCCGCCACCACTGTATAAGTTTGTACCACCTCTTGGGTTTTACCAGAGATGAGCGGTGGAGGCAGAAAGATTTGATAAGACCAAGGCGATCGCTTAAGTGTGGTGACATCATCGTTGCGAGAAACCTCCCAGCCCTTACCTGTGTAGCGATCAAACGCCAAAACTCGCCAAAAACCCTCAGATTGCGATCGCACCCGCATCACCACCTTGGGTTTCATCTCTCCGCGCAGATTCTGATTAATTTGGCTATTAAAACCGTAATAAAAGCTATTATCCAGGCTTCCTGGTTTACCTGCTTGACCTTGTTTAACGCCACTACCACCACCACCCTGATTGCCAGTATTACCTTGGCGGACATAACCAGGATTAATAATACTACGCCCTGTAAACCCACTTTTAACCTGAATCGTAGAACTCACAGGAAAACTCCGCAGCTGATAGCCAGGGAATCGGGGTAACACAGCAAAAATTGCCAGTCCCAGCCCGACAATTAAACTAAAAAGTAAAAAGTAAAAAGGTAAAGCAGCAGGTAATTTTCTGGCTTTTCTCGTTGGTGTTTTAACTTTTACCTGTACCAAATCCAGTCTAGAGCGGTAATCTAAAGCTAAAGTTGGCAGTGCGATCGCTAAAAATAATAACAGCACAGGTGCAAAAGCCAACGTTTGACTCAGCGTCGCCGCCACACCCAACAAAATTAGCCCAATAACAATGGAATAGCCCAAGTCCTTGCGACGTGGCATATCAAAGCTGTGGAGAACCTGTAGTTGAATTAATAACTCTGCCAAACCCAGCCGGGTGTCATTCAATTCCCCAAACAACCGCCCAAAGAAAGCACCCAGTGCCACTAACATGCCGATGGCAATACAGAACTTGATTGTAATATTGGCATCGCGGCGATGATAGTAAGTCCAAACCGCACCCATGACACTCAGCGGTATAGCCCAAAGACTAAATTTCGTCTCCGCAGCGATATCCGTTGCCACAATTCCCGTAATTACCAACGCTAGCACCAGCACCCTTAAGGAAATTGAATTTTCCACTGCCATCAAAGGCGACTTCTGCCTGTTTTGCCACCAGTCATGACTCACAGGTGGACGCCAAAACCGATTCATCCTGGATAAATTAAACATTCTCAGCCTGAAAAAAGCGATGATGTAGACGCCATAGACCAATATGGTGTGAATCAGCCTACAGACTCAAGACAGTAGGCTTTATCTGTATAGCCAAGATGGCTCACAAGAGGCAAGGGGGGGATAATTCATACCAATTTGAAGAATGATCGCTACAGATGTAGGTTGGGTTGAAGAATGTAGTAACCCAACATCCACCAAACTTTGAGGTGTTGGGTTTCACTTCGTTCTATCCAACCTACGCATCTGTCGCATTCTTCTTTTAAATTGGTATCAGATAACGATTTGATCTGAATAGGAGCCGCTTGAACGAAGAAACAGGGGAGAGAGGAGTAGTGCAGCAGGCATTCCCCCTTGCTCTCTACCCCCTTGCTTCTAGGCGGGGGATGGGAAAAGGGGAGGAACTTTATTTAAGTCCCTTCCCCTTTCCCTTTTAAGTTTTTTCCCTCTTCTATCCCCTTCCCTTTTCCCAAACTCTTAAGGAGGTGATTTATACTGATTTGCAAAGTGTCATACCAATTCCCTCAAATCAAGCAAAAGATATAAATCCAGAAACCTTGATTACATCTAAAGTCTGTTAATTTTGAATTGGTATTCTTCCCTACCTTCAGGTGCTACTCTAGCCTAGCCTGGGGCAAGTCGCATTCAGCGCATCTACGGGTTATCTTACTTTTTGAGTTCTGTAACCTGGGAACTCCCTTCAAAAAGGGATAACACGTCACCAAAAAGTCTATGGAAATCCCAGCGTCTAGTATAAATTTTGCCCAGATTTTGGGCTTGCTTAGACGCACTCATGACCGCTTATTGAAAAAAGGCAAGGTTCTAACCAGGATAATTATTTTATCTATCGGCGTTTATCAATGTAGAGTGCTAGCGGTGGTAATTTCACCTACATTGTGGTGCTAATTACAAACAAAAGTGGCTGTTGTTCCATTTCTGGAAACTCAACTTCTAAGGTATAAGTCTCGTTGGACCGCCCACAATATATTTCTACACTCACAGATCCTGCACTCAAAGACTGTGCCATTACTTGGGTGTTGTTGCCATAAAGTTTTACAGTTCCTTTAGCGGGTAACTCACCTTGAACACACAGTTTTCTCAACTGATTCTGAGACTGGTATTCTACTTTGAGCGTCAGAGTACCTAAGCTAGTCAGCCATTCTCTTTCTACCACTGGCTTGGTTAGAGAAAGTGGTAGAGTCAAATTTTCCAGCAGTTGTTTAGCTGCTAGCAGCGACAACGCCATCTGCTGACGTTCTAGTAACTCTGAGTAATCGCTTTGAATATTAGGCGTCGTCAGGGTATCTACAGAAGAACGATAGGTGCTTCTGAGCACCAATCCAGCCAGGTCATTGAGTGTCTGAGTATCATTGGGGAAAAAGTCCTCCACCACCTGAACTAATTTTGCCCCGAGTGGCAACGAGGATGTGAGCAACTCTTGACATTTTTCTAGCAATTGCTGGAAAACTCTTTCCGGCAGGGTAATTGGCAGATTCAGCTTGGACTGCTGCGCCATCCACCCCCAGCTAGGAACTAATGCCAGTGATGGCTCGTCTACGTAGTCGGGATAATCTGTTAGCTGTGTTTCCCAGGGGAATAAAGGCGGGTGGCTTTGGATTTGGATTTGTAACCGACGCTTGAGGACGGCTTGGAAACGTTCTTGCACAGTAGGAATTTCTCCCAGTTGAAAGGTTTGGGGCGTCCCTCCCAACTCCGGCTCACCACTGTTGGCTGCGGTGGCTTCTTTGAGAGGGTTTTCTACCCCGTCAACTTCCTCACACTCTACCGAAAGATGCTTGTGGGTTTCGGCATTATCTGCCAAAACCCAACTAAGTAACTGGTGTTGTAAGGATTCTGAGTCACTATTCATGAGTAGATGCACCTGATCCGGACACTAAAGAGTTACGAATTTCCCAAGCTTGTTCAAGAATCTTAAACCACCTTTTTTGAAGTTGTGCCATTGACAACCCTAAAGTTTTAGCAATTTTTTCGTCTGGTTCTCCTTGTTGCTTCAACTCTAATAGAGATTGCTGTTTATCGTCCAGTTGCGTTGTGTATGCTTGCCATTGCTGGGGAGTCAAGCCTAAATTTGTGTGCAAAGAAGCTTCTAACCACTCGTGAACCAATTCCCAGCGATGTAATAAGGCGAACCTAATTAAATGATATTTAAAGCGCTGCTGTAAGTAATCTCTCTGACGAGAGGTTAAACCCAAAACCGACTCGATTTCTTGTGCTGATAAATCTTGGAGGCGGAGAGAGAAGTAATCAGCACAATCAGATTGTTGTCTTTGTTCTAGATAATCCATTAATTCCGTAATCACCACAGAGCGCAACGTATCTTCTTCGGGTTCGGGTTCTGGTTGCGTCGCCATTGTCGAACGCAGTTGCTGCACTGCTGGCTCTTCCCAGGAACCATCAGCTTCATTAGCACTACCTTCAGCGGCTTGTTCTATGTCTACGCTGGTTTCTGGTGGTTGCTGTTGAGAGAAAGTTTGTGCCCGCAAGATAATCAACTGCTGCTGACGCCCTGGTAGAGGAATCCGGCGCTTACCATAGCGCTCAGTAAACGCCATGTACTCTGCTAATTCCAGAAGTGTCTGGGGGCGATAGGTGGGGCCAAGTTGGTTCTCTCGCCGGAAAGCGTTGAGTGCCTCCAGATAAAAACTCTGGAGAAAATCTTCAATAATTGTCAGCCGCCCTTGATAGCTCAATTGCCTCTGAGGCGGATTAATGTAACGATAGATAATCGCACTCAGAGTACTATGTAATTCTACCCTGCCCCGATTGGAACCCAACTGATAGTACCTGAGACACTGCTGCAGCCGATGTCGGGCTAGGGTTATCGCCGAGTTTTCCACAGCACCGGAAGCTTGGATACGTTTACTCTCATTGCAAATCCGGTAGACTTCGGCAGCAATTCGTGTTGCCACATCGCGGCAATTTTGCTCTGAAGCTTTGGTTGACTGCTGAAACTCCTGGAATAGGAGTTGAAATATCACCTCCACGCCGATAGAACTTTCTCCCTGAATAATTGCGGTTGCGGCTGAATTCATAGTCTCAGTTTAAAAAGACCCTAACATACTTAAACACAACCTGTACGACCGTGGGTTTTGGCTTGATGAATTTTGCGTATAAGCTAAATGCAGGCCAATCTTGCACGCTTGGATTGGGCTTGATTTATTATTCCCAACTTTGGTGGGATTGTTCACACTTTGATAGATATTATGGCCATTACCCAGGAGCCGTTTACAAGTCATTATGGATTTAGAAGCACAAATTCAATTGCTGATTGATCATGCCCCCCATGATGGTATAACACCACAACTCGTCACAGCAATTGCCCCTGTTTTAAATGCGATCGCCAAAAAGTTGCGCCACCCCCAGTATTATATTCTCCAAAGCTCGGAATCAAACTGGGTTTTAACTACATTGAGCAACCGCGCGAATCCAGAATTGGAAAAGCACGTAATTTATGCTTTTCCTACATTACAAGATATTACTTTGACCTCATCTGCTGGACTTGACCCCCAGATAATAGCCACAGCCGTTCCTGTCACTCACATTTTGTTCCAAATGCTCGCATTAGAGCCAGTAGATAGTATAGTTTTTTTTGAAACTCCTGGTAAGACCACCAACGCCGTCGAAGTCAAACGGGTTGACGTGCAAAAACAGATTCAACGAAAACTACAAAACAACCGCTCGTCAAGACAGGTTCCACCTAATATTGCTTAGAAACCTCCACAGAAAAAAGTGCTGTGTCATGCTGTACCGCAAGCGGAAACTGCAGGGTACGAAGTCTTACGTAGTGTACTCCTACGGGGAAGCAAGCTACGCGGAGCGTTCCTGTAGGGTAGCATCTAGATATTCGCAGGAGCCTAAAATTCTCCCCTGCACTACGTTGCAGGGAAAAATGACAATGGATCATTTAGGGACTTCCGGAAAATAGCTTATCCAAATTTACTCAGATAATATTTTTCTTTCTCCCCCTGCTCCCTGCTCCCATTCGGTACGCTCACGGCAAGCCTGCTCCCTGCCTACAAAGCGATAGGATATTTTTTAGTCGGAAGTCCCTTATTTCATGGAGTTCTCTCAAGGGAACGGGGTATTGGGCATTTGTCATTGGCGAAGAGGTGATTACCTATGCCCTATGCCCTAATAAAGCCGACTCAATACATAATCAGCTATGTTAATCAGTGCTTGATGAGATTCTGAAGTTGGGAAAACGGCCAGATGGTCAACTGCTACCTTAGCATGGTGTGCAGCTAATTCCCGCGATCGCTGTATGCCTTGACTGTCTTGAACCAGTGACAACGCTTGCTCTAAATCTCCTGCTTGGGAAAACTGTCGCTCAATCAGCGTTTCCAGATATGGTTTTTCTTCTAAAGCGAATAAAACTGGTGCAGTTAAGTTACCACTTTTGAGATCCGAGCCTGCGGGTTTACCCAGTGTATCTGTGGAACTAGTGAAATCTAAAATATCATCAACAATTTGAAATGCCAAACCAAAGTGACGACCATAGCCATACAAATGTTCCGCCATTTCCTGTGAAACTTCACTGAGTAAACCAGCCGCCTTAGAACTGTTCGCAAATAACGTGGCGGCTTTATAATAGGTCTTCTTTAGGTAAGTCTCGATTGAAGTACTAGTATCAAAGTGATTAAGTCCCTGCTGAATTTCTCCTGTAGCTAAATCCATAATCACTTGCGATAACAGCTTTACCACTTCTAAATTGTCCAAGTTTGCTAAATACCAAGATGCTTGAGCAAAAAGAAAATCCCCTGCCTGGATAGCAATCCGGTTCCCGAACAAACTGTGAACTGTGGGAACACCTCGCCGCACCTCTGATTCATCAACAACGTCATCGTGTACTAAGCTTGCTGTATGAATCATTTCCGTAATCTCAGCTAGACGACGGTGACGTGGTGTAATGTCTTTTTCTAGCATTGTTGCCCGCGATACTAGTAGGACAATCGCCGGTCTGATACGCTTTCCCCCGGCTCCAAATAGATGTTCTGCCGCCGCGTAAAGAATGGGGTGGTCATTTCCAATTAGCTGTATCAGGTTATCTGCTAGTATTTGCAGGTCTGCTTCCACAGGATTAAACATAGAGGTGGCTGACGTCATGGATAGGCGGACTCTGGCTGAGGTTACGAAAGTTTACATATCTTATACTCATTTTAAGATAATCCTGTGCCAGCGCAAAGTTTTGATTAAGGAATCCCACACTCATTGTCTGTTGCTGGGGATTGGGGAACTCAGGGCCCCCTCTGGGGATAAAGGGCAATGGGGATTGGGGACTAGTATTTTTTACTGAGTACGGGCTAAACGCCCCGCTACTGCTAAAAGCACTCAGCACTTTCAAGCTAGTCGATTTTCAGTATCTATAGTTACGAGGGATGAGAAAAAGTACTGAGGCAGAATTAATTACACACTATTGTTTTCCCTTGCCTGTTTCCTGTCCCCACGAATGAGGTTAATTTATCGATCCTCCATTACCTAATTACCCATTACACATTAGCTATTTTCGGGGTGAGACAGGTTTTTTGCAGCCTTGTTCAAACCATCTAGAAAATTTTAAATTTAGCCATAAAATTGGCTTAAAATTCAGAGTCATTGTGTTACGCTAAAATCTAGGGATTTTAAATTTTTCAGATATTCACCCCCGAAAGGGAAATCACCTATAAGTAATTTTACTTACCAGGTGCGATGAGTCGAGAATAAGTCGTCGCGGTTGAATTAAGGAAGTAATTCCTTTGTATTTTCTAGCGACATGAAAGCCTCTTGTGTTGGAGCTATGCGCTTATCCCTTTGTGGGGAAGTCGTTACGCGTCTTGAGCGCACGTTGTTCGCCAGCGTTGCTCTACTAATAGTGGTGCAATAAAATAGCGCAGACTGGGTAGACTGCTGAGGAGTGTAGCTGAAAGTTGCCTTATGGCAATTTAGCTGCTCTGGGATGTATGATCTGCGAAAAATTAAGTTAAACAATAAACTTGACGACCGGGGAAGACTTTGTCTCTACGGCGGAGTTTATCATAGTGTGCTTTGTCCATCAAGGATTAACTTGCTTGGCTCAGGTTCTACTAATGTTATTGGATTTCAT
The DNA here is from genome assembly GCF_000316575.1 of Calothrix sp. PCC 7507. Taxonomy (GTDB): domain Bacteria; phylum Cyanobacteriota; class Cyanobacteriia; order Cyanobacteriales; family Nostocaceae; genus Fortiea. The sequence goes on along the minus strand of NC_019682.1, from coordinate 948,870 downwards.
ATTAGTTTCACAAAAGTGCTGGTAGAACAATGATTTACGGAAATATGCCTATGATGATTTTTATTTTAGCTGCTGGATATTTATTCACTGTCTACCTATTATTAGCATTGGCAAAGCGAACAGGTAAAAACTCTATACCTGCCAATGTTCCTGCGACAGCGAAGAGAAAACGCAAGTCGTCAGTAACGTCAAATGTGACTGAAGTAGTCAATAGTCAATAGTCAAGTATGATCACCGAAGAGGCTTTTGTGCAGGGGGAGGATTTATGCTGCCGCTGCTGTTTCCTCTTTTTGACTCTGGACTCTAGATTGTTGACCAATTACCCAACGAAGTCTTGTTGTAAGTGTGACACTGTAGTATCAGTGAAGCACACTTCTTCAACCATTGGGGTATAGCCTAGCCACTGTACCCCCGATTGGGTAAATTGTTGGGAACAACCGCTGACGGCGAAGCGAGTTGGTAATGGCGGATGGGTATTTTTTAATCCTAATAAGTCTAATTCTTGAGAACAGGCTGCTACAACGTGAACAGCTGGGTCAATTAGTGTTACCTGAGAGGGTAAAAGCGATCGCAGCACTGGTGCAAGGTGGGGATAATGAGTACAGCCATAAACTAAAGTGTCTATTTTTTGCTGTAATAGAGGCTCTAGATAAGAACGTGCCACCTCAGCAGTGTAGGGGTCATGAATGCGGTTCTGCTCAATTAATGGCACGAACTCCGGACAACCGACTTGCCAAACCTGGACATCAGGATCAATTTCCAGGATGGCGTGCCGATAGGCATTGCTTTTAGCTGTGGCTGGGGTAGCAATTACACCAATACGCTTGCCTTGCTGTACTGCTGCTTTTGCGCCTGGGAGGATAACGCCGAGAATGGGTAGGTTGAATTCCTCACGGACAGTTTCCAGCGCCAAGGCAGAGCTAGTATTGCAAGCCATAACCACCATTTTCACCTGCTGCTGTTGCATCCAGGTGAGAATTTCGCGCACAAACTGGATGATTTCCGTTTGAGAACGAATGCCGTAAGGAAGTCTAGCTGTGTCACCAAAATAAATGACTGACTCGTGGGGGAGTTGTCGATAGAGTTGTCGCAGTACCGTCAGTCCACCCACCCCACTGTCAAAGATGCCGATTGGGGCACGTTGAGGTTCTTGTTCTGAAAAATGGTAGAGATTGCCTTCAAAAAAAGAAGATGAATACACAGGCAGATGTTAGTTGAGGTTTTTTGATTTTAAGGTGCTGGCTCTAGTTAACAAGTCGTTAATTGACTACTAAATCCTGCACATAAATTTAATGAGGAATTTTTACTACATTATTACCTTTTTTGCAAGTACTTGAGGATACCACGAGCGATCGCATCCGCCATGCGATTTTGATACTCTGGACTGGCTAATCTAGGATTATCCTCTCGACCAGTCATATAACCTGTTTCCACTAAAATTGAGGGCATAGCACTCTTCCTCAAGACATAGAAACGTGCTTTGCGAGTTCCCCGGTCTTTGATCGTACCAATTTCATTGAGGATTGTTTGGCGGACTACATTAGCTAGATCGTAACCGCTGTCATAATAATATACCTCTAACCCATTAACATCAGGTCGAGCATCTACAGAATTCGCGTGAACACTGACAAACAAAGTCGCATTAACTCGCTGGGCGATGTCTACCCGTCCCTGAAGTTCGACAAAAAAGTCAGCGTCCCGCGTTAACACGGCTTGTACACCATTTTGCTGCAAAATTGCGGCAATCCTTCTACCTATAGGCAGAACTACATCTTTTTCTAGCAGTCCGCCGATACCGGGTGCGCCAGAGTCTTTACCACCATGTCCGGGGTCAATAACTACTAACAATTTTCCTCGAGGTACTGAAGGGCGGGGCTGTGGCTGCGGTATAGTCCGAGGATTATCTATGACATTTGGGTCTGGTAATTGTGCGCTGTTTGGTGATGGTAGGGGAGGTAAACCAACAGGAGGGATGTTTGGGGATGTAACTCGACGATTTCTTTGTAACTCTAGAGCCAAAAGTGGACCACCGAGCTGATTGAGTTCGCCAATTTGCACACCAGCAGCAGGTTGGACAAGCACAACCACAGTATTAGAGTCGGGCTGGGGTTGCAGACGAACCCGGAGGATAGGACTATTAGCATTTAAATTGGGCCCGGTGACACGCGGAGATAACTGAGCATTAGGAATAGTAATGCGGAATAAACCAGAGGTTCTATCCCAACCACCAGTAGCAGATAAAGCTTGGTCGCCTCTAATTAACAGTTGTGTGCCATTACCAGCTAATTCCACAGATTGAATTGTCGAGGGGGAATTATTCGCAAATGGTGTGGGATTAGAGTTATCATCTCCTGGCAATCTCACCACACGATTAGGTAGAACGACCAAACCGCCACCACCGCTACTAGTAGCGCGCCAATCGGGGCTATTGCTATCTACCTTTAACGTCAGACGAACTGCAGCCGGTCTAGTTTGAAGTTGGGTGAATTGTAGGCGCGAGACACCATGTTTATTGACTGCCTGATCGCTTTGCTGTAACCGTGGTGATAAAGTAGCACCAGCGATGTCTATAAAAATGGTATTGCGATCGCGGCTACGAATGACCTGAGTTTTGGGATTCTCGCCACTTGTGCGGATGAAAAAGCCATCGCCTGTGACTTGCAGGTTCTCAATTTGAGTTGCTCCACCTACAGTGTTGGCACTAACAACATTCCTGTTATTCACTGGAGGAGCAGATTCTGGTGTCACCACATTGTAAATATTTCTCGGAGATGACACTGGTGGTAGCGGTGGTGTCCTCACAGGGATTTCGCGATCGCTCGGAGGTTGTGGCTGTAGTACAATCTCCGTTGATGAGGCGACTTTCTCAGTCTCTGGGGTAGGTAATTGCACTGTCCAACGGCTAGCAGTGATACCTGTGAATTTTACCTGTTGAGGGTCTAGGGTATAACCAGGGGTAAGTTCCACAACTATACGAGTCGTTTGTTGGTCAAATTGCCCCACCCGAATTGAACGAATAGCCCCACCTACAGGTTGTGTCACCTGCGGCCGCCCAAATGTTGTTTCTGGTAAATCAATCACCAGACGAGTGGGGTTAAAGATGAGTTGTGCTTTGGGTTGAACAGCACCTGTAGTGTTGATTTCCAGTCGTTTTTGATTGGCATCAAAACGCCATGATTCTAGCCTCGCGGCCATTGCTGGCGACGATAGCATGAAGATAGTTCCAAAAGTACCGGGTAGTAACCAGTGTAGTTTCACAGTCAATTCTCCTGATTCGCATTCATGGGAGCCGTTAAGCTTACAAAATATTGGTAAATCCTCACACCGTCACAGCCCAAACTTTAGCTTTGATGCAGCAAAAGCATTTCGCTCTGGTATCAAGACACAGCTAATGGCGTAGGATTCTAGCACGTGTTTGTAATTTTGCCATGCCGTCACCATCTAGAAAATCACCTGTAAAGCAACAAATAAAGCCAAAAAGAAATAATTAGAGTTAATCTGACTAATAATTCCTTGATGGTGCAGAGCGAGCAGATTTGTCTGTGGAATCAATCAAACATCCTTGCATCTAAAATTCCCCAGCCTCTAGATTTATCTATGGGGTCAATCAAAAATCGTTCCACTGAACTTGTCGGAGTGTCACGACGAACGCGAACAGCGTTCCGCAGGAAAGTCTAAAATCAAAGTTATTTGACTCAGTCAATCCTAGTCAATCACTTTAAAATTAGCCAAGGATTGATCTTGAGGAGTTGATAAGAGGCAGGGGACAGGGGCACGAAAAAGAATTACAAACCGTGTAGAATAGTGTGCTAAAGCACCACTGCTGGCAACTGCTTTAATTAACTTAGTGACAGCTAATCTTTAATATTCAGAAAAATATTTATCGATAGATGTGTCGAGTGGTACTGATTGAGATTAATTGCCTCTAGAGTAGTCCTCTTCCATAAGTCGAGATTTGTTAAATTGAACCATAAATGTAGATGCGGAAAAGCGAGATAGTGCTGAGTCCTGAGTAAAAAATACCAGTCCCCAGCGCTGCACTGAGTTTTGACTGCGCTCAATTACCGCTTGTCGTAACCCTCCGGAGAAGCAAGCTACGCGTAGCGTCCCGCAGGGAAGTGTCCCCAATCCCCAGTCCCTCTTTCATGTCTTCTGGTGTACGCTGTTCATGATTACTACTTAGTTGTATCAAAATCAGCATTGTTTAAATGTATTTACCCAAAAAATTGAGACTAAATTACTTATCTTTGTTTTAGGTACTGGAGGACACCGCGAGCGATCGCCTCTGCCATCTGATTTTGATAAGCTGAGGTTTGTAGTTTGGCGACATCTTCTCGACCAGTCAAATAACCAGTTTCCACCAGAATAGAGGGCATAGAACTTTTTCTGAGGACAAAGAACCTGGCGCGTCGCACTCCTCTGTCTCTGATATTCAAACTCTGGAGAATGCTTTTATGGACTGTTCGAGCTAGATTCAACCCACTGTCGTAATAATACGTTTCTAAGCCACTGACATCCGGACGACCAGCACCTGCTGAATTAGCGTGAATGCTGACAAATACGGTAGCTCTGGCTTTTGCAGCCATCTCTACTCGCCCTGGCAAACTAACAAAATAGTCAGAATTTCGAGCCATAACCACTTGTACACCATTTTGCTGCAAAATCGCTGCTAGCTTTTTACTAATGGGTAGGATAATATCCTTCTCGCGTACTCCTCCAATGCCGATTGCTCCAGGGTCTTTGCCGCCATGTCCGGGGTCAATCATGACTACCACCCGCCCATTGGGAACTGAAGGACGTGTTGCTGGCTGTGGTATGGGCTGGCGATTGGGATTTGTGGGGTCTGGTAATTGTGCGCTGTTTGGTGGTGGTAGAGGCGGTAAACCAACGGGAGGTATTCCAGGGCGTGTTAGTAGACGAGAGCGTCGGAATTGTAAAGCCAAAAGTTGACCACCGAGCTGATTGAGTTCGCCAATTTGCACACCAGCAGCAGGTTGGACAAGCACAACCACAGTATTAGAGTCGGGCTGTGGTTGCAGACGAACCCGGAGGATAGGACTATTAGCGTTTAAATTGGGCCCGGTGACACGCGGAGATAACTGAGCATTAGGAATAGTAATGCGGAATAAACCAGAGGTTCTATCCCAACCACCAGTAGCAGATAAAGCTTGGTCGCCTCTAATTAACAGTTGTGTGCCATTACCAGCTAATTCCACAGATTGAATTGTCGAGGGGGAATTATTCGCAAATGGTGTGGGATTAGAGTTATCATCTCCTGGCAATCTCACCACACGATTAGGTAGAACGACCAAACCGCCACCACCGCTACTAGTAGCGCGCCAATCGGGGCTATTGCTATCTACCTTTAACGTCAGACGGACTGCAGCCGGTCTAGTTTGGAGTTGGGTGAATTGTAGGCGCGAGACACCATGTTTATTGACTGCCTGATCGCTTTGCTGTAACCGTGGTGATAAAGTAGCACCAGCGATGTCTATAAAAATGGTATTGCGATCGCGGCTACGAATGACCTGAGTTTTGGGATTCTCGCCACTTGTGCGGATGAAAAAGCCATCGCCTGTGACTTGTAGGTTCTCAATTTGAGTTGCTCCACCTACAGTGTTGGCAACCTGAGATAACTCAGGTTGTCTTTCAGAGCCTATGGTGACAGCATTATAAACATTACTGGGCGACGAAAGTGCTTTTTCCGCTGTTGGCTTGGGCAATTTTACTGTCCAACGACTGGCAGTTGCGCCCACAAACTGCACCTGCTGGGGGTCTAGGGTATAACCAGGAGTTAGTTCAATGACTATCCGCGTTGTTTGTTGGTCAAATTGTCCAACACGAATTGAACGAATAGCCCCACCTACAGGTTGTGTCACCTGCGATCGCCCAAATGTTGTTTCTGGTAAATCAATCACCAGACGAGTGGGGTTAAAGATGAGTTGTGCTTTGGGTTGAACAGCACCCGCAGTGTTGATTTCCAGCCTATTTTCATTGGCATCAAAACGCCATGATTCCAGCCTCGCGGCCATTGCTGGCGACGATAGCATGAAGATAGTTCCAAAAGTACCAGGTAGTAACCAGTGTAGTTTCAAAATCCTTTCTCCTGATTCGCATTCGTGGGAGCTGTTAAGCCTGAAAAAAATTGGCAAATCCTCACACCGTCACCACCTAATCTTTAGCCCTGATGCCTTCTAGCGCTTTTAGGTTGAGATAAAGACATAATTCAATGGCATAGAATTTTACACACCCCCATGATTTTGGACAATTTAGCACCTTGGACGTTAACCAGTCTTGCATGGGATGACAACAACCAAAAGATAACCAGAATTAACTTTACTTCGTAAATCGCAGTTAGTAACTCTTGACTTAGTCAGGAATTGGAGTAAAGTTGTGTGGTTATGGACAGTCGATGCACTAAATCGAGAATTTCTACTGCTGCCAACTGATGTGTTGAGGATGAAGGATGCTATCCTCTGATTACGGTAAAAATATCTGGAATAAGACGGAAAACAGCAAAGAAGTGCAAACAGATAACATTCCGCATCTTGGTAGTAGTCAGCAAAAAATTAAAATTGTCAATCTCACGGGACGGAGATTTGGCAATAGAAGTTTCCGGCAACAATAGGACGATCCCCTTTAGTGGGTATAGGATGTGGACACAATTGATCCGATTACCCAAAATTCCTGACATTCTTTTCCATTCTCAAGTTTTGCGTAGCAGAATCAGAATGAGGTTCTTTCCACAGTCAACAAAGAAAAATGATCGCTTGTGCAATGAACCAGCGATTTAGCTTACGGTAGTTTGGTGGCAGGAGAGAGTGCAGGGTATTTTCGTCCAAAGTGTGCAAATTGTATGCGTGAAAGCTTACCTACGTTTGTAACCAGGGTAACTACAATCACAAAAAAGGGATGCGATAGTGCAGGATGCCTAAAATCAGCGATTCTTCTGGCAAGCCACTTCGTTAAATCTGCGTATTTGTAACTTTGGGAAAATCCGTTAAACTCTTCCCACTCCAACACTTCTCTCCTCGGTCAACAGGGGATAATTAAATGCCTGACAGCTTAGTTGCTGACTCTTCATAGGTCATTTTTCGGTTACGCGTCAGCTATTGATAATTAAAATCATTTCTTCGTTAAGAAAGTTTGTAGATTTTGTTGCGAGTAATTGACAGTAAGTCTGTAACAATCTATTCTTTTAATTATTCAGCTTCTCAAAAAATAGAATAGCAGTAATCACATATCACCAGCTTGCCGTCGTTGATCAGCCGTGATAAATCTTTGGTTTATTCACGATTATTAAGACGAATGTGAGTAGGCATTATGCTGTGTAAATGCTACAAAATTCTCTTAATTAGTTGCAAAAGCTAATTAGGAGTATTTTTGACTAATTACTAGAGAAGAAGATCAGAAACTTTGTTAATTATTGAATATGTTTTTCACTTATTGGTCAAACAGATTCTAGGAAAAAGTATATTCAGCAAGTGAAATAAGTTCTCAGTTAGGAAATTATTAGTGGTGCAAGAAGAACGCTTTGATTTGATGACGAGGGAGTTTCCCAAGCAACTTGATCTTGCAAAATTTTGTATTTACGGTTTGAGTATTGTGTCTGCGAGTCTTTTTCTATTTCTACCCTTTATTAACTTGTTGCATCCGAGTCCTTGGCAGAGATGGATAGGTACGATTCATGACTTTGGGTCTTTGCTAGCGATCGCCACCGGTAACTTAGCTTATATGCGATATCGCGCTGCCGTGCCCTTACCAACTGTATCTGTATTGGTTTAATGGCAATGATGTTTTTTGCTATGGGTGGTCTAGTGGTTTGTCAATTTTGTTTTGAGGGGTTTTTGGTAGTGCGGGCCGAAAAGCCCGCGTGAGCGAGACGCTCACACTACAGTCCCTCATTTCAACCCTGACAGACTACTAGTTACTGAACTTGGTATTGCTAAAATCCACGCATTGTAAAAAGGAATGGGGCTTGTCGCAGGCTACCGCTCAGGAAGAGCGAGAAGAGCAAAAATCATGAACCAAGTGTTGAACATTCAAGAAATAGCGATCGCCCTCACCATACAACCACAAAATCACAGCGTCCTCACACTTGACTTTTTGAAATCTAGCGGCATTGTACCGCAGGATTGGGAACTGGCGCGTCCTTCGGTGTTGAATCAGACAGCAGCACAATTTGTATTTATCAACGGAGTGGCGATCGCTGCACAGCCGAATCGGATTTTATTTTCACAACAGTTGACAAATCAGGAAATAAATGCTGTATCTGTGGGGGCGATCGCACGCAAATATCTAGAAACCTTACCAGAAATTGAATATCAGGGCATTAACACCAGCTTTCGTGGACATGTGGCATTTGACCCCAATCGTCTCTCAGCCAGGGACTACATTGTTAATATACTGCTGGCACCCGGAGCCGGGAAAACCGCAGACTGGGCACCAATACAAACGACAATTCAGTTTACTTATCGCCTGTCTGATGCTTTGCTGGTGCTGGAGATTCACGAAGCAGGGCTGCGGGTGTCAGATCAAGAAGTCGTACCAGTGGTGGTATTTACTGGTAGTTTTGCACGGGGACTAACGCATGAAATCACAGCAGAGCAACGGGTAGGAGTATTAGCGCGAGTGAGCGATCGCACTTCTCAAGATTTGCAGACATATCAAGACTTGATCTGTAATAACTTTTTGCAACTAGTAGTGTGAGCGAGACGCTCACGCGGGCTTTTCGGCCCGCACTACCAAAAACCCCTCAAAACAAAATTGACAAACCACTAGTTAGCCCCGAGGCGCTGTTGCTTACTCCTAAACAAGCTGAGGTATCGAACGATGGAGTCGTGATTCCAGGAATTTGAAGTGAAAAAGCGATCGCTCTTTTCATGCTTTTTTCCACACCACAGATCAACAGATCCCCGACTTCTCAAAGAAGTCGGGGATCTTAATTAAGCGCGAATAATCTAAGAGTAACTAACTCTCCTGAGAATCTGGAGCCGATTTTGCACTCACAGCATCTAAAATCAGTTGCTCTGGATTCGTCGCCGCTGTTTTGGGATCTGGGAAGACAAACCGTAACAAAGGAGGAGCTAAAAAGGTTGTCAGGATCACCATCATGATAATTGCTGCCCCCAGTGGTTTCGAGAGGGCACCACTAGCGGCACCAACACCAGCAAATACCAACCCGACTTCACCTCTAGGAATCATTCCTACACCGATCGCCAAACGGTTAATTCCCGGTTGACCAAATACCGACAATCCTGTAACTACTTTACCAAGAATGGCTACTAAAATCAGGAAACTAGCCATCATTAAACCTTCTTGATTGCTGGGTATTGCTGGATTTAACACTCCTAAATCAGTTTTTGCCCCCACAGTGACAAAGAAAATGGGCACCAGCATATCAGCAATGGGAATAACTTGCTTTTGCAGTTCTTTACGCTTATCCGTCTCCTCCAAGACTAAACCAGCAGCAAAAGCTCCCAAAATAGCCTCCAACTGGATAGCAGCAGCCAGATATGCCATCACAAACGCAAAGATGATTGCTGGTATCACCAACTCACCCCGTGTCTTGAGTACGTCAACGATCGCCACAAAAGTCTTATTGAAAACGTTGCCCAACAGAATTGCACCCAGTAAGAAAGCCGTAGCACTAACAATCAGATAAATGACTTTAGTTACATCTACCTCACCATCTTTAGCTAGGCTAGCAACCACTGCTAAAACAATGATTCCCAACACATCATCAATAATGGCAGCACCCAAAATAATCTGCCCTTCTCTAGAATTGAGCCGCCCCAATTCTGATAGCACCTTAGAAGTAATGCCAATACTAGTAGCAGTCAAAGCCGCCCCCGCAAAAATTGCCGGTACAGCACTAATACCAAACAAAGTCATCAACCCGATAGTACCCGCAGCGAAGGGTACTACTACCCCCACCACAGCTACGACAAAGGCTTGGGGACCAACTGCCATCAAGTCCTTTAAGTTAGACTCCAAGCCAATTTCAAACAACAGGATGATCACACCCAGCTCTGCCAAAACCGAAATCACCTCAGATTGGGCAGCAAACACCCCCTCAGCGGCTTGTGGACTCAACCCAGCAGTGCTTTGCAAGAATGAGATGATGAGGGAATTAGAACTGTCTGTACCACCTTCTGGAAACACCAACAGGTGCAAAACAGAAAGTCCGACTACTACACCGCCTACAAGTTCGCCCAAGACAGGTGGTAAACCCACTCGGTTAGATAACTCCCCACCAACTTTGCTAGCCAGGTAAATTACTACTAAACTCAGCAGCACAGCTGCTATTACCATTGAACTGTCAACTGCTGCTGTTGCGATCGCCAGCAGAGGAAAAGAGAAGTTGATTGCATCTAAAAACTGCATTGGTTCTGTGAAAATCCTTCTCTTTATTTTTAACTCTTTATGGAAAGTGACTATTTTGAGACTTTCGGTAATTTTTTAAGTTTCCAAAAATGTAACCATTGAGACTTTTGACTTTACCAATGTCAAAGTAGGAACATCAAGATTGTATCCATTCAATCCCACAAAGCTAGAGCGATCGCATCTGTAGAAACGTTGCTATGCAATATTTCTATGCAGATTGGTTGATATGCTTGTTGGACAGCATCTGTAAAATATTTTGAGAGGAGTGCAAATTGTATGCATAGAACTGCTTTATCCAGTTCTCGGTTTCGTGCTGGAAACTTCTGGAAAATTCTCCCTTGGACATTGCTGGTATGTGTAATTTTTATTCAGCCCAGTTCAGCGCAAGAAAAAGAAAAATTATGGCGCACCTTAACTGTCAGTGGCCGCGGGATGGAATCCATTCCTACTACCCTATCTCAAGTCAATTTGGGGGTAGAAGTTCAAGGTAAAACAGCCCAGGAAGTACAGCAAGAGGCAGCTCGTAGGTCATCGGCTGTAGTAGCACTGCTGAAAAGCCGGAATGTGGAAAAATTACAAACTACTGGCATCACCCTTAACCCAGTTTATAGCTATACGAATAATGTGCAGCGCATTACTGGGTATGCAGCCAGCAACACTGTGAGTTTTCGGATAGCGACAGAGAAAGCTGGTACATTATTGGATGAAGCCGTCAAAGCAGGAGCATCGCAAATCAACGGCATTAGTTTTGTGGCTACTGATGAAGCGATCGCCACTGCTCAAAAACAAGCACTCAAAGAAGCTACCCAAGACGCTCGACAGCAAGCTGATGCTGTATTCAACGCTCTTGGTTTCCAGCCCAAAGAAGTGGTGAGTATTCAAATTAATGGTGCTAGTCCCCCGCCACCACCAATGTTACAGCGTGCGGATTTTGCCAAAGTCACAAGTGCTAATGCTTCCACTCCCGTCGTTGGTGGCGAACAGCAGGTAGAAGCATCGGTGACATTGCAAATTAGTTACTGATATTGGGGAATAGGGGATAGGCAAGAGTCAAGAGTCAAGAGTCAAAACCCTAGTTCTTCCCCCTGCTCCCAGTCCCCAGTCCCCAGTCCCCAGTCCCCAGTCCCCAATTTAGAAATTCTCCGAGGATAAATCTGCACCGCCATCGCCATCGCGTTTGGAACCCAACAACTCAAGTTGGTCTACTCTAATCACGGGTGTAGAACGAGCTGCTCCAGAATTGCGATCGCTCCATGTGTCAAATTTTAAGGAACCTTTGATGCCAATCAGGCTTCCTTTACGTACATAATTGCCCGCAATTTCTGCTGTTTTGTCCCATAATTCTAAAGTGAACCAGTCAGGTTCATCTCTGTTGCGCGATCGCCGATTCACAGCTAGTGTTAATCTACACTTAACACTACCTGACTCAAAATATTTAATATCTGGGTCGCTGCCTACACGACCGACGAGAGTGACAACGTTGATACTCATGTTCGTTACCTTTCAGTACAGGTGTACTTATTAGTTGAGAGTTCTATGATAGCGAATTGTGAAACTTGTGAAAATATGTTAAATATCTAACAACAGGGTGTTGACTAATAATGATACAAATTAGTCTAGATATCCTCAAAAAATATACGGATAAATTGAAATACTCCAAGAATATCAAAAATTAGAAGCCTGAGATGTAGTAAAAATAGCCGAAAGTTATCTAAAAAATAGCCAGCTTTACTGGACTCAGGATAAAAAACGTAATAGAATCCAGCACGGTTAACTTTTACCGTTGTAGTCACAAGTATCGCAAATAGGGGGCGTAGAGACGCGTGGGTCTGTTCAGGAACTTTCGCTCATCGTGGGACATGGGTATCGACCTCGGTACTGCCAATACCCTCGTTTACGTATCTGGTAAAGGTATTGTACTTCAAGAGCCTTCTGTAGTTGCTATCGATGTCAATGAAAAGGTAGCACTAGCAGTCGGAGAAGATGCTAAAAAAATGCTTGGTCGAACACCTGGAAACGTGATTGCACTGCGCCCTTTGCGCGATGGTGTAATCGCTGACTTCGATACAGCTGAGTTGATGCTCAAAAGCTTCATCCAGCGCGTAAATGAAGGCAGGAGTCTAATTCTACCCCGGATTGTCATCGGCATTCCTAGCGGTGTCACCGGAGTGGAAAGACGAGCTGTGATGGATGCAGCGACTCAAGCTGGAGCCAGAGAAGTTTATTTAATTGATGAACCAGTAGCAGCCGCAATTGGTGCAGGACTACCAGTAGCCGAACCAACTGGTAACATGATCATTGATATTGGCGGCGGCACAACAGAAGTTGCTGTCCTGAGTCTCCAAGGTACAGTAATTAGCGAATCAGTACGCATTGCGGGGGATGAACTGACGGAAGCCATCACCCAATATATGAAGAAAGTTCATAACTTAGTGATTGGAGAACGTACTGCGGAGGACATCAAAATTCGCATTGGTTCTGCTTATCCCACTCACGAAGATGGTGATGCGATGATGGAAGTCCGAGGCTTACATCTACTTTCTGGCTTGCCTCGAACTGTGACAATCAAAGGGCCAGAAATTCGTGAGAGTATGTTGGAACCGCTATCGGTAATTGTTGAAGCGGTGAAGCGGACATTGGAACGCACACCGCCAGAACTAGCAGCCGACATTATTGACAGAGGTATTATGTTAGCTGGTGGCGGTGCCTTGCTCAAAGGTATAGACACCCTAATTAGCCATGAGACAGGCATTGTCACACACATTGCAGCTGATCCCTTAAGCTGTGTTGTGCTAGGAACAGGTCGTGTATTGGAAAACTTCAAACAACTGGAACGAGTTTTCAGCGGACGTTCTCGCAACATGTAGCAAAAAAGTACCAAATCTGAGATTCTATGTATAGAATCAAACAAATATTGGGTTCTATGTATAGAACCCAATATTTTTTAAACTTAATTGAAAATATAAAAACAGGGTTGAGATGGTGGTACTACGTAGGTGGTGGGATCGGAAAGCGTTACAAGTTGGGTTATTAACTCTCATAGTAGGTAGTGCTTGGATATTAAGACAAACTCAAGGCGCACTTCTACTAGAGGTTTACCAGGGAATTACCCGGCCGCTGCAAATGTTGCAGACAGGGCCAACTCCAGAAGAACAGCTGAGAGATGCGCGCTCTTTAGAATTGCAAACACGCATAGTTGATCTAGAAACTCAAAATAAAAAATTAAAAGATTTATTGAGTTACGTAGAAAAAGAACCAGTTTCATCGAAACCAATTCCGGCGCGGGTGGTGGGGCGCAGTGCTGACCATTGGTGGCAGCAAGTCACCCTGAATCGTGGCACGAACTCAGGAATTCAGGAAGGCTTTATAGTCAAGGCAGAAGGCGGATTAGTGGGTTTGGTAGAAAGTGTAACTCCCAATACTAGCCGTGTACTGCTTATCAGTGACCTCAAAAGTCAAGTGGGTGTAACAATTAGTCGCACAGCTGCAAAAGGCGTTCTCAGGGGAGATTCTTCGGCTGAGGCGGTGCTAGAGTTCCTGGAGAAAGTCCCAAATGTGAAAGTGGGAGATTTTGTGTCTACATCGACCTACAGTCAAAAGTTTCCTTCTGGTTTGGCCATAGGAAGAATTAAGTCTCTGGATTTGGCGAAACTGCCAACATCAGTGGCAAAAGTGGAGTTATTTCCACCGATTCGTTCACTAGATTGGGTTGCTGTATACCCGAAACTGGAAAACCCAGAGTTAGCAAACCAACAGTCGCAAAAGTCTAATTAGATTCTAGAAAATTGCTCAAAACAATGAAGATTCCGGCATTTGGTGACCGCAGGCAAAAAAAGCCAAAATCGTCAGAGCGAAAATTCCATATCTCAACTAAGCCACTTGCTAGTTGGCGTCCGCGTACACGTCAACTACTGGATTGGACGGTGACGATCGCATCTGTTTTATTATGTTTGTTAATGTTGCCAACCCGCTTCCCAGGAATGGAATTATTAGGGATAGGGCCAAATTGGTTATTAATTTGGGTGGTAGCTTGGAGTGTGAAGCGCACAGTTTGGGCGGGGGCATTTGCGGGGATAATTTTGGGGCTACTTCAAGATGCCATGACTGCACCTAACCCTAGTCACGCAGTGACTTTGGGGGTAGTAGGAATGCTAACTAGTTTGATTCAGAAGCAGCGTTTTATTGAGGAAGACTTTATTTCTATTGCTTTAATTGTCTTTGCTATGGCAGTAATTGCAGAAACTATCTTTGGCTTGCAATTGACTTGGATGGGCGATATCGATGGCGGAGACAGCCTCAGCAAAAAAGAATATATCTGGACATATTACCAGCGTGTTGCCCTGTCCTCTGCTATTCTCAGCAGTCTTTGGGCACCTGTAGTTTATTATCCCCTGAATCATTGGTGGCAACAGATAAAATTGTTAGAGCAATCTTAAATCCCCATAAGCGATCGCTTGTTGTTATATTCTGATTCAGCAACACTAGAAAGTAGATGCGATCGTATAGCCAAAGTTTGCACCCGCAAGGGTTGGGATTGCTACCCTGCGGGAACGCTCCGCGAACATTTCGCTTCGCTCCATTTGCAATGACATTGTGTAATTAATTATGTTTAACTACTTAAAAGAACTGGCGTGCGGGGTTTGACTCTCCGTCAATTGTTCCTCCTGCCCTCTGCCTCCTTGTAAGTTAAGATTGCCAAATATAGCAGTTATCGGTTGAGTCCAATACACTCTTAGGGGCACGGCAATGCCCATTGGTGTCAACTTGACGTGAAACCACGCCAAACACATAGCCCGCCTCCGAATGAATTCGGAGTCTAATAGCAAAAGTCATCTAAAGATGACTAAAAATCATCACAAATCCTTAGTCTACTTCAGTAGACTTATGCTATTAGCCTGGGAATTCATTCCCAGGCGGGTGAGGAGTCCAAGCGTAAAGCTATTTTTAGCTTAAGTTGACACGTATGGGCAATGCTGTGCTACTACACGCGACGATATAATTTTGTATTGCATCCAAGTGAGAACCGCTATATAAAACCCAAACATTACTGTTAAAAGCTCACGCAAAATACCAGCTAGCGTGGAAAATATTGAGAGTGTTGCCCAAAAATCATGGATAATTCCCCAGTGGTTGCTCAAGCAGATGCATCTCTACCTAACTACACTCTGGAAAATACGCTGCCAATGGATTCAACTGAGAAAAAGGCAGGAAGTGACTTTGATCGGCTAATGATGCGGCGGTGTTTGGAACTCGCTCGTCAAGCTTTGGGGCGCACTTCTCCAAATCCCTTAGTGGGGGCAGTAATTGTTAAAGATGGGGAAATTATTGGGGAAGGGTTCCATCCCCGTGCAGGTGAACCCCATGCAGAAGTTTTTGCTTTGAGAGCGGCTGGTGATGCAGCCCGTGGTGCCACAATCTATGTCAGTCTGGAACCTTGTAATCACTACGGACGCACTCCCCCTTGTTCTGAAGGGTTGATTCAGGCTGGGGTGTCCAAAGTGGTAGTAGGGATGGTTGACCCTAATCCACTGGTAGCAGGTGGTGGCATTGCCCGTCTATGTGCGGCGGGGATAGAAGTGGTGGTAGGAGTGGAACAAGAGGCTTGTCAGCAGCTAAATGAAGGGTTTGTGCATCGTATTCTCCACAAACGACCTTTGGGGATTTTGAAATATGCCATGACTTTAGATGGCAAAATTGCTACTACTTCTGGTCACAGTGCTTGGGTGACAAATCAAGATGCCCGTAGTGAGGTACATTTACTACGGGCATCTTGTGATGCGGTTATTGTCGGTGGTAATACGGTGCGGCAGGATAATCCTTACTTAACGAGCCATCAGGTAGGGTTCCATAATCCCTTGCGAGTGGTGATGAGTCGTCAGCTAAATTTACCGGAAAATGCCCGCCTGTGGGAAACTACAGAGGCTCCTACTTTGGTGTTGACGGAGGTAGGCAGCTCTCCTGATTTTAGAGAATTATTGCTTAAACAGGGTGTGGAAGTGGTGGAATTTACATCACTTACTCCAGAGCAAGTCATGGCGCATTTGTATGATCGGGGTGTTTGTAGCGTTCTGTGGGAATGTGGTGGTACATTAGCTGCCAGTGCGATCGCTCAAGGAGCAGTACAAAAAATCCTCGCCTTTATTGCACCAAAAATCATTGGTGGTAATTATGCACCTACTCCTGTAGGGGACTTGGGTTTTACCTCTATGACAGAGGCTTTACCCTTGGAACGTGTCCGTTGGCGTGTGGTAGGTTCTGACTGCTTAGTAGAAGGTTATTTGCCCCAAACCAGATCATAAGTTCATTGGTGAATAGGCAATAACTAAGAGTTATGATTTGTGCTTATTGTCTAGTGACTAATGTAGTGTTGTCGGATCTCAAAATTCCGGAAATTCTCACCAATGATGTCACTTGCTTGCAACTGGTAAACCCGTCCAACAAATGACGATCCTCGTGATTAACTTTACTTGTGCCGATCCACTGATTAACACTGTCGCTCATAAGCAAGATCGCGAATCAGGGCGAGTCGCGATTGGATGTAGTCACTGAGATAATCAGTTTCGTTTTTTTCTAACAACACTTGGGTGTTGGTTTGTTTTACTAGCCACTGCACCAAGCTAGCATCATCTAGCTGCAAGAGGGTCTTTGCATGAGCAGTTTCAACTACAGACCAAAGCTGACGCATAATCGTAGGAGTCATCAGACCTCAATTTAATTATTCGCTTAGTTGTTTTCAGATTACACAATTTCGGCAGCAAATCACCGCATAAATGTCGAAGCTGAGATAAGTATTATCAAAGGCTTAATAAAGCGATTTATAACTTTATGTACATTAAGAATCAAACGAATTAGCAAACTTTCGTAGCGTATTTAGGTATTCGTTAGTATTCAGAATGCAGGAGTCAATAGCTTATTTATTCTGACTTCTGACTTATTCTTTGTCAATCTTCATACTCTACCCAACTGTTAGGCGTTTCTGAAACCCTGACTTTTAGTTGCACTCCTACCGGTACTTGTTTCTTGGTTTGGTCATAAATATACTTGGCAATCATCTCAGCCGTTGTTTCGTATTCTGGAGGCAAGACTTCGTTAAGAATACAGTGATCCAGTCCCCCCTTAGTCACATCTTGTTTAGCCCAACGCAAGGTTTTAAAGTCGGCTACCATCACGGAATGTGGGCAGTATTCTGAAGAGTGCAACTGTGATGATGTGGCTTCTATGTGGACTTTATAAGTATGTCCATGCATCCGACCACAAGGACCATCATAATCTTTGATGTAGTGAGCACTGTCAAATGTAAATTCTGTAGTGAGTTTCCATTTAGGCATTTGATATCACCTCTGATTAATTATTAAATTTAGTTTCCATTTAGGCATTTGATATCACCTCTGATTAATTATTAAATATAGCAATCCGGTAATAGGCAATAGGCAATATAGGAATCCGGTTTGATTATTGAAAAAATTCCGTACACTTTAATCTTAAGTGTAGGGTGGGCATTGCCCACCAAAACCCGGATGTGGTGGGCAATGCCCAACGCCACTCCTCTCAACGCGGGAAACCCGCGCACGAGGGTGGCTCCCCTACATGTATTTCAGAAATCAAATATGAGTCCTATATGTAGAAGGGTTTGAGCCTACTTCATTTTTCTTCACATATTTTATATTTACTAAGAAAGTAGGTAGGGCTATGCCTAGGCTGCTGATTTTGATGGAATTTCCCGGTTTTTGGTTCACGCTACTTTTGTGTCATTGCGAACGCTCCGCTGGCAGTGACTAGACATATTTTGCATGATTTTTTATACCAATTTGAAGAATGATCGCTACAGATGTAGTGGCGTGTCAAGGCTAAAATGGTGCATTAGGTGTAGGTTGGGTGGAGCGTAAAGCCTACGGCATAGCTTCTCTTCGATACGCTATTCGCGTAGCTTGCTTCCCCTCAGGGGTACGCTTAACGCGTAGCGTCTCTAAGAGAAGCGCAACCCGACATATATCAGGATGTTGAGTTACGCAAAGCCTCCAACGCCACTTGCTACAACATGAGAAACCCGCGCAACGCAGTGCATTGGTGTCAACTTAACGTGAAACCCATATCCCGCCTCAGAATGAATTCTGAGTCTAATAGCAAAAGTAAGCTAAAGCTAACTAAAAATTATCATTTATCCCCAGTTTACTTTAGTAAACTTTGCCTATTAGCCTTGGAATTCATTCCCGTCCGTGGTAGGTAATTGCAATAAGCCATCTGTGGCTTAAGTTGACACCTATGAACGCAGTGGCTCCCCAACCTAATTTTTTGCAACTCTCGTCCGCCTGTGCAGACTGAGGAAAAATTAAGGATTTGAAACCTGCGGAGGCAGGTTTTGTTTGTGTAGACGCGGTTTATAACCGCCCACTAATGTAAAGATGTACGCCCCTACTATTCATGGATTGCAAAGATTTTTGTCAATGGTATAAGTCGTGAATAAATTCAAATAATTATTTAGCAAAATTGAAGAACCATCAACGAATTCCGCAGATAAGTCCGATTAGTGACTACTCACCAAAAATGCCTAAAAGGTAACCACCGTGGGATTATAAGTTCAGGGGATTTTTTTGCTGGGCTATTATAAAATCGTAAATTTACTGAAGGCATATGTCGGTTTTATCTTATAAATTAAATCGTATAAATAGTAAGTATTAAAAGCTAAAAATATGACAAAGAAAATTCTGAATTTTGTAGAAGTTCAAAAAAATAATACAAATCGTGTCGATGGGCTTGGTGGGAGCTTCTTTGCCGCCATCAGCCTCGACGGTAAATTCCTCTATGCATCTGGGTATGATGACTCGGCGGTGGTGGTATTTGAGCGCAATCAACAAACAGGTGAGTTGACTTTTGTAGAAGTTCAAAAAGATGATATAAATGGCGTTGATGGGCTTGGTAGTGCTGAAGCCCTCGCTCTCAGCCCCGACGGCAAATTCCTCTATGTTCCAGGATATAGTGACTCGGCGGTAGCGGTGTTTGAGCGCAATCAACAAACAGGCCATCTGAGTTTTGTAGAAGTTCAAAAAGATGATACAAATGGTGTCGATGGACTTGCTAATGCCACTTCTGTAACTGTCAGCCCTGATGGCAAATTCCTCTATGCTACTGGATATGGTGACTCGGCGGTAGCAGTATTTGAGCGTGATGAGCAAACAGGCCAGCTGAGTTTTGTAGAAGTTCAAAAAGATGATACAAATGGTGTCGATGGACTTGCTGGTGCCCTCTTCGTAACTGTTAGCCCCGACGGCAAATTCCTCTATGCTGCTGGAGCTGATGAGTCGGCGGTATCGGTGTTTGAGCGCGATGAACAAACAGGTCAGCTGAGTTTTGTGGAAGTTCAAAAAGATGATACAAATGGTGTCGATGGACTTGCTGCTGTCAACTCCGTAGCTGTCAGCCCCGACGGCAAATTTCTCTATGCTGCTGGATTTGGGGACTCAGCGCTGGCGGTGTTTGAGCGCGATGAACAAACAGGCAAGTTGACTTTTGTAGAAGTTCAAAAAGATAATATAAATGGCGTCGATGGACTTAATGCTGCCACTTCTGTAACTGTCAGCCCCAACGGGAAATATCTCTATGCTACTGGATATTATGATTCAGCAGTAGCAGTATTTGAGCGCAATCAAGAAACAGGTGAGTTGACTTTTGTAGAAGTTCAAAAAGATGATACAGATGGCGTCGATGGACTTGCTGCTGCCACTTCTGTAACTCTCAGCCCTGACGGGAAACATCTCTATGCATCTGGATCTTATGACTCGGCGGTGGTGGTGTTTAGTACGCCTTTCAACCATGCGCCAGAGGTGGCGAATGAAATTCAGGATCAAGAAGCCACTGAAGATAGTGTCTTCAACTTCACCGTTCCAGTTGACACCTTCAGCGATGCAGATGCTCAAGACATCCTCACTTACACTGCTACTCTGGTAAATGATGATTTACTACCCACTTGGCTGAACTTCAATCCTACTACCCTTACCTTCACTGGCACTCCCACAAATAACGATCTGGGTAGTCTAGACATCAAAGTTACCGCTAAAGATATTGCTGGAGATCAAGCCAGTGATGTATTTACACTTGCAGTTGATGAAAAGACAGCTGTTAATATCCAATCCACTAGCCTACTGACAAAAATTACAGGCGATATCTTTAGTATTAAGACAAAACTCAACATTAAAGGTGATAAAGCAAAACTCTCAATCAAGATTAAAACCAACGCCTCCAAACAGGTAGATGAACTGTGTGTATTTAATGTTGATGATGATGAAGGTAAGATTGACGGCATAGCCCCTGGTGCAGAAGGCTATGCAAAAGTGGCTCTTTTGCGTTCCAAGGTGATTTTCTGCTCCCTTGGCAATTCGCCTAATGGTTTTAATACCACTGACTCCACAAACATATTAGAATTTGAGTCTAATACCAAACTCCGATTCTATATGATATCCAACAGTACTACCCAAGCTGTACTGTCTGGAAAAGCCTCTTTCTCAAGTGTCGTTTTTTCCTCAGCTACCAATAGCAACACAGAAAATGAAGGATTTTCTCTCAACTTCCAGGATTTGGTTGTCACGGTTGAAGCAACAAATCAACAGGTAACTTTGGGTACAGGTTTGCAAGGCAAAAAGGAAGGGGAACTGATTGATTTACGTGGTGTAGGACAATCGGTGAAGGCTGACTTTAAGGTTCACAGAGAAGCTGCATTCAACAACTTTGTGGGATTCTATAAAGTTGCTGATGAAAGTGGTGGTATTGACACCAATGGCGATGGTAAAGCAGATATTCTTGTTGGACAGGCTGGTTACGCCGAAGCCGCCATCCGTGGGCGTGTTGCAGGTATTGACTTGACGGTAACCAACCAAGGTACAGCCTCTTACACCGGTACTTTTGGGGCTGATTCGTTGTTTGCACCCTTTATAATTGTCGATGGCAAACCCGATGCCTTTTTTGATAGTAATGCCAATAATGATCCCAAGCTTTACTTCGCATTCTTGGGTGCTAATACAGATAAGACAGATCACATTCGTTTGTTGGGGAACAACTCCTTTGGCTTTGAAGATTTAGCAAATGGTGGTGACAAAGATTACAACGATGTGATTGTGCAGATCAGTTTGACTGCTAATGCTGTGTAAGGGAACTCCCAGTGTTGGCTTTAGACAACACCGGGGTGGGGTAAAGCGTATGTGGGACAAGCGTTAAAATCTTGTAGTTTAGCGATCGCATCCTCCAGGGCGCTCCGTGCAATTGCTTCCACTAACATTCCCTCTCTTGACTATTCCTGCGATACTTCTACTGTCAGTGTGGTAGTTTATACAGGCTGACTCATCATTGTTAAGAGTTAGACTTCTACGCCTCTCCGTATTCTCTCTTAGTCTTGTTCAGAAATCAAATAGGATTCCTATATATTTATAAGTGTTGCTCAATCAAGAGACAAGGGGCGGTGAAAAGAGTTATTTAAAAATCAAATCTAAGCGCTGCTGGCTGGCTTTGAGTGCTGCGGCTGGGGAAGATTTACCTAACAATACAGATTCAATTGCGCGACCTAAATTGTCGGAAATCCGATTATAGCCAGGAAAAATTGGACGCGATCGCCCGTATTTTGCTTGTTCTAAAAAAACTTTCACCTGTGGGAACTTTTGCACAAATTCCTGATATTCGTCACTTTGGCGTGACTTTAAATTTACGGGTAAATAGCCAGTACCTAGTGCTAATTCTGTCTGAAATTCTGCGCTCAAAACATACTCAGCAAACTCAAAGGCAGCTTTTTCTTGTTCTGGATTGGTTTTGAAAAAAAATAAATTCTCTCCACCAATACTAGTAGCAGGTTGTTGAGCAAAGGGAATCGGCAACACATCAAAATCAATACCAGTTGCTTGCAATTCTCCCAAAGACCAAGGGCCGTTTAATTGCATGGCTATCTTACCAGTGAGTAAGTCATTTGTTTCATAACCCCGTTCTGGTTCTGATAACACAGCGACACCATCTGTAATTAAATCACGCCAGAATTGCAAAGCAGCGATCGCCTGTTGATTGTCTTTTAAAACCACTCCTGCAGCAGTTTGTGAATCACCACTGATCAATTCGCCGCTGCCACTCCACATAAACGGTAACCAGGTAAATACCGTAAATTCTCCCTTACCCAAAGGTAGCGCCATGCCATGTTGATCTATGCGTCCGTCACCATTGGTATCACGAGTTAATTTTTGAGCAGTTTGCTGCAACTCCTGCCAAGTTCGGGGTAAGTCAGTCACGCCGGCAGACTTAAATAAACTTGGACGATAGAAAATCCCAACATTATTTGTCGCAAAAGGTACAGACCAAATTTTCCCCTGATATTCCATCGATGCAAATAAATTGGGGTCAATTTCGTCTTTCACTGGTGAGTTTGCCAGCAATTTATCCAAAGGAATTATGGCATCTAAATCTACCAACTGTCCGGCGATCGTGGGATTATACCACAATAAATCCGGCGGTGCATTTCCTACCACTGCTGCTAAAATCTTGGGCATTTGCTGATCCTGTTGCCCAATATAAAGCGACTCTACTTGAATATTTGGGTGAGTTTGATTAAATTTATCTACCAGCTTTTGTAATACATCCCGATTTGGCGGCGGATTCACACCTTGCCATAGGGTAAGATGAAAAACCTGAGCTTGTTTAACACCAGGTAAGATAGTCTGACATGCACTTATAGCTAGTATGCCTACAAGCAAGAATAGTAGGAAACGAGTAAGGTAGTTTGTCATTTGTCATTGGTTGTTGGTCATTTATTATCCCCCTCATCTCCCTCATCCCCCCAGTCAACCGTCAACAATCCCCATTCCCTTTCACAAAATTTATCGAAAATTTGGGTTTAAAACCCCGTAGTTCTACGACGGCTTTTCTTGATTTTGGATGTATTTCTTAAGAACCTCAAGAGGCGCACCCCCAACGGAAGATACAAAATAACTAGGACTCCATAAAGCCTGTTTACCATAGGGTTTAGGGAATCCTGCCTGTCCGTATCTACGACTGGACACCCCTTTGAGTGCATTAACAATCTGAGATATTGAAAGTTTAGGTGGAAACTCAATTAATGTGTGAACGTGGTCTGATTCTCCGTTAAATTCAAGTATTTGAAAATCCATTTTTTTAGCTACTTCTGCAAATGATCTGTGGATTAGTTCAAGACTATCATGAGTAAAAATCTTCCTTCTATACTTAGTAACGCAGACCAAATGTATTTTTAGGTCGGAAACGCTATGCCTTTCATGTCTTAAACCACTTGCCATCTTCGACTGACCAATGTAGAATACCTTAACAGACCAATCCTACCATAAACATGAAGGCTAGGTATCAGTACAGATTCTATCCAACAGACCAACAACGGCAGAATTTAGCCCAGTTGTTTGGGTGTGTTCGGGTTGTTTGGAATGATGCTTTAGCGTTCTGTAAGCAATCTGAAAAACTGCCCGGATATAATAAACTCTCGGCAATGCTTACCCAATCTAAAAAGACTGATGAAAGAAAATGGCTATCTGATGTTTCTTCAGTACCATTGCAACAGTCTCTTAGACATTTAGATACTGCTTACAAAAACTTTTTCAATTCTCTTAAAGGTAAGCGAAAAGGGAAAAAGGTTGGTACGCCTAGATTCAAGAAGAAAACTAACTCACAATCAGCAGAATTTACTGCATCTGGTTTTTCTGTGAAAGATGGAGAAGTTTATTTAGCTAAAATTGGGACAATTAAACCAATATGGTCAAGAGATTTACCTTCTGAACCTAGCTCAGTCACGGTAATTAAAGACTGTGCCAATCGCTATTTTCTTAGCTTTGTAGTAGAAGTTGAACCCAATGTTACTACTGCTAAAAACCAAAGCATAGGTATTGACTTAGGTATAAAAACTTTTGCTGTAATGAGTAATGGTGAAAAAGCTTTAAGCCCTAGCTACTCAAAGCATGACCGCAAGATTCGTAAATTGCAGCGAAAATTAGCACGTCAGCAAAAAGACTCAAAAAGGAGAAATAGAACTCGCATAAGGATAGCTAAACTACACAACCGCATTTCTGATACTAGAAAAGACTTTTTACATCAGCTATCAACCAAAATAGTTAACGACAACCAAGTAATTGTTTTGGAAGATTTAAACATATCAGGAATGGTCAAAAATCGTCAGCTATCTAGGGTAATTATTTTGCAGGGATGGCGAGAATTTAGGAACCAATGCGCGGCTAAATCGGAAAAGTTTAACCGTGATTTTCGCGTAATAGATAGGTGGCAACCTACTAGCCAAGTATGCTCATGCTGTGGTTTTCGTTGGGGTAAAATTGACCTTTCTGTGCGCTCAATTCTTTGTTTAAGTTGCGGTACTGAGCAGGAAAGGGATGAAAACGCATCTAGAAATGTAGAAATGGTCGGCATGGGGCATCGGCACGACCTAAAACGGATGGGGAGCGACTGTCAGACTAGCAACGGTTAGCTAGTTGCTGTGAGCCGTCAAGAATCACTGCCCTGCAAGGGCAGTGAGTATGTCAAATATATCCTAATTTTGAAAGAGAGTTGAGATAATTTGAGATTATGGCAGGACATAGTAAATGGGCAAATATTAAGCGCCAGAAAGCGGTAGTAGATGCAAAAAGGGGAAAAACTTTTACTCAACTGTCGCGGGCGATTATTGTTGCTGCGAGAAGCGGTATTCCAGATCCAACGGGAAATTTTCAACTTCGTACGGCTATTGATAAAGCTAAGGCGGCGGGTATTCCTAATGAGAATATTGATCGAGCGATCGCTAAAGGGGCAGGTACATTTGGCACAGATAATAATAGTTTAGAAGCGATTCGCTACGAAGGATACGGGCCTTGTGGTGTAGCAATTTTAATCGAAGCCCTCACAGATAATCGTAATCGAACTGCTGCTGATTTGCGGGTAGCTTTTAGTAAAAACGGTGGCAATCTCGGAGAAACGGGTTGTGTTAGCTGGATGTTTGCCCAAAAGGGCGTTTGTGTGGTGTCTGGAATAGTTGATGAGGAACTGCTTTTAGAAGCATCTCTAGAAGGTGGTGCTGATTATTATGAGATGAATGAGGATGAGATAGCGGAAGTATTTACCCAGATAGAAAATTTAGAGACTCTCCATCAAGCACTCAAAGACAAAAGCTTTCCGGTGACAGATGTGGAATGGCGCTGGATTCCTAGTAATCATATCGAAGTTGTTGACCCAGAACAAGCGCGATCGCTCCTCAAGTTAATTGATGCTCTAGAAGGCTTAGATGATGTACAAAATGTTACATCTAATTTTGAAATGGCAGAACATCTCATGGCTGCAAGCATTGTTTAACGAAGTGTATATTCTTTGTTATCCATATTACATTTAGTTAAAAAAGACACACAAAATTCATAGCAATTTCAAACCTTTGACATACGCCTATGGGATAGTTCGATTGTCGATTCTTTCAAATCAAGGAGCCTCTGATGAACAAGTTAGCAAAAGCTTTAGTCCTAGCTTTAGTACTTGCAGCCCCCGTCGCTATTTCTGCACCTGAAGTTCAAGCTGCACCAGCTAAAACTCAAACTACAACCACCAAAGCTGAAGCCACCAAAGCCCCTAAAGCAGCTAAAAAGAAATCTACTGTGAAGAAGCATCGTCGTAGTAAAAAGGCGAACAGTAAAGTAACGCCTGTTACTCCAGCACCTAAAAAGTAATTATGTTCTCTGTAAAAACTATATTTAGTCTTGTTCCTAGAAGACACTAGATATTTTTAAGCCTCGCGGTAAATTACAGCGAGGCTTTTAGTTTGAGTTCTTTTTTACGTGAGCTCGACAGATTTCACAGATATATCTCACCTGATTCACGGCAAGCAAGGGCGATCGCTATACTGTTTAAAAAATATGCTGAGAAGATATACAAGTTCGTATTAATTTTAACAATATATTTTAAGTACTAGTAAAATTTTTCAGGCGGAAGTGTTTTTGCCGGGTAACTACTTTAGGCTTGAGCATAAGCTAACTCGTTCGCTAAAGAATTTATGTCTCCCCGGTATCTAGAGCGATTATTGCAGATTGATTCATTGCTGAGAACTACGCAGAGGCTAACAACTCCAAGCCTTGCTCAAGAGTTAGAAGTGAGTGAGCGGACTATTCGTAGTGACTTGGCTTTTCTGCGCGTTCGTCGCAGACGTTGGCGCAGCCATCGCTTTCATGCACCTTTGGAGTATAGCTCTAAGTTGGGTCATCATTACACTGATCCAGAGTGGCGGTTGCCAAGTATTCCTTTAACGAAGGGTGAACTGTTTGCCCTGACTGTTGGCGCAAGAATGTTAGAAGCCTATGCTGGTTCGCCTTATGCGTTGCAATTACGAAGTGCGATCGCCCGCTTGAGTGAACGTTTACAAACTTTTGTCAGTATTTGTCAACCCATCGCCATCGAATTGTCAATTATGATTATTATCAAACCGAAGGTATTTGCTCTATTGGTTCTGGTGCCATCGAGTCTACTATCAAACAGATAGATCGGCGATTAAAAATCTCTGGAGCACAATGGAATGAATCTAATGTCTCTCAAGTCCTCAAGCATCGCTGTGCTTATCTTAACGACAAGCTTTAGGTGTTACTAGTTCTTTTGTTCTAACAAAGTTGAGATGCTCCCAGTAATTACTGATGATTTGTTACCAAAATTAGAAATTACTCCTAACACAATCTTTCAACGGGCTGGGCTAAATTCCTAAGAGAAAAGCCTTGGCGATTGGAAATCGCGGATACACAGACGAAACCCACTTGCGTGGGTTATAAAATGCTAGTGTGGTATCAAATTATATTCGTCCAATACTTTTCAAATATCCTCGAAAATCCCGTTTCCTCTGATGAGGAATGGGAAGAATTATTTCTCGAAAGCGAAGAATTAGGTTTACGCGGTCGGCTGGATGCTCTCCGGACACGTGACGGGCAAACAATCCCCTACGAACACAAACGCGGTCGCTGTTATCGTGATGAGAATAAGCAACCCTTCGACTCCGCTCAGGGCAAGCCCCAAGCTTGGGAGAGCGATCGCCTACAAATTCTCGCCTATGCTTATCTGTTAGAATCAGCCTGGGGAATCACAGTTAAAGAAGGTCGCATTCGCTACCATGCTGATAATGTGTTAGTTCACGTACCGGTGGATGATGCCGGACGGACAGCAGTTAAAGAAGCAATTCAACAAGCACGCATCCTCAGACAATCGACACACAGGCCACCAGTAACTAATAACGAACGATTATGCGCCCGTTGTTCTTTGGCTCCTGTCTGTTTGCCAGAAGAAGCGCAACTTGCCCATGATAAAGAGTGGCAACCAATTCGCCTGTTTCCTGAAGATGATGAACGGCAAGTAATTCACATTTTGGAACCTGGAACCTGTGTTAGGAGAACAGGAGAACAAATAAAAATTACCCGTCGCAATCAACCTGTAGAGACAGTTCCGGCTCGTCAGGTGGGGAATTTAGCCGCACTATATTTTAGTGCCTTACCCTGTTTGATTTCACCAGAAATGCCCAAGGAACTGCACTTTGCTGACAGAAATCGCCGTCCGCCTCAAGATAGGTTCAATGCAATGCTGAGTTTTGGTATGCTTTGTTACTGAAAGATGTAATGAATGCCATCTTGACTGTTGGCTTAGAACCTGCTTTAGGTTTTTATCATCAACCTCGTTCACAAGCTGCACCCCTGGCGCTAGTGGTTTGTCAATAAAATTGCTACCTGATTTGTTACGACATTCGCGATCCAAAACGCTGGCGCAAAGCTTAAAACTTACTTCAAGGTTATGGAGAGAGAATGCAATACTCAATTTTTCGCTCTTGGCTGAGTATGCGATCGCGTGAAAAGTTACGCTGGGAACTCGAACAGATTTTAGCCCCAGAAGATAGCCTACTTTTGATTCGTTTATCCCATCAGTGCGTTGCCAGCATCCCAGCTTATAATCGTTCAGGAGCTTGGTCATCCCAAGATGAAGCATACCGCATTGTCTGATGCATGGATCTCTAACTGGGAAATCCTCAGACACAAGAACAGAAGCGGGAAACTCTTATTGGGCTTGCAATTCCAGATTTTGAGCTAGACTGGAGGTGCTTGCATTTTCTTCTAACCATTCAAAAGCTAGGCAATTCAAGGGTTTTTCAGATTGTCTACTATCGTTAGTGATGATGCCGTTAAGCTTTAAGTGAAAACCGGGTTATTTTGTTGCTTCCTTAAACAAGGTGCTTGTATTATCAGAAACGGATGCTTTGAGAAACAGTTGTAGATAGTATTTAGCTGGCGATAAAACTGAGTTAGTCGAAGCAAAAAATATCGAAATCTATATATAAAATTTACACAAGCGACAAAACAATGACACATTATTTTGCGATAGTAATATTATCTGTTATTAGATGAGAGTATAAACTTAAAATAGTGAGTTAAGTTAGCTTCATCTCTACTCTTGATTCTAGTCTTGGCTACCTTAGCAGTAGATGTAAGATTTATCGAATTTAGGATAATTCACAGCAAACTTAATAAGAATCATTACCCTGTTAAACTCTATATTTCATAGCAGATATTTACCTAATCACTGATTTTCCTGTAACTACACACTATACCATTTTGACCCACTGCTACTCACAGTGGGTTTTTTATCAATAAAATTGTCAATCATCATGAGTTTCTAATTCTTCCATGAGTGATTGACAATTTCATTGAACTTACACTTGCATAATTTAGATTAGTTACTAATTGCTAATACAGCAGATTTCAACTTCATCAGGTACAGAAATACCCCATCTGCGCTATCGCGCACCCTCCCCTTACCAAGGTGAGGGTTAGGGAGGGGTGTACTTACGTACTTGCAAAACGCTGTAACTAACCAATTAATTTCTGCCAAGAAAGATTACCAATAATCCCGTCGTCAACTAAACCATTTTGCTTTTGGAAGCTTTTAACCTTCAACTCCAATACTGAATCATAGACACCGTCAATCTGGGAACCAAAACGATATTCTAAGTATCTGACAACTGGGCCACCAGCATGATTTTGTCTGATGATGCGTTTGGCTAAAATCAGATTAATTGCATCCCACGTAGCCTTATCGGCAGATCCCGTTGGTGGGAGTCCCACAATAGTCTGAAATTTTGCTGTTGCAGAGTTTGTTGCAGCACCAGCTAAATTATCTTCTAGTAAGGATTTACCGTTTTTATCGGTGACTTTTAGTCGATTTAAAGCTTTTTGTAGTCTGAGAATTGTCGTGTCTGCATTCTGTTCCTCATCTGGTACGGGGGTTACAGGAGTAGTTGGCAATTTACCTGTTAAGCCTTTAACTATGGCATTGGCCATTGCTTCTGGGTTATACAGATCCATATCTTTTTTAGAATCTAGGAAGCAACCTTCTACAAGTATCGCGGGCATATTTGTATTTCTCAAAACAAATAAGTGGGAACCACTCTTAACCCCGCGATTAAAAAATCCTAATTTGACGATTTCATCTAATACAGGCTTGGCAATTTTATTGCTGGTGTTACTAATAGCAAATACTTCCGTGCCGTTCGCTTGTCCATTGAAGCAATTAAAATGAATGGAAACGTAAATGTCCACTTTGCTAGCATTAGCTTTATCACATCTTTTGGAAAGGGAATCGCGTACTGTACTAGCGCTAGTTGGTCTACAAACTACAACTTCATGCCCTAAAGCTTGTAATTTGGCTATGACTCTATTTCCTACATCTAAAGTTAGATTATCCTCA
Source organism: Calothrix sp. PCC 7507 (assembly GCF_000316575.1). GTDB lineage: Bacteria > Cyanobacteriota > Cyanobacteriia > Cyanobacteriales > Nostocaceae > Fortiea. Next base: position 918,753 of record NC_019682.1, on the reverse strand, counting down.
AACTTGAATCCTTTAGCACCTGTGTCTGGAGGACAATTATGCCCACTATCAATTCCAAATTTCATTTTTTTATCCTCAACTCATTCTTATAATAGTTTAATTTTTTCACTTTGATTGTGCAGATACTAAACACAATTTAACTTCCAACCTTCCTTTTATTTAAGATGAGGGAAACATCTCTTTTTTAGATCACAAAACTTAGCTGTGAGAAAGGGTTTGAAGGCTAAAGTTAATTGTTCGGTTGTTAATATCTACCTGACTGGAAAAAGTTCTGAGTAATGAGTGCCAAGTCGGAACTACCCATTCCTGATTCCCGATTCCAGATTTTCTCTGCCCCATTCTCAATAAGTGTATTTAAGTGAATGTGAATAGGATATTGACCATAATAAACCTTAGTAGTATAAAATAAAACTTAAGATTCCGGTAAAGATGATTGATAAAAATCTCATATATATTCAGCTAAATCACCTCACACCACCGTCATTCTTGTGACTTGCGGTGTCTCTCATCTGGTGAAAGGACGAATAAACTATGGGTAGATGTTTCCTCACTCAGCCAGAAAGCACGTTTAAGATCAAGGTAAAGAAATATTGCGTAGCTTACGGCCATGAAACGGATCGTCTTGATTGCTGGGTTTGAATCATTCAACGCTGACTTGTATAGAAAAGCGGCTTTTTTAGCTAATTCTCGCTGTGGTGAGTTAGATATTCGGGTATTTAGCGATCGCAATATTACCACCAACCCAGAGGAAGTAGCAGCAGCACTGAAAGACGCTGATGTTTTCTTTGGCAGCTTACTATTTGATTATGACCAAGTTGTGTGGTTACGCGATCGCATTGCCCAAATCCCCATCCGGCTTGTGTTTGAGTCAGCCTTGGAACTGATGAGTTTAACCAAGCTGGGAGATTTTGCTATTGGGGACAAACCGAAAGGAATGCCCAAACCAGTTAAATTTATCTTAGACAAATTCAGCAACGGACGAGAAGAAGACAAACTCGCCGGTTACATCAGCTTCCTAAAAATTGGCCCCAAACTCCTCAAATATGTACCAGTGCAGAAAGTGCAAGACTTACGCAACTGGCTAATTATCTATGGTTACTGGAATGCAGGCGGTTCAGAAAACGTCGCCTCATTATTCTGGACATTAGCAGAAAAATACTTAGATTTAAAAATCGGTGATATTCCCCAACCCATCGAAACCCCCAACATGGGTTTACTCCATCTCGACTATCCAGGTTTTTTTGAATCGCCAAAAGCATATCTGGAATGGTATCAAAACCGTAAAGACGCGATGAATCGCGTCTCTACAAAACCTGTTGTGGGAATTCTGCTTTATCGCAAACATGTCATCACCAAACAACCATATATTCCTCAACTCATACGCCGTTTTGAAGAAGCGGGGTTAATTCCCTTGCCCATCTTTATTAATGGTGTCGAAGGACACGTAGCAGTACGGGACTGGATGACAACCAACTACGAAATTCAACAACGTCAACAGGGTAATATTGAAACTCCCTCACTTTCCCTAGAAGCCGTTAAAGTCGATGCTATTATTTCCACCATCGGCTTCCCCTTGGTAGGTGGCCCTGCTGGTTCAATGGAAGCAGGGCGTCAGGTAGAAGTAGCCAAACGCATCCTCACCGCTAAAAATGTCCCCTACTTCGTCGCCGCACCATTATTAATTCAAGATATCCACTCTTGGACACGCCAAGGTATCGGCGGCTTGCAAAGTGTCGTATTATATGCTTTACCAGAACTGGATGGGGCAATTGATACCGTTCCCCTCGGCGGCTTGGTGGGCGAAAATATTTATCTGGTTCCCGAACGGGTAGAACGGTTAATTGGTAGGGTGAAAAGCTGGGTAGCTTTGCGACAAAAACCCGCCTCAGAACGCAAAATAGCCATTATTTTGTATGGCTTCCCCCCTGGTTATGGGGCTGTGGGTACAGCTGCATTATTAAATGTACCGCGTAGTTTAATTAAGTTTCTCCATGCGTTGGAAAAAGCTGGTTATCACGTGGGGGATTTACCAGAAGATGGGGAAGAGTTAATTCACTTGGTGAAAGCAGCAGATGAGGAGAGTCCCAATACTGTAAACGCCCGCACACTAGAAAAATGGTTGGGATATCTCCGCACTTCTCGCATTGAAAAGCAATGGAAATCTCTGACAGGAAGTGGAATTAAAACTTATGGTGATGAGTTTCAAATTGGTGGTGTGCAGTTCGGAAATGTGTGGATAGGTGTACAGCCGCCTTTGGGAATTCAAGGCGATCCCATGCGGTTAATGTTTGAGCGAGATTTAACACCACATCCTCAATATGCTGCTTTTTATAAATGGCTACAAAATGAATTTCAAGCTGATGCTATAGTTCATTTTGGGATGCACGGTACTGTGGAATGGTTGCCCGGTTCTCCTCTTGGCAATACTGGCTATTCTTGGTCAGATATTTTGTTAGGAAATTTGCCTAATCTATATATATATGCAGCGAATAATCCTTCAGAATCGATGTTGGCGAAACGTCGCGGTTATGGGGTGTTAATTTCTCACAATGTCCCGCCTTATGGACGTGCTGGTTTGTATAAGGAATTGGTATCTTTGCGGGATTTGATTTCGGAATATCGAGAAGATACGCAAAAGAATTATCTGCTGAAGGAAGGGATTTGTAAGAAGATTTTAGACACTGGTTTAGAGTCTGATTGTCCGTTTGAGGACGCGAAAAAGTTGGGTATTACCTTTAGTCCAGAAAATATCACAATGTTTAGTAATCATGCTTTTGATGATTATCTGGTGAAGTTGTATGAGTATTTGCAGGTGTTAGAAAATCGGTTGTTTTCTTCTGGGTTGCATACATTGGGAGAAAGTCCGAGTGAGGAGGGTTTAGCGGGGTATTTGGAGGCTTATTTTGGAGAAGAATCACCAATCGACCAAGAAGAGAAAAAACTAATTACAGATTTGTTGATGCAATCTACTGATGAATTAACAAATTTACTGAGAGGTTTAAATGGCGAGTTTATTCCGCCTGCGCCTGGGGGTGATTTGCTGCGGGATGGGGCTGGTGTTTTGCCGACGGGGCGGAATATTCATGCTTTAGATCCTTATAGAATGCCTTCAGCAGCGGCTTATGAAAGGGGACGAGAAATTGCTCAAAAAATTATTGCCCAGCATTTACAAGAACATCGCAAATATCCGGAAACTGTGGCGGTGATGTTATGGGGTTTAGATGCAATTAAAACTAAGGGTGAATCGTTGGGAATTCTTTTGGAATTAGTAGGTGCTGAACCTGTGAAGGAGGGGACTGGGAGAATTGTTCGTTATGAATTAAAGCCTTTAGCTGAAGTGGGACATCCCCGGATTGATGTGTTAGCCAATTTGTCTGGTATATTCCGAGATAGTTTTGTAAATATCATCGAATTATTGGATGATTTATTTCTACGGGCGGCTGATGCTGAGGAACCGGAAGACCAAAATTTTATCAGAAAACATGCTTTAGCTTTAAAAGCCCAAGGGGTAGAAAATGTATCGGCGAGATTGTTTTCTAATCCTGCGGGTGATTTTGGTTCTTTGGTGAATGATAGAGTTGTGGATGGTAACTGGGAATCTGGCGAAGAGTTAGGTAATACTTGGCAAAGTCGGAACGTGTTTAGCTATGGTAGACAAGATAAAGGTCAAGCTAGACCTGAAGTTTTGAATACTTTGTTGAAAACAAGCGATCGCATAATTCAAGAAATCGATTCTGTAGAATATGGTTTAACCGATATTCAAGAATATTACGCTAATACTGGTGGTTTGAAAAGGGCAGCAGAAAAGCAAAGCAATAAGAAGGTAACTACCAGCTTTGTTGAGAGTTTCTCGAAAGATACTACACCCCGCAATTTAGACGATTTGCTGCGAATGGAATACCGCACGAAGTTAGTCAATCCCAAATGGGCGGATGCAATGGCGAGTCAAGGTTCTGGCGGTGCATTTGAAATTTCTCAACGCATGACAGCCTTAATTGGTTGGGGCGGTACTGCTGATTTTAAAGATGATTGGGTATACGATCAAGCCGCAGATACTTACGCTTTAGATCCAGAAATGGCGGAGAAGTTACGCAAAGCAAATCCTGAAGCTTTCCGCAATATTTTAGGCAGAATGTTAGAGGCACATGGGCGCGGTTTCTGGCAAGCTGATCAAGATAAATTAGATAAGTTGCGTCAATTATATGAGTTGACAGATGAGGAATTGGAGGGAGTGACAGTTTAGTAAATTAGGAATAGTCAAGGCTGAAAAATTGGCGTTGCTGATTGAGAATATAAATATATCTCACGCAAAGGCGCAAAGACGCAAAGGTACAAAGAAACTTACCTGATTCAGCAACGCCGAAAAATTCATTTTATAAATCTACAAAGGAGATTGCTGTGAGCCAAACTATTATTGATTCTAATATCAAATCGGGAACTCGCAGAAAAAAAACTTACCAATAAAAATTAATCGCTAGGGAAAAATCATGAAGTTTCTAATTACTATTTTCCAAGATGAAGATGGAATTTTTATTGCTGAATGTCTTTCTATTCCTGGTTGCGTCAGTCAAGGAAAGACAGAACAAGAAGCTGAACAAAATATTCAAGAAGCAATCAGGGAATGTTTAGCAGTGAGGGCTGAAAAAGGAATGCCTTTGACTGTAAATATTCGTGAAGTGGAAGTGTCTGTCTGATGGCTGCAATACCAATATTAAAGCCTTCGGAGGTAATTAAGACATTTGAGAAACTTGGTTGGGAAGTTGCGCGTCAGCGTGGTAGCCACATTATTCTTACAAAAGAAGGACACCCAGCTACACTTTCAATACCAAATCATAGCGAAGTGGCTCGTGGTACTTTGCGAAGTTTAATTGCTAAAGCAGGAATAACTCTCGATGAATTTTTGCAGGCTTTGGAAAATTAGACCTGCCTTAAAAATAGGGCATTGGGCAGAGTATCTTTCGGCATTAACACAGTTCTGTAATATAATTTTGTAGTACTGTAGTTAGCTCTTCCTTACTCAATTTATTTTCAGCTACTTGCATTGTTAATTCATAAGCTTGTTCTGGTGTCATATTAAGTTCATAATCATTAATATTCAAAAATGTCACCATAACATCAAAAGCGGTTCGCTTGTTCCCATCTACAAAAGCATGGTTATTAATAATGTGAAACAAATATGCTGCTGCTTGTTCAAAAATTGTAGGATGTAAAAATTCTCCTCCGAAAGTTGCTTGAGGTTGAGAAATGGCAGATTCTAACAAGCCTTCATCACGTATACCAAGTAAGCCACCATATCGGTTAATCTGCTTACTGTGTATACTTAACACATCTTGTTTTTCTATAAATTTAGGATTATGCAAGATTTTTGTAAACCCAATCCCATTTTTTCGTTGATGCTAAAGAAGTCAGCATAGTTTCTGATTCTTGGGGCGTGATGTCTCCCAAGTCCAAACCACTAACTTCTTCTTCAGATAATGCGTTCACTCGTAAACTAGCTTGGACTAGTGATTGTATGAGGTGTTTTAGGGATTGCAATATAATATATGTATCTTCATTCTCATCACCTTCATACCCAGATGCAATTTTTAATGTTTGGTATATATTTATAAAGTCTTTCGCCATTATTTTAAAGGTTTCTTTACCGTCTTTATTCAAAAAGAAGTACCAGTATTCACCTGCAATTTCTTTGAGAATAAAATTGCATTTAACACAAAGCAAAACTGCTAATTCACCTTGTTTGATTTTCTCATTTAACTGCTCACGCAGTTTAGTAAATCTATTAAGGTTGTGCTGAAACTCTTTAAACTCTTCTCGAAGCTGACTGAGAGATATTTTTCTGCTATTTGCTAACTCAAGTATCTCTGCCATTACTTCATCCTGAGGGTTAGGATTATTTAAGCATCCCTGAAGTTTTTCTAACTGCTGCTGAATGCTTGCGATTGTTTCTTGTGGGAATACGAAGCTGTGTACCATTATTTATATACCTGGTTTATTTACTTTAACCAAACTTTGTCTCTATCAAATATTTTTCGGTCGCCGTAGCTGTTTAGAATTAATCGGCCCCAGCAGTTGGTTCAAGCTACGCAATTGTTCAGCCGTACCCATGCAAATCAGGGTATCCCCTGGCATTAAAACAGTGTCGCCAGTCGGTCCACCAATTAAATTACCATCAGTACGACGAATGGCGAGAACTAAAGCCCCGGTTTGCGATCGCAATTTCGCTTTCTGTAAACTTTGACCTACAAAGGGACAATATGCTGGGTCAAGTAGAAATTCTTCCATATACATCTGGCGGTCAGCACCCGTGAGGATACCATCCACAAAATCCAACACCTGGGGTCTGAGAGCCGCTGCAGCCATCCTCTTGCCGCCAGTGATATAGGGTGATATCACAGCATCTGCACCGCCCCGCTGTAGCTTTTGTAGAGCCTCTTCTGTACTAGCTCTAGCGATCGCCCGAATTTCTGGATTCAAAGTTTTCGCTGATAATACTGTATATAAATTTTCTGCATCTGAAGGTAGGGCTGCGACGATACAAATTGCCCGCTCAATCCCCACTTTCAAAAGTGAGTCATCTAGTGTAGCGTCTCCCTGAAAAACCGTATAACCTGCTATTTGCGCTCTTTGTACTGACTCCACCTCAGAATCAATCACTACAAAAGGTACACCTTCTGCCCAAAATTCCTTAGCAATTTGCCGACCAGTGCGGCTAAACCCACAGATGATGTAATGTTCTGACAAGGATTCCATTAAGCGCCTCTGTTGCCGTAATCGAATTCCTTCTTGAAAGTATCCTTGAATCACAGCTTCTGTGAATCTATTGACAATATAACCGATACTGACTACACCCATTAAAATCAAGGCAATGGTAAATAACCGTCCGCGATCGCCCAATGGGTGTATTTCCCCAAATCCCACAGTTGCTAAGGTAATTACTGTCATATAAGCTGCATCTGCCCATGACCAACCCTCTACTAGTCGATACCACAAAGTACCAATCAAGGAAACACCGCCCAGAGCATAAGCCCCAGCCATTAATTCCTGTTGGATACGTTGATATTTTTGTTCAGGCGTTGAATACAAAATTCTTTCTCACCTCTGTCACTCGTATGAGAATATCTGAGGGCTAACCCCAAACAAACAAAAAATTATCAGACTTTTTTAAGAATTTCTAGGAAACTAGTAGATAACTATATGAATGATCAAGGATTATCAAAAGGAGCGGTAGTGAGCATAGAAACCCTAGTTGGAGAAGCCACCATCCCCCCAAAGAGAGATTCTTTGGCACTTAGTCCCTTCGATACAGATAGCTTCGATGAGGCTGTCATGTCTACCTATGCCCGGTTTCCCTTAGCCCTAGAACGGGGTGCAGGATGCCGGGTTTGGGATACACAGGGGCGAGAATATCTAGACTTTGTGGCAGGAATTGCCACTTGCACCTTAGGACACGCCCACCCAGCTATGGTAGAAGCGGTAACACGCCAAATCCAGAAACTGCATCATGTCTCTAATTTGTACTACATTCCGGAACAGGGTGAATTGGCAAAATGGATTGTGCAACATTCCTGCGCCGATCGCGTATTTTTCTGCAACTCTGGTGCTGAGGCTAACGAAGCGGCGATTAAACTAGCACGGAAATATGCCCACACTGTTTTAGACATTGAACAACCGATTATCTTAACCGCCAACGCCAGTTTCCACGGGCGGACTCTAGCGACAGTTACCGCCACCGGACAGCCTAAGTATCAAAAATACTTTGATCCCTTAGTTCCTGGTTTTCAATACGTACCTTACAACGATGTTAATGCGATAGAAGCAGCAGTAACTGAGCTAGACGAAGGTGATTACCGTGTCGCCGCAATTCTCATCGAACCATTGCAAGGAGAGGGCGGCGTTCGTCCAGGCGATCGCGCTTACTTCCAAAGGCTGCGGGAAATTTGTGACGAAACTGGCGTGTTGCTGATTTTCGATGAAGTACAAGTGGGGATGGGGCGCAGTGGTAAGTTATGGGGTTATGAACATCTCGGCGTTGAACCGGATATCTTCACCAGTGCTAAAGGACTCGGTGGCGGTATCCCCATCGGTGCGATGATGAGCAAGAAATTCTGTGACGTTTTCCAACCAGGTGAACATGCTAGCACCTTTGGCGGTAATCCTTTTGTTTGTGGAGTGGCGCTGGCTGTCTGTCAAACAATAGAAAAAGAAAATATATTACAGAATGTAGAAGCTAGAGGCGAACAGTTGCGAGAGGGGTTAAGAGCGATCGCCCTCAAATATCCCAATTACATCGCTGATGTCCGGGGATGGGGTTTAATCAACGGTTTAGAGTTAAAAGCCGACATCCCGCAAACCGCCGCTGATGTCGTCAAAGTTGCCATAGAGGAGGGTGTATTACTTGTCCCCGCAGGGCCAAAAGTCCTCCGGTTTGTCCCACCACTGATTGTCACCGAGGCAGAAATCAATATAGCTTTGCAAGCTGTTGATCATGCGATTGCAACTATCACCAAATAAGTTCTCATAAGTTCGTAGTATCTGTAGGGTGGGCATTGCCCAACGCCACTCCTCTCAACGCGGGAAACTCCTCCGGATTCGGCAGTCCACCCGGTGCTTCGGACGCACGTGTGGCTGCGCTCACCGCGCACGAGGGTAGCTCCCCTACGTATTTAGGACTTACGCAACTGGCACTGGATATTTTCGTCGGTGTGACGCTGTGACAAAACTCTGTACGTAGACTCAGGACTTATAGCGTCACGCACCAATTATCACCATTTTCCAAAGGTGGGAGAGTAGAAAGCAGAGTCGCGGAAGCATCAGTATTACAGGGGTTTCAGTGGTTGCCACCGTCCAAAGTAACAACCACTGAATATAACTAATAATATGTATGCTCATTACTAAGCAAGTTTTGTATCATGGCTGTTACACTGTGACTCGTAAAGGTGGGAATCCAAATATTAAAGACCACGGTTTCACTACCGATAGAGATGAGCCATTATCCGAAAGGCTGAATATTAGGATTACCAAGACAACCAATGAACAGCTAAAAGAACTAGGTGACGAAAAAGCTGAATTCTGTAGGAATGCCATCAATAAGGCACTAGATGAACGTAACAGCAAAGGTAAATAACTTAATGTTTGCGCTCTTTCTTTGCGCCTCTGCGCCTACTCTGCGAGAACGGCTTCGCCGAATGCGTGAGAAAAAACAATTTATGCACCTAGTGGTTTGTCAATTTTGTTTTGAGGGGTTTTTGGTAGTGCGGGCCGAAAAGCCCGCGTGAGCGAGACGCTCACACTACAGTCCCTCATTTCAACCCTGACAGACTACTAGTACGCCACGGCGTAAATCAAGCTACCATTCTAAAACCACAAAAAGCCCACAGTATATTTCTTACTTTCATACTTCATACTTCATACTTCAGCCTTCTTGTACTAGTATATTATCCACCGGATGCTGCCCATAATAAGGCAAAGCCTCAGCCCAATGAGGACGCTTACCTTGTTGCCATTCTAAATCAGCCAATTCTAAAATACTTGTCACCATCGCTGCCAACCCAGATGTAGCTTTAATTAATTGATAACTATCATTGCGATTAGCTAAAGTTTCCTGCCATGATTCTGGTGTGAACACAGTATCTGGTAATAAAGTTATGAGTCCAGAAGCATCAGGATGAGGTTGATAAATAGCACCAAAAATTTGACCCCGTTGTGCTGGCATTTCTACAGCGATCGCCTGATTATTTTGACTCTTACCTTTTTCATTCCAAGCTACTGCTGCTAAAGTAGAAATCGCAAATACAGGAATATCTAATTGTTGCCCCAAAGTCCGAGCTAGCACAACCCCAATCCGCGTTCCTGTAAAACCACCAGGCCCTTTGGCTACGGCTATAAATGATAAATCTACCCAAGTTTGCGGTTCGATAAATTCTATTAAATATTGATGTATTTGACTGGATAAATCACGCCCTAAATTCCATACATGAGAGCGAGTTTCACCTACAAAATTACTCATTGCTAAACCTAACTCAGGTGTGGTTGTGTGCAGTGATAAACCATATTTTACTGTTTTTATATTTTCTATTTTAGTAATCAAAGTAAATTTAAATATCTATTTTTTTAGTGTTGACAAATTTGATTTTTTAAATAATTATTTAGCCCGTCAAAATCATGGCTACATATATTATTTTTAGGGTTTGCGAATATATCCCCATTTACCACCCACAAAGGATACTTTTCCTTGTTCTTTGTCTTGTTTCAATTCTCCACCAATATTAACTAATGCCATACCTTGAGCAAAAGGTTTAGCAAAATCGAAACCTGGTGGAATTACAAACTCACCAAACTGATTAATATATCCCCATTTACCTCCCATTTTAGCAGGGGCTAATCCTTCTGAAAAAATATCGGCTTCGTCAAATTTGGCTTCTATTATAAAATTTCCGTTTTTATCTATATATCCTAATTTATTCAATCGTTTAACTAATGCCAAACCTCCGGAAAAATTTGTGGCATCATCTAACTGAAATTGAATTATAATTTGACCTATTTTATCAATATATCCCCATTGATTAGCTATTCTTACGGCTGCTAAGTCTTCAGAAAATGATTTAGTATCATCAAATTTAGCAGGAATAACGATTTTGCCTGTTTTATCAATATATCCCCACTTATCGGCTAGTTTTACAGATGCCATACCTGACGAAAATGATTTAGCATCATCAAATTGTAAGGAAATTATCAGCTTGCCAGTTTTATCAATATAGCCATATTTATTATTAATTTTTATTAAGGCTATTCCTCCTGAAAAAGGTGCAGCACTATCAAACCGGAGGCGAGTGATAAGTTTTCCTATTTTATCAATGTAACCCCATTTGTAACCCATTTTGACGGCTGCTATCCCTTCGGAAAATGGCTCAACCCAATCAAATTCTGCCTTTAGGCTAACTTCTTGTGATGTATTTATATAAGTGAAACTTCCATTTATGCGTCGATGAGTAAAGCCATATTTTTTAATTTCTTTCTGATCAAATTTTCCAGGAGGTTGAGAGTAACTCCCTGATTTGAGAATATTCGCTAAAGCATTATTATCTTCTCGCAAGGCTTCATAAAAAAATAAAACTTCTCCCTGAATACCAACAGAACGGTTATAGTTTATTACTTGGACTAAATGTTCCGGAGTAATCCGATATGTATTTTGTTTTAAAAGTACACCAGGAATTAGTTGTGGCAATTGTTGTTTAGTAAATTGATTAACTAAAAGCCGATCTATATCTTTTTTATAAAGTTCAAATTCTCGATAATATAATTGTGGATGAATTAAATCGACTAATCCCAAATTCACCCAAGCTTGAGAATCTTGCAGGTAGTTTTCATAACTCCAAGGATAAGCACTCGGCGCAAGTGAAATAATTAATTCCGGATTTATACTAATTATTTCGCGGTAGACGCGGGTTAAAAAATTGGAAAGAATATCAGCACGCCACTGTAACCATTGTGGATCTTTGAAATTTGCAGGCGGCGGTTGATTAAACTCTTGCTGATAGCGTTCAATAGTTTTTGGCTCATAACCACCTTCACTGGGGAAAGCAGGAAAGCGATCGTCGCCTTGAATCCCGGCAATTTCATAGTTTTTAATGACTTCTAAAAATAAACTTAATAGAAAATTTTGCACTTCGCTATCAAAAGCATTTAGCCACTCAAAACCATTTTTAACAAGTAAATTACCAGCAGAGTCACGCGCCGCCCATTCTGGCTTTTTAGCAATGATTGTACCACCATTTTTCTGATAGGAACTAGCAAAGCCATATTCAAACCAAGGGATAACAGCAAGATTCACTCGTTTGGCTTCGACAATTAATTCGGCTAAAGGATCTCTATCTTGAAATCGCGGATTGATTTCTATCCCAAAGTTTTCCCGCATAACTCGGCTGGGATAAGTGGTGACGCCGTTATTCCAGACAACAGGAAAGACTACGTTAAATCCTGTTTCGGCGATAAAGTTCATCGCTTCGGCAATATTTTTTCTAGAGTTCAGGACTTGGCTAGCTGTTGTAGTGATCCAAATACCGCGAATTTCCATGAATTAGTTTGATTTTGATTTATTTAAATTTTCTTTTACTAATACCAATCCTTCTGCAAAAGGATGAGCTTCATCAAATTGTGGTGGTATCATAAATTTACCAGCTTTGTCTATATAACCCCACTGATTATCTTTTTGTACCCGTGCGAATCCTTCCACAAAGGCATCAGCTGCATCAAATTGTGGTGGAATCACGAACAATTCTACACCAGGAATATACTTATAAGGTATGGTAGGAATTTCCAGAACTCGACAAATAAATGCGGCGATTTCGCCTCTAGTGAGGTTTTGATTGGGCTGCAAGCGTTTGATGTCTGGGTAGTTAACCACAATGCGCTTTTCAGTGGCGGCGGCGATCGCACTCACCGCATAACTGGGAATCTGCCCAAAATCATCATAATATGTTTTTAAAGTATTCATCGGCTCTACTGTGACGCCATAATTTAACCCGGAAGCTAGAGCAGCTATTGCTTGCACACGCTTGATGAGTTCATTGGGTTTGAATAAACTATTGGGATAGCCCGATAGATACTTTGTCTGATACGCTTGGGCGATGGCTTTAGCCGCCCAGTGATTAGCCGGTACATCTGTAAAGGTAATCCCAGGGCGAGATGACGGCTGTTTCGGTAAGGCTGTGGAAATAATCGCCGCAAATTCAGCACGAGTCACGGGTGTATAGGGGCGAAAAGTCCCGTCTGCATATCCTCTTAATATATTTCGCTGGGCTGCAGCGAGAATAGATGTTTTTGCCCAATGGTTTTGAATGTCTGCAAAAATCGACTCGTTGAACATAAATAGAGAAAAAGCTGGTGAGTGCCTGTATCAATTAAACTCTGCTTTACTTATTTATGTCTATTGGAAGATTATATCCCCTTGAGGGCACTGAGAATCAAAAAAATGGGGTTGCTGATTGAAAATATGACTTTTTCTTACGCAGAGGAGGACACGCGGGATTTGGCGATCGCCTACAATAAATATCAAGCGATCGCACTATATCTGCTGAAAATAATCTTCAATTAACAAAATCAATCTCCTCTATAGACTCTTTTGTTTGTTGTAAATGTGCTAACATTCGAGATTCTCCCCGCCATTCATCAAAGTCAAAAGTATGGGATAACTCATCATTATTAAAGCTGGTTATAAATTCCTCTGTCGATAATTGATATTTGGTTTCAAATTCCTGAAGACGTTCTTCTGTTCTTGTTATTCCTGCTGTCACACTCTGTAATCTTTCTGACAAAGCACTTTGAATAATTCGTCTGAGTGACTCTGGATCTTTTGACCTGAGTTTGAGTTCAGCCATCATTTTTTCCTTGTTACTTTAAAGGCGTGACAGTCAAGTGAGTAAAATGTTAATTCTTGATCATTATAAAAGCGATCCCTGCGCCTACGCATTTTTTCTATTTTGCAAATCAGGCGATCGCTAAAGGCGGGGGTAGCTCTAAGGCAGCTTCTTTTCATCGCCTACTGCAGATTGTGCCTCATCTGTCCTATTTAATGAGGAATGATGAATGAGTAATTATTTGTCAAGTCGGGACTAATTCACCAGGGCGTAATTTTGACCATTTACCAGTTTCTTGCTTAAAGCTGAGACAACCAACCACATCCCATTCCATTTCAATGAAATCATCTTTGGTGCGGATGTTAACGTTGATTGAGGGTTCATTAGGATCAAAATCTGGTGTTTCTGTCAAGTGAGGCTGTTGGTGCTGCGCTTCTACGGCGTTGTAAGTTGCACAGCGATCTACATAGTGGCAGTTCACGCAAATACACATGATAGAACCAACTCCAGGAACCTTTATTGTTAATGTAGCTTAAGCCCAACCTATATTCATGAGTTGTTGGGTTGATTTTTATGAAGGAGAATCTGGAATACAGGAGTCAGAATACATCTGGAATTCTGTATTTTAATGATTTTATGACAATGAATGACTCTGCTGTTGCTCAACTAGCTCCTGAAAATTGGCCTTTTAGTCTGGAATTATTACCACAACCGGCATATCTGGTAGGTGGTGCGGTGCGGGATGCGCTAATTGGCAGAAGTCGGGAATATTTGGATTTAGATTTTGTTGTGCCACAGGGTGCGGTTAAGCTAGCAAGAGCGATCGCTCATCATTATCAAGCTGGTTTTGTCTTACTCGATCGTGAACGACAAATCGCCCGTGTGGTGTTTCCCCACGCTACTGTTGATATTGCCCAACAGGAAGGAGCTAGTGTAGAGACTGATTTGCATAGACGGGATTTTACAGTCAATGCGATCGCTTATAATCCCCATACTCAAGAAATCATCGATCCTCTACAAGGCTTGCTTGACTTACAACAGGGTGTGATGCGAATGATATCACCTGCTAACCTGAAAGACGACCCTTTGCGGTTAATGCGTGCCTATCGCCAAGCCGCCCAACTGGGTTTTACTATTGAGTCAAATACCCAAGCTACAATTCGGGATTTAGCATCACACATCACGAATGTTGCAACTGAACGAGTGCGGGTAGAAATTGGCTATTTGCTGGCTACTCCTCAAGGTACTCCTTGGATCACCAGCGCTGCGGAAGATGGTTTAATTGCGCCTTTGTTTAAAAACGCCACACGAGAAGGCTTTAAGCAACTTGCTGCAGTTGATAGCGCAGCTGCTTTATTAGCAAAAACCTGGCCATCTCTGGAAGGAAGGCTGCAAGAATATGTCCGCGATACCATCAAAACTACTTGGTTAGGTATTGCCAAACTTGCTTGTCTTGTCCACCCTCAGCCTGAAATTGCAGAGATTGAGTTACAGGAACTAACTTATAGTCGTGCAGAAATCCGTTCTATCACTACCGCCCTGAAACTGTCCTCGCGGTTCACATTAACCAATATGACGCTACGAGAACAGTATTTTTTCTTCCAGGAAGTCGGTATTGCGTTTACTGCCACAGCAGTTTTAGCTTTATCACGTGATAATCTGGTAGAGGCGATGTCTGACGATAAGCTACAGAGCAGCTACGCATCCTTAATCCGCCGCTACCTTAACCCTGATGATCTGGTCGCTCATCCCACTCCATTAGTGAGTGGGAAGGAGATCATCATAGCACTAAAAATTCCAGCTTCGCCAGTAGTTGGCAACCTGCTGATGGAAATTGCGATCGCCCAAGCCGAAGGAAAACTTTCTACACCCACAGAGGCGATCGCATTCGCCCGTCAGTTATTGGATGAGGGCAATAGGCAATAGGCAATAGGGGAAAAATAACCAATCGCTCCTGACTCTTGACTCTTGACGCATCAGGTATAAATAACTTAAGATTTACAAATAACGAGCGTTCGATATAAATAAGCCGAGCTATGCCCAAGATTGTTGATCATGAACAATACCGCAAAGAACTACTCGGCAAATGCTTTGATTTGTTTGCTCAAAAAGGCTATGGTTCGATTACCATGCGCCAAATTTCCCAAGGTTTAGGCGTTTCTACGGGTACGGTTTATCACTATTTTTCTAGCAAACAAGCTCTGTTCGAGCAATTAGTCGAAGAGACATGTCAGCAAGATTTAGTGATGGCATTGGCGGAGTTAGAAGGAACCAAAACTCTCAAAGAGTCAATGGTAGCGCTGGGAAGATATTTGGCGAAAAACGAGGAATATTTTATCAAATGGACTTATCTTTGGGTTGATTTTTGTCAACATCAAGATTCTAAAGAAATACCTGGGAATAATATATTTAAGCGTGCAAATCAGCGATATCACCAAGCAGCCTGCGACTTTTTTGGGATTCAAGACCCAGTATTAGCTACTTTTATATTGAGCTTTATAGATGGTCTATTACTAAGAAAGCTACAGGGTGATGAAATGATTGATTTTTCTGAACAATGCGCTCTTTTGGGAGAAATATTGACGGCATATAGGGGTCAGGAGTCAGAATTTAGGAGTCAGAATTTAGGAGTCAGAATTTAGGAGTCAGAATAGTCTTACCACGTTTAAGTTGCAGTTCTAAGTGGTAATAAGTTGGAATTAACGATTTGAAGGCAATACTTAATTACGTATTCGGATGGATTTTTTTTGGATAAATTTTAAAATTCAAGTTTCCAAATAAGCATTGGTGTTAATTTCTGCACATTAACTTAAATCTTGGTGGGAGGGGGAAATGGGTGAGAGGGTGTTATTTAAACCGATAAATCAACGGTTAATTGGGATAGTAATTGGTGCTACGGCGATTACGGGTGGTATTGTTTTTTATGGGGTTTCTCAGTTTGGGCAAGTTGGTAAAACTACTTCACCAGAGACAGTAAAAATTACACCAACTGTGCAAAAGGTGACAGCTTTAGGGCGATTACAACCAGAAGCAGAAGTACTCAGCTTATCTGCACCGCTGGCTTTGGATGGCGATCGCATTGCCCAAATTTTGGTTAAAGAAGGCGATCGCGTCAAAGCTGGACAGATTGTAGCAATATTAGACTCACGCGATCGCCTGCAAACTGCCGTACTCCAGGCGAAAAAACAAGTTGCAGTTGCCCAAGCGAAACTCGCTCAAGTGAGAGCAGGAGCCAAAACAGGCGAAATTCAGGCACAGCGAGCAACCATAGAGCGCTTACAGGCTCAATCTCAAGGAGACAAAAACGGGCAAGAAGAGGCGATCGCCCGCATAGAAGCACAATGGCAAGGTGACAGAATAGCTCAAGAGGCGACGATTAAAAAACTAGAAGCAGAACTCAACAACGCCCAATCTGAATATGAGCGGTATCAGCAACTATCAAAAGAAGGGGCGGTGTCTAATTCTTTGTTCGACAATAAGCGTTTAATGAGGGAAACGGCGAAACAGCAACTAGACGAAGCCCAAGCCGTTCTCAACCGAATTAACTCCACCGCCAGCAGACAACTAGCCGAAGCCAAAGTTGCACTCACCCGCATGAATTCTACTGGTAACAAACAAGTCAGCGAAGCCAGAGCCACACTTAATAGTATTGCCGAAGTCCGTCCCGTGGATGTAGCCGCAGCCCAAACAGAAGTAGAAAATGCGATCGCTGCACTCAAACGCGCCCAAACTGATTCAGAAGCGGCTTATATTAAAGCCCCAACTGCGGGGCAAATTCTGAAAATTCATCAACGAGCTGGTGAAAAAATCGGTGATGCGGGGATTGCAGACTTCGCCCAAACTGATCAAATGATTGCAGTCGCAGAAATCTATCAAACCGATATCGCTAAAGTGAAACTGGGACAGCCTGTGGTGATTACTAGTCAGGCGTTTCCTGGTGAAATACGCGGTAGAGTCTTTCAAGTTGGCTTGCAGGTGAATAGACAAAATGTTTTCAGCAACCAACCAGGCGAAAACCTTGATAGCCGAGTAGTTGAAGTCAAAATTCGCCTGAATCCCGAAGACAGCAAGCAAGTTGCAGGTTTAACCAACTTACAGGTGCAAACAGCAATTGAATTGTAAAGAGGATTGGGGATTGGGAACTGGGGATTGGGGAATTGGGGACTGGGAACTGGGTAATTGGACAAATGACCAATGACAAATTAATATATGTTACCGAAAATATTCCGTAAAACTCCGCTAGCATGGCGGCAGTTAATGAAGGAAAAAACACGTCTGGCGATCGCCGTTGCGGGTATCACCTTTGCAGACATGTTGATGTTTATCCAATTAGGGTTTGAAAGCGCCCTGTTTGATGCAGCCATCAAACCTCATCGCAATTTGCAAGCAGATTTGGTGTTAATTAATCCCCAATTTCAAACTCTGTTTTCGGTGAAAAGCTTTTCTAGAGAGCGACTTTACCAAACATTGGGTTATGAGGGTGTGCAGTCAGTGAATTCAGTTTACATCGGTACTGGACAATGGCGAAATCCCGAAACACGCTTAGAAAGGGCTATTTTAGTGTGGGGTGTCGATCCGGCACAACCTCCATTCAAATCATCTGAAACCAAAGAAAATATTCCTCAACTCAAACAGTTGTATCAAGTTCTGTTCGATCAGGCTGGTCGTCCGGAATATGGATCTGTTGCTGATATCCTGAAGAAAACAGGTAAGTTTGAGACAGAACTAAATAGTAAAGCCATCCAAGTCAAGGGCTTATTTACTGATGGTGCTTCGTTTGCTGCCGATGGCAACGTGATCACCAGTGATTCCACCTTTTTACAATTATTTTCTGAACGTAAACCCGATCACATCGAAGTGGGATTACTGACACTTAAACCGGGTGCTGATCCAGAAAAAGTGCGATCGCAACTAGTCGCTGGATTACCCAAAGATATCTCAGTCCTAACTCCAGAAGAGTTTGCTCAAATTGAGAGGAAATACTGGGAAGCAGGAACTGCGATTGGTTTTATTTTTGGTTTGGGTACAGCAGTCGGCTTCATTGTCGGGATTGTGATTGTTTACCAAATCCTGTATTCTGACGTTTCGGAACACATGCCAGAATACGCCACCCTCAAAGCAATGGGCTATGGCGATAACTATTTATTAGGAGTTTTGCTACAAGAGGCTTTGCTATTAGCTGTCTTGGGTTATCTTCCGGCATTTTTCCTTTCCATTGGTCTTTATCATCTCACATTTACTGCCACAATGCTTCCCTTATTTATGAAGACAGAACGAGCAGTATATGTCTTATTTTTAACCATAGTTATGTGCAGTTTTTCTGGGGCGATCGCTATGCGAAAACTCCGCTCTGCTGACCCTGCAGACGTTTTTTAGCAATACAAGTAGGGTGGGCAATGCCCACCAAAGACCCGATGTGGTGGGCATTGCCCACCCTACTAAGAAATTCAATTAAAAATCCTATGATGCGAGAATCTTTACTCTCTAACTCAACAAGTTTTGATTTAGAACCCGTAATTTCTATTAGTAACCTTCACCATTATTTTGGTGAAGGTGCGCTGCGTAAACAAGTATTATTCGACATCAATTTAGCAATTAATGCTGGCGAAATTGTGATTATGACTGGGCCCTCTGGATCAGGGAAAACCACATTACTAACCTTGATGGGTGGACTGCGTTCTGCTCAAGAAGGTAGCCTGAAAATCTTAGGACAGGAAATCTGCGGTGCTAGAAAACAACAGTTAACCCAACTGCGCCGTCAAATCGGCTATATTTTCCAAGCGCATAACCTAATGACGTTTTTGACAGCTAGAGAAAACGTGCGAATGTCTTTAGAGTTGCACGATCAATTCCTGAATCAAGACATCAACGTGAAAGCGATCGCCATGCTAGAGCATGTGGGTTTAGGCGATCGCGTAGATTATTATCCTGAGAAATTATCAGGGGGACAAAAACAACGGGTAGCGATCGCCCGTGCGTTAGTCAGCCATCCCAAAATTGTCCTTGCAGATGAACCCACCGCTGCACTTGACAAAAAATCTGGGCGCGATGTCGTGGAATTAATGCAAAAGCTAGCTAAAGAACAAGGTTGTACAATTTTGCTAGTTACCCATGACAACCGCATTCTTGATATTGCCGATCGCATTATTTACATGGAAGATGGTCAACTCAAGACTAATGATATAGATATGGCAACAACAATGCATTAAGGCTTTATTACGAAACGTAAATACATTTAAGTTAGCGGAGTGTCAATTAGAGATAGTATTCTAAACATGACACATCACTTTTCTCGCTACAGTTTTGAGGGAAAAATCCATGATTATTTGGGTAAACGAGCAAATTGATCCGTCTGGCATGATTCATGCTTGTATTGCCTCTTGTGATGAGTCTCAAGCCAAAGATTGTCACGATTCCTTTAAGAAGAATTTGAACGACATCCAAAAGGCTTCTGGTTGGATAGCAAGGTTGCGGACTGTCGATTCTTGGGATGAAGTTCCAGTTAATGCATTAAAACTTGATTAAGGAATGGTTATTTTTCACTTGTCACTTGTACTGAGCGAAGTCGTAAATCCTGCGGCATAGCTCCGCTTAGGGCGTAGCCTAGGCTGTTGACTCTGAGGGTTTTCAGCCCAAAATGCATCATACAAAATCATAGTCGTAGTTAACGTTCTCATCAGGGCACGGCAGTGCCCATGCCCCTACGGTAAACACAAAAATTGCATGATATTTTTTAGCTAATTTCAGACAAAGTCAACACCCTAGGCGTAGCCTCTCGAAGAGAAGTATTTGTCATTCCCTGACTCCTCATCTCCCCAATTTCCCCTGACGTTCACACTTAAACCCTTGACGTTCCCAAGCTTGCATATCCACATCAGCCAGTTTGATCACCTGTGAGCATTGTGGCTGCATCATTGGACTTAAAACAGCCCATAACAAGCTACGCGTTACATCCAGCCCAGTTTTCAGCCCAGACTCACGATTCCCAGGAACGCCTCGTTCTGGAACAATTGCTGGCTCTACCCAAATGCCATTAGCTCCCAAAAGGATTTGTGCCATCCATTTGGCTCGGGGTAAGTGGGTTTGGGAAGTAATTAACATGACTTTATGCACTCCCCAGCGTCGCAGAATAGTAATACTATAGTAAAAATTTTCCCAAGTGGAATTTGCACACTTTTCTAACCAGACGTTGGATAAGTCTACAGCTTCTCGTTGAAAAATTAGCCACACACAAGGATCAGGAGAACCATGAGAAATCAGAATTGGGATTTGCGGGTATTTTTTCGCAACCTGGGCAACATAGATTTCCCGGCTAATACTGCCACCAAGCACAAATAAGACATCTATAGGCTGGGAAGATGCAGAAATTAAGGTTATGGTGGTGAAAATCAGCCAACTGCCAAACACAGCACACAAACCAAAAGCTACTTTTTGTAACAACTGCCACAGTCTTCTGATTCTTCCTTTATGAGGAATTGATGATTTAATGGTATCTTGCCGTTTCATGACATAAGTAAGAAAAGCATAGTTAATTAATGTCCAAAATACCTGCAATTAAAAAAGCAAAGTGCTATCTTATAAAAAGCATTGGGGGGTAAAATTGACATAAATCAAAGTGTCATATATTCCAGGTAAACGTTCCGGAAAATCCTAGAGAACAGAGAAATGATTGTTAAAAAGTGAAGCTATATTTTTATCATCATCACCAAGGGAAAAATGATGAAAGAAGTATAGCGGAAACTGAGTATAAAAACTTAAAAATTTCTGGAAAGCCTGATTGCTAAACTGTCAAAAACACAATTATTCCAGCTGATATACATGAACCAATCTGCGAAACGTTACTCACCGCTCCAAGTAGCCTTGATTGGTGGAGCGATCGCCACGACCGCTACTGTATCTGTCTTTGGTCCTGCTTGGACTCGCTGCGTTCGTGCCGCCCTAGCCCTACAAGATAGCCCAAAAGCAGTAGTTGACCAAGTATGGCAAGTGGTGAATCGTGAATATGTTGATGGTAAATTTAATCAACAAGATTGGCAAGCAACTAGGCAAAGCCTGTTAAGTAAAGACTATTCTTCTCGTGAAGAAGCTTATGTCGCCATTCGCGAAGCTTTACAAAAATTGGGAGATCCTTACACTCGCTTTATGGACCCCCAACAGTATGAAGCTCTCACCAGTCAAACCTCTGGGGAAGTCTCTGGAATTGGTATTCGCATGGAATTAAGCGAAAAAACCAAGAAGCTCACTGTTGTGGAAGCTATAGAGAACTCTCCAGCACTGAAAGCTGGTATCAAAGCAGGCGATGAAATTTTGGCCATTGATGGCAAATCCACTCAGGAAATGAAAGTGGATGATGCCTCAAAGCTAATTCGCGGTAAAGCTGGTACCCCCATAACGCTGAAGTTGGGAAGATTGGGGCAAAATGCCTTTGATCTGAAGCTGACAAGAGCAACTATTGAAGTACCCACAGTCCGGTATACCCTCAAACAAGAAGGTAATCGCCGTGTTGGCTATATCCGCTTACGGGAATTTAGTTCCCACGCATCCGAGCAAATGCGACGAGCCATCCGTGATTTGAACAGCAAGCAAGTAAATGCTTATGTATTAGATTTGCGGGGTAATCCTGGTGGTTTGTTACAGGCAAGTATTGAAATTGCTCGGATGTGGATGGATAACGGTGGTATTGTCCGCACGGTAGACCGCAAGGGCGGCACTGAGGATACTAAAGCCAATCGCACCGCTTTAACTAATCTTCCTTTGGCAATATTAGTGGATGGTAATTCAGCCAGTGCCAGCGAGATTCTGACAGGGGCACTTAAGGATAATAAACGAGCGGTAGTTGTTGGTAGTCAAACCTTCGGTAAAGCCCTAGTACAGTCAGTTCATGAACTGGCAGATGGCTCTGGTTTGGCAGTCACAATAGCACACTACTACACCCCCAAAGGAACGGATATTAACCATAAGGGAATTGCACCAGATATCAAGTTAGACTTAACAGAAGCACAAGAGCGTCAGTTAGCATCTAACCCAGATTTGGTGGGTACTCCAAACGATCCACAATATGCACGGGCGATCGCTGCTCTATCGAGTACCAACTTCGCTAAACCTCCAGCAAATCGACCCTCTGGTTCCATGAGTGTTCGTGCTAGCGACTTGTTGAAGTTTTAGGTATTACGGCAGCTGATTCGCCATTACCCAATTCGTAATGCGACTCCGATCAGCCGAAAACCTTAAACCTGCCATTATACAGGCTCAAATAGGAAAATTGAACCACAGATAGACACGGATAAATATCAGTGTGATCTGTGGTTCGTTTTAGTCTCATATCATATCTGCCTAATCACTTACGATCAAATATCCGTGTCATACTGAGCGGAACAAGGAACAGTTACAAATTATGATTCAATGAGCGATCACTGATTGCAGAACAACTAGCAGAACGCTTGCGTCAGTTGGGCTTGAATCCTGACGATTTAGATTAGTATTCTAAAAACAGATTTCCATTTCTGAGAATAGTCGAAAATCTGAGTGTATGAATTTAAATGTGGGATTACGAACAGTTATTTCAAATTATTGAAGAATTAGTGATGCACCATTCTCCTAGTGGTGTAGAAACTGAAATTAACCAATTTTTGCTACAGCGATTTGCTAGCCTGGGTGTGGAAGTTTGGCAGGATCGCGCTGACAATATCATAGCCAAGATACCCGGTAAGAATCGAGAAAGAGCGATGTCTAACGACAAGCCGCTCCGCGTCTACGCTATCACGGCTCACAAAGACGAAATCGGTGCAATTGTCAAGACAATCGGCGATGCTGGACGGGTGGAAGTCCGCAAACTGGGCGGCGCTTTCCCTTGGGTTTACGGTGAGGGTGTGGTTGATTTACTCGGAGACAACGCAACCATCAGCGGGATTTTAAGCTTTGGTTCCCGCCACGTTTCCCATGAATCCCCGCAAAAAGTGCAACAAGAAGATACCACCGTCAAATGGGAGAACGCCTGGATTGAAACCAAGCTTACCTCTGCTGAATTAGAAACGGCAGGGATTCGACCAGGAACTAGAATGGTGATTGGCAAGCATCGCAAGCGTCCCATCAGGTTAAAAGACCATATTGCTAGTTACACCCTAGATAACAAAGCCTCAGTAGCAATTCTTCTAGCCTTAGCGGAAGTTGTGAAACAGCCAGAAGCCGATGTTTATTTGGTAGCCTCAGCCAAAGAAGAAGTAGGCGCAATCGGGGCGTTATTTTTCACCCAAAATCAAACGTTAGACGCTTTAATTGCTCTAGAAATTTGCCCCCTAGCTAGCGAATATCCCATTGAGGATGGGGAAAGTCCGGTAATTCTGTCTCAAGATGGCTACGGGATTTATGATGAAACTCTGAATGCACAACTACGGCAAAGTGCCAAGGATCTAGATATACCAGTGCAGCTAGCAATATTGAATGGATTTGGTAGCGACGCTTCAATTGCGATGAAACTTGGTCATGTCGGGCGTGCGGCTTGTTTGGCGTTTCCCACACAAAACACCCACGGTTATGAAATTGCTCATTTAGGAGCGATCGCTAATTGTATACACTTATTAAAAGCCTTTTGTGAAAGCAAATTTGATTAACACAGAGGGCGGGGAAACCCACCTGTGTCAACTTAAGACCTGGCGAATGGAATTCGCGGCTACACAGGCAAAGTCGCCTGGTGCGGACTAACACAAAATTAAGGGTTTGAAACCCACGGAGGCGGTCACTGAGCTTGTCGAAGTGTGGGTTTTGTTTGTGTAGCCGCGGTTTATAACCGCCGATTTCGCTTAAGTTGACACCAATGGGGGAAACCCCGCCCCTACTGGATCACTGCAATACAATCAATCTCTACCAAAACATCCTTTGGTAGCCGCGAAACCTCCACACAAGCACGGGCTGGCGCTGTGTCTTCAGGGAAATATTTAGCATAAACTGCATTCACTGCAGCGAAATCCTTCAGACTAGCCAAAAACACAGTAGTTTTAACCACATTTTGGAAAGTCGCACCAGCTGCTATCAAGATAGCTTCCAGATTAGCTATCACTTGTTCAGTTTGCTTAACCACATCATCAGTGTAGACAACATCACCGAGCCGGGGATCGATCGCTATTTGTCCAGCCACAAAGATAAATTTACCAGAAGCAGCGATCGCTTGATTATATGGCCCTACAGGCGCGGGTGCTTTATCAGTATTAATAATTTCACGAGTCATAGATATTACTTTCTCTAACGATACTTCCTGATTACCGACCTTCACCTCAGAGGCGATCGGTTGATAAACTTCCCCATCAGGCATTATCGCACCAGTCAGGTCAGCATCTTCAAGATTCGCCCCGTAAATATTCGCCCCAGTTAAATCAGCTCTTCTCAGACTCGCTCCCTTCAGATTCGCTCTCCTCAAATCTACTGCTTGCAGGTCTGCTGTGTCTAAATTTACGGATTGAAGACAGGCTTTTTTGAGATTTACACCTTGAAGGTTTGCTGCACGTAAATCAGCACCACTCAAGTCAGCACCACTCAAATTTAAATAAGAAGTGTCCACCAACCCACTCAAATTGGCTCCTGTCAAAGACGCTCTAGTAAGATCTGTGCGACGAAGAGTTGCATTACTCAGATTGGCATCATTCAAATCTGCTCCCGTCAAATCTACTTCTGTTAGATCAATATCACGTAGATTTGCACCTTTTAGGTCTACCCCTCTAAGATTTTCACCTAAAAAATGCCGATGTCCCATAGCATAATTCTCCAACAGTTCCTCAGCATCCATAATGCACCTTTAAATACTACTCACTCAGTATAATCTACAGGATTTTTCATTACAGATATTCTCCTCTCTTTCTTTGCGCCTCTGCGCCTCTGCGTGAGACAAAAATCAACCCAACCGTGGACGTATCCCATAATGCCGATACTGCCAATAATCGCGCAGAATGCGATCATGATCAAAACATAAATTACCTGGCACACGCCAAGACTCAAAAATTCCCACACCCTTAGCATCATCCCCAGCCACAGGCTCACCCGTCGCCGTCGCCAAAAACACAATGCTAATAGTATGTTGACGGGGATCGCGACTGGGATCAGAATATACCAGCAATTGCTCAATCAACTCCACCTGCAAACCCGTTTCTTCCGCCGCTTCCCGAATAGCAGCCACTTCCACCGCTTCCCCATAATCCACAAACCCACCAGGAAGCGCCCAACCCAAAGGAATATTATGTCTCTCAATTAACACTATTGGTCGATGTGGTCTGTCAACCAATTCGATGATGATGTCCACAGTCGGAGCCGGATTGCGATAATTTTTTGTCATTTGTCATTTGTTATTTGTTATTTGACGCGATGTGCAACTTATTCTTGAAACCCCTCTCCAAACCTCTCCCCGCTTCGGGGAGAGGCTTTAAGTCTTGCTCCCCTTCCCTTGTAGGGAAGGGGCTGGGGGTTAGGTTTGAGAGAAAGTTGCACACCGCGTTATTTGTTATGTCGTAACGGCCGCTTGTTATGTCGTAACGGCCGCTTGTCCATTCTCATCTCCCCATCTGCCAAAGCAGACCATACCGTGATAAATTCGATGGAATTGCTTCTTTATACACATTAGATTAAATATGCCTTTTCCCAGATCCAGCGGCATTTTGCTGCATCCCACATCCTTTCCCAGCCGATTTGGCATTGGGGATTTAGGCTTAGAAGCTTATCGCTTTATTGATTTTCTCAAAGAGAGTGACCAACAGTATTGGCAAGTTTTACCTTTAGGCCCCACTGGCTACGGTAATTCTCCGTATATGTCATATTCAGCAATGGCGGGTAATCCCATGCTGATTAGCCCAGAAAAACTCTTAGATGAGGGTTTATTAGCCGAAGAAGACTTTGCTAATTTACCAGCATTTCCAGCCGAAAAAGTGAATTTCGACCAGGTTGTGGTGGTGAAGAATGAGTTGCTCAAAAAAGCCTCTGAGAATTTTAAAACTAAAGCTACACCAATTCAACAGAAAGGATTTGAAGGTTTTTGTGACAGCAAAGCCTATTGGCTAGATAATTATGCCCTGTTTATGGCGATCAAAGATTCTCAATCCGGTGGTAGCTGGCATACCTGGGAACCAGAACTGGCCAAGCGCACACCAGAAGTATTAGAGGAAGCACAAAAACATCTGACTACAGAGATTTTTTATTATAAATTCATCCAATATGAGTTTTTTCGCCAGTGGTCAGAACTCAAAAGTTATGCGAACATGCGCGGTATTGACATTATTGGCGATATTCCCATTTATGTAGCTCATGATAGTGCTGACGTGTGGGCGAATCCAGACATCTTTGCTTTAGATGAAGAGACGGGAGAAGTCGCACAAATGGCGGGCGTTCCACCAGATTATTTTAGTGCCACTGGTCAATTGTGGGGGAACCCGGTTTATAACTGGGAAGAATTGCAAAAACAAGACTTTAAATGGTGGGTGCAGCGCTTTGAGGCCATGCTGGATTATGTAGACATAATTCGCATTGATCACTTCCGAGGATTTGAAGCTTATTGGGCTGTACCACAGGGAGAGGAAACCGCTGTCAATGGCGAATGGATTGAAGCGCCTGGGGATGCTTTCTTTGAAACTATCAAACAAAAGTTGGGTAAACTACCTATCTTGGCTGAAGATTTGGGGATCATTACGCCAGAGGTGGAAACGTTGCGCGATAAATACGAATTTCCGGGGATGAAAGTGTTGCAATTTGCTTTTGGTTCTGATCCCGGTAATCCTTTTCTACCTTTCAATTACCCAAGAAATGCTGTAGTTTATACAGGGACTCATGATAATGATACGACTATTGGCTGGTACAATACAGCCACTGATTGGGAAAAGCGTAACTTGTGGCTTTATTTAGGTTGTGTCAGTCCGGAAGGTGTTCACTGGGATTTAATTCGGTTGGCTTTGAGTGCGATCGCTAATCAAGCCATTATTCCCTTACAAGACGTTTTGGGATTAGGGAACGAAGCCCGCATGAATTATCCCAGTACTGCTGAGGGTAACTGGGAGTGGCGCTATCAACAGGACGCTTTGAGAGAGGAATTAGGCGATCGCCTCAAAACTCTCACCACACTCTGTGGACGCGCCCCACAGCCAAAATAAGGAGTTGGGAATGGGGAATAGGGAATGGGCTAAACAGGGTCTTTCCCCTCATCCCCTCAACGCTTCCACCTGTTAAAACTTGGGTTTAGCAGCAATCCTGATTTCTTCCACCTTCCCAGGTGCCCCCATCCGCTTGGCCTTTTCTTGGTTAACGCTCATCATTACACCACCAGCATTGTCAGTTTTCACTGTCAGCTGTTCTTGGGCCTTCCAAGTGCGATGACTTCCCTCTGGGAGAGTACCTTCAAACTGAGTTTTGCCATCAGCCACTACACGAATCCAGGATGACGCTTTCAAAGTCACACCAATTTGCACAGGCTGTCCATCTTTCACAAGATTAGCTGCTGTTGATTTTTGTGGCTGGGGTGGCGCTGATTGGATGAGAGACTCTGCCCCTTTGCTGGGAACACTTTGGGCATTACTTGCTTGTAAGGCAGTATTATTGAGGACTTGAGACAAGCTGCTTACAGAGCAGACAATCACGAATATGTAAAGCAAATAAAGATGAACAGGACGTAATTGACTAATTGGCTTAGTTTCTAAAACAGATGGGAGGTTGACTCGCCCAGAAGTAATGGGAAAACTACTGGCAAATTCGGCTCCTTTCAAGCCCATCGCGTCAGCAAATTGTCTGATTAATCCCTGAATATAGATTGGTTCTGGCAGATCGTCTAAATTACCTTCCTCGATCGCTTGCAACAGTCGCTTAGGAATCCTGGTTAATGCAACAACTTCCTCTAGGGATAAACCCTGTTCTTGGCGAGAGGCCCAAAGTTGAGCGCCCATTTCCGCCAATTTTTCAGTACGTTGTTGCTCTACTGACAGTTTTGGCTGTTGATCATCCTTCCTTCTTGGCCACTTCATGCTTTGTTACACTCCTTAACTCAGCTGAATCTTTAATAGGTATTTGCTGGATCTGCTTTTGCAAAAAGCGAATCTCATCGTCTGTTAGGGAACGATATTTACCCTCTTTTAAAAAGGGTGCTTTTGAATTTTGTAATTGAATTAGACCTATAGAAATACGGTGCAGTTTAATGACTGGATGCCCTAACTGTTGGGCTAAACGGCGAATCTGGCGATTTCGTCCCTCCTTTAAAACAATTTTTAAACAACTATGTGCTGCAAAACTTTCTATGAGGCGCACCTCCGCCGGACGGGTTTTTCTCCCTTCTAACACCACACCCTGACGCCACATTTGTAACACTGCTTCTGGGGGATGTCCCTGGACTAGAACATGATAGGTTTTTGGAATACTGTGGCGTGGATGGGTGAGGCAAAATGTCAGTTCTCCGTCGTTTGTGAGTATTAGCGCTCCTGTGGAATCTGCATCTAGTCGCCCAACTGGGTGAATCCCTGAACCCTCTCGTAATTCTGGCGGTAATAAATCTAGGACTGTAATTCTTCCCTGGGGGTCATAGCAAGTAGAAACCACTCCAGCAGGTTTGTGCAGTAAAAGATACGTCAGAGCCGGACGTTGTTGAGCAGACACTGGCTCGTCATCGACGGTGATGGTATCTCTTTCAGGGTCAACTTTTTGACCTAAAAGTGCTAATACGCCATTTACCCGCACACGCGATCGCCTGATCATTTCCTCGGCTTCACGACGTGAGGCAATACCCCACTGGGCTAAAATCTTTTGTAACCGTGCCTCCATGTAGAATGTGCTTTTTTTTCCGCTAGCGTTTAAATCATAATATTTGCATTTTGTAGTTAATAGCCTTAAATGTTACATTTAAAGGCTATTTAATGTCAGCTGCAAAGTTGAGTTAATCCCCATAAATCGAGGTGAGATGTCAGAGCAAAATTCCGAGCCAAAAGGTACTAACAAGGTACGAATTATTACATCTATGCTCACAACAGCCTTGAAGTTATGGTTGAGAGCGCAAGTTAGCCAAGTATCTGAGTTGGCAGTGGAGATTAAAACGAGCGATCGTCAAGTTCTCTCTGGGCGGGTTCCCTGGGTATCTATTTTTGCTAGTCATGCTGTTTACCAAGGTCTTCACATTGGACAAATTCAACTTGTGGCAGAAAAAATTCACATCAATATCGGATCAGTGCTTAAGGGACAGCCATTACGTCTGTTAGAAACAGTACCCGTAGCCGGTGAGCTAGTTCTCGACGAGCAGGATCTAAATAATTCTCTCTCGTCTGATTTATTATCCACTGCTTTAAAAGATGTACTGGTTAAACTTTTACCAGAAGACAGACCAAAAACCAAGCCAATTACTTGGCAAAAAATTATCCTTGATCACAATCAAATTATACTGCGAGGCATCCTCACGACTGAAAATGAATCCACACCTGTGGAGATTTGTGTGGGTTTAGAGTTACTCAACGCTCACGAGTTGCAACTAGCACTTATTCACATCAGACACAACACCGTAACACTAGTAGAGGGCAATCATCAGCACAATCTGGATCTGGGGACAGAGGTCGATATCCAAGAACTCATCCTGATCCCAGGTAAGTTAGTGTGTCGTGGGCGCATTAACGTTAACCCCTGATTGATTAAAAATCAAAACCTAAAAAGATTTATTCTTTATTTTAAATTATATTTCTAGACACAATTGTGTCATTTGTCATTTGTCAAGATTTATTTGTCAAGGGTCAAGAGTCAAGAGTTATTCCCCAATGCCCTAATCTGTAATTAAAGGCAACAAAAGGGTCACGAAATAATAAACTAGCGGAGCTGTAAAAATATAACTGTCGGTTCGGTCTAAGATACCTCCATGTCCGGGGATCAATTGTCCGGAATCTTTTACCCCAGCGTCGCGCTTGAGCATTGACTCTATGAGATCGCCCAAAAGACTCGCAATCCCAATCAATAAACCCAAGGCTATGCCAGTGTAGAGCGGTCTGGGTAAATGAAGGTAATAAGCTCCGGCTAAACCTATCGCCACACTGGCGCTAATGCCAAAAACAGCGCCTTCAACGGTTTTTTTGGGGCTGATATCAGACAGACGAGTTTTCCCGAAGAATTTGCCAATGGTGTAAGCGCCGATGTCAGATGCCCAAATACACATGAAGGTCAGCACGGTCAACGTCAAACCTTGTGGTAGAGAAACGAAATTCCTCTGGTCTAGAATATCTGTCCAGGCTGCTGGCCAATAACCTCCTAAAGGTATATTGCTCTTGGCAAGGCTATCAAGCGATCGCAATCGTACCCAATAACTCGATAAGTAACCTACATAAAATAGCCCCATAATCGAAGCGGAAATGTCGGCGATCGTCGCCATTTTGGGCTGAAACAGTAGATAAAAACAAATGAATGTTCCTGCTATGGGCATCACAGCATCAGCTAAGTTACCATCAAGAGTACAAATTACCAATAAAACTTGGCTGGCAAATATGGTGGTTTTAGCCGCAGGAGCTATACCCCTAGCCCGCACCAAATTAAAATACTCCTGTTGTCCCAAAAAGACAACAACTGCAACCATAATGGTAAAATACCAACCCCCTAACAGGGTCGAAAATAGAGCAAGGGCGATCGCAACAATTCCACTAATAATCCGAGACCAAGGCATAGAAGTATTTGGGATTGGGGATTGGGTACTGGGGATTGGGGATTGGGTACTGGGGATTGGGAATTGGGAATTGGGAATTGGGAATTGGGAATTGGGAATTGGGAATTAGGAATTGGGAATTGGGAATTAGGTTAAGTTGTTCTCTATACTCCCTTCTCTTCTTCTCCCTAGTCTCTAGTCCCCAGTCCCTAGTCCCCAGTCCCCAGTCCCTCTAGTCCCCAGTCCCTAGTCCCCAGTCCTAGTCCTTAGTCCCCAGCCCCCAGTCCCCAGTCCCTAATCCAGTTTCTCACCACTGAGGATAAAAATGGGATCAACAGCGGCAAAGGTTTGAGAAAAGCCACGCATTTCTAAGCGATTGACTGCAGATTGGACGACTTCGATATTCCTAGCTCTTAGTTGGGAGAAGCTTTGAGAAATAGCATACAGACTTTCTAGATTAGCAGCTGTGGCGACAACTCTACCTGTGGGTGGTAGATATTCCCAGACTGCTTGCAGAATTTCTTG
This sequence comes from Calothrix sp. PCC 7507, assembly GCF_000316575.1. GTDB lineage: Bacteria > Cyanobacteriota > Cyanobacteriia > Cyanobacteriales > Nostocaceae > Fortiea. The sequence goes on along the minus strand of NC_019682.1, from coordinate 887,247 downwards.
GATGGGACGCCCTCCCTCAATGCAAACGCGGTGAGGAGGAATTTTCAGGTCTTTCAAACACTCCGGGGCGCTACCTTCAATGACTTCGACGTTCTGCACCTCAAAGCGATCGCAGTTGCGTCGGATCAAATTGGCTACTTCTTCATCTCTTTCCACCGCAATAATCTGTCCTTGTGGACACAGCATTCCCACTTCTACAGGAATTGTACCTGTCCCAGCACCAATATCCCACAACACTGAATCGGGTTTGAGCCGCAGTTGGGAAATTAGCAGCAGTCTGACTTCTCGCTGGCTGAGGGGAATTCCTGGCAAATGCTCGAACAATTCATCGGGAATACCAGGGGTAATATAAGGCCAAAGTTGGGAGGGCATAGAGTTAAATAATTATACTAGAGATATCAGTTCGCTTAATCAGGGCAAGCTATCAAGTAGCCATCATGAACTGCAAAAGAGGGAGTGGGGACTGGAGACTAGTATTTTTTACTCAGCACCCAGCACTCAGCACTTTCAAGTCAGCGCTATAAGTAATCGCAATGATGGCGGAAATATTAGATAATCGCTACGAAGTCCAACGACAATTGCTGAAAAAAGCGGGGCAACGAACGCTATTAGCTCGTGACTTACAAACCCAGGAATTAGTCGTCATCAAGTTACTCTTTTTTAGTAGTGACTTTGAATGGGATTCCCTGAAGCTATTTGAGCGGGAAGCTGAAACCTTAAAATCTTTGTCACATCCCTGTATTCCTCGCTATTTAGACTATTTTGAAGTTAGCTCATCTACCATCAAAGGATTTGCTCTAGTACAGAGTTATATCCCAGCCCAAACTCTAGAGCAATACTTACAAAATGGGCGGACTTTTACAGAAGCTGAAGTTAAAGAAATAGCCAAAGCGCTTTTAGAAATTCTCGCTTATTTGCATGGGCTACATCCACCTGTAATTCACCGCGATCTTAAACCTAGCAATATTTTATTAGGCGATCGCTCTGGTAATAGTATCGGTCAAGTTTATCTCATAGATTTTGGTGCAGTGCAAACTGTCCTCGCTACGGAAGGTGCAACTAGGACTGTAGTCGGAACATACGGTTATATGCCACCTGAGCAATTTGGTGGACGTACTGCCCCCGCCTCTGATATTTATAGCTTGGGTGCGACTTTAATTTACTTGTTAACGGGGATTCATCCAGCAGATTTACCTCAGAAGGACTTTCGCATTCAGTTTGAAGACGCGGCGAATCTTAGCCCCAGTTTGAGTAATTGGTTACGGCGAATCATTGAACCTAGCCTAGAACGGCGTTTGAGTTCTGCTGGTGACGCAATCAAGGCTTTAGATGAATCTCCACAATTGCAAAATACCACGGCTTTAACTATCGGCAAACCAGCGGATAGCAAAATTCAACTCAGCAAGAACATTGATGCTCTAGAAATTATTGTTCCGGCGGCTGGTTTTGAACTGTGGATGGTGTTCTTAGGTTTGATGGCGATCGCTTGGAATTCGTTTGTGTTATTTTGGACGACTGGCGCACTCTCAGCACCTTTTCCGATCAATTTCCCCTTTGCTTTGTTCTCACTGCCTTTTTGGGCTGCTGGTGGCTTGATGATCTATGCTCTTTTGTTTATTATCTTCGGGCGTATGCGCCTGCATCTAGATCATCAACAAATTGACTTAACTTATGAATTATTTGGATTTAAAACTCGTCGTGTTAGTCCATCTTCCAGAGATAATATTACTAAGTTAGTTTATACTCCACAACACTTTACTAAAGATGCTGATGGCGATCGCACTCAGGTAGCAGCGCAATTAGATATTTGGGTAGGAGTAAAGAAATATCAACTTGGCGGTAATGACAATCTGATTAAATCCGAATTAGAACTTGAATGGTTAGCTCATGAATTAAGCGATTGGTTAAATATCTCAATTCAGCGTGATTCTGATGACTGATGACTGATTTAATTGCGATCGCGTCACTGTAGTCCATAAATTAGCAGTGAGCATCCTTAATTAACTATAATTAAGGATGCTCTCAGAGGAAGTGTGTATGTTATTTGGACTAGGGTGGCCAGAAGTTGCTGTTATTGCCATAGTCGCTATTCTCATTTTCGGCCCTAAAAAGATTCCCGAACTGGGTAATGCACTGGGTAAAACTCTACGAGGTTTTCAGGAGGAACTGAAAAAGCCCAGTGAAGACGACAGTCCAGAACAGGAAAAATAATATTCAACTTTCTTTAGGGGAATTTAAAATTTGCAGCAAAGCAGGAGTCTTGTATTGTCGCTGCAGACTGGCTAAAACAGCTTATTAAACACGGAAGAAGGAGTCACCCCATTTTGAGTGTCTACAATCGTCGTGGATGTATTTTGTTGTTGTATTTCCTCTTTAACTACACCACGCTCCCTAATTAATTTAATGGCGCGGCTGACGCTTTCTGGCAAAATTACCACCAAACTCTTATCAGGAGCCATATCCAAGCCTTTATTAATTGCTTGGGCTTCATCCAGTATTGATTCAAAACGGGCATTGGGCTTTACTTGGGTAATGCCTTTAGTAATCAATTCTGAGGCTGATCCCCGTGGTCGTCCGCGAGTGTCATCATCTTCTTTAACGATAATATAGTCAAATATTTCCGCTGCTAGTTTGCCCAAGGTGACAAAATCTTCGTCACGGCGATCGCCTGGGCCCCCGACTACGCCAATCCTTTGTCCTGTAGTCCAGTTGCGAACAAACGCACCCAAGGCTTCGTAACTGGCTGGGTTGTGAGCATAGTCTATCAAAGCATGGTGCTTACCTAAATTGAATAGGTTCATCCGTCCCGGCGTTTGACTAACTGAAGCCCGAAAGGTTCTTAAGCCAGAGCGAATCTGCTCAATTGTGACATTTTGCACAAAAGCAGCCAAACTCGCGGCTAAAGCGTTAGCAATCATAAATGGCGCACGTCCACCCATTGTCAAAGGTATCTGTTCTGCCCTTTCAATCCGGTGTGTCCAATCACCTTTAACAATTGATAGATAGCCATTTTCATATACTGCTGCTACTCCCCCTTTTTGGATGTGCTTTCGCACTAATTCCGAGTCTGGGTTCATGGTGAAGTAGGCGACATTAGCTTTAGTTTTTTCTGACATGGCGGCGACTCGGCGATCGTCGGCGTTCAGCACCGCATAACCATCAGGAAGTACAGCTTCTGCAACTACACTTTTAAGATCAGCTAACTGTTCTATGGTATCTATATCGCCGATTCCTAAGTGGTCAGCGGCAACATTTAATACTACACCAACATTTGTAGCTTCAAAACCTAGTCCAGAGCGGAGAATCCCACCACGGGCTGTTTCTAGTACTGCTACTTCTACAGTCGGGTCTTGTAGGATTACATGAGCGCTTTGGGGTCCTGTATTATCTCCTGCTTCCACTAAGTAATCACCGATGTAAGTTCCATCTGTGGTTGTATAACCTACTACTTTCCCTGTTTGCTTGTAAATATGTGCTAGCAGTCGAGTTGTAGTAGTTTTACCATTAGTACCCGTGATACTCAGGATGGGAATAGTGCTGGATTGTTCGTTAGGAAACAACATATCCATCACTGCGCCAGCGACATTGCGGGGTATACCCAGGCTGGGGGCGACGTGCATCCGGAAACCGGGAGCAGCGTTAACTTCGACAATTACACCATCTACCTCCCGTAAGGGGCGGCTAATATCCGAAGTCACAATATCCAGTCCGGCGATATCCAAACCGATAATTTTGACTACCCTTTGCGCCAACCACAAGGTTTCTGGGTGGATTTCGTCGGTACGGTCTACAGCACTACCGCCTGTACTTAAGTTGGCTGTGGCTCGTAAATAACAAATTGTGCCTTTAGGTGGCACGCTGTTGAGGGTGTAGCCTTGTCTTTCCAATAGCTGGTAGCTAGTCCGGTCTAGCTCAATCTTGGTGAGGATATTATCATGTCCTTCGCCACGATTGGGGTCAAGGTTTGTTTCCTCAATCAGTTCGGCAATGCTGGATCTACCATTGCCCACTACGTGAGCTGGCACACGTTCGGCGACTGCGACTACCTTGCCATCTACTACCAGGACTCTATGATCTCGCCCGACATAATAGCGCTCGACAATAATTGCCCGAGAAACTTGTCTGGCTGCTTCATAGCCAGCTTCAGCTTCTTCCCAGGTTCTAATATCAATGGTGATCCCACGTCCATGATTGCCATCTAAAGGCTTGATCACGATGGGATAGCCACCAACATACTCAATCGCTTCTTCTAAATCGTCTAAGAAGTTAATTACCGTACCTCTGGGCACTGGCACTCCAGCGGCGGCGAGGATGCGTTTAGTGGCTTCTTTGTCGCAAGCTAGTTCTACTCCTAGGATGCCGGTTTTGTCGGTCATCGTGGCTTGCATCCGCTTCTGGTTGACGCCGTAGCCCAACTGAATCAAAAAGCGCGCCCCAAGCTGCATCCAGGGGATACCTCTTTTTTCGGCTTCTTTGACAATTGCTTCGGTGGAAGGGCCTAAGGAAGCATCGCGCCAGAAGTCTTTGAGGTCTTGGATGTCTTGATCTAGCTCTGCTTTAGGATAACGTCCGCGATCGACAATGCTTTGGCACAGCCGCACTGCGGCGCGTCCGGCGTAGCGCCCTGCTTCTTCATTTAGATATTCAAGCACTACCTGGTAAACTCCAGGTGTGGCGGTTTCGCGGGTGCGACCAAAGCCGACGTGCATTCCGGCTAATTCCTGTAGTTCTAGGGCTACATGTTCCACGATATGGCCCATCATGGTGCCTTCTCGCACTCGCATCAAAAAACCACCATGACAGCCAGGGGAGCAATAGTGGCCCTCCAGACTTGGCAGTGCCTCAACTAATCCTTCATAAAAGCCAGGGATTTCATTCGAGGGCGTCTCGGCAAGGGTTTCTAAATCGAGGCGCATGACGATCAGCTTGTGGCGTCGAATGCTCCAGTAGTTTGGGCCGCGTAAGGTCTGGATCTTGAGGATTCTCATGGGAATAGGTAGATGGAGATTCGGAACCAAAATTCTAGTTTCTTACTGGAATTGACCGCTAAACTGTTCATCACAAACAGTTTTTTCTTTTTACATGGTATTCCTATGATTTTTTTACAGCAAGAAATAAACATGCCATCAATGTCAGTGTAACCTCAGATACTCGATTCCGTCAGCTGGAGATGCGGTGTACAGCGGGTAGGACGGTTCGCTGATACAGGTGGAAGCGATCGCCGTAGCTGAGGATGTGCAAACGTACATTATGTATGGTTAGAGGCTCATTTGCACCTACATGGGGTTCGTTTGTGTGTGTGACTTCAGTGGGATCAACAATTGTCACGCTGCCTTTGCCCATAACTTGTAACCAGCCATCCCTTTCAAATACGGCACAGGTATCTTCATCAATACCAATCCCGATCCGATCAGGATGGGCGGCGATCGCACTAATTAATCGCCCCATGCGATTACGGTTGTGAAAATGTTGGTCTACAATCACTTCGGGAATAAATCCCAAACCTGTTGCCATATCTACTAGGGAGCGATTTGGTGTTTCACCACTACCACCGCCGGCAATCATATGATGCCCCATGACTGCTGCTCCTGCACTAGTGCCGGCTAAAGTAAGCTGCCCTGATCTGACTCGCTGGCGAATAATTTCCATCGCTGGTGTATCTGACAATACACCACAGAGGCGCAATTGATCTCCTCCTGTCAAAAATACCCCAGTACAGGCTTCTAAGGATGCTTTAATCTGGGAGGCTTCGCACTGTTCCCGTTCGCGAATATCTAAAATCTCAACCTTGTTAGCACCCATTTCTTCAAAAATGCGGATGTACCGACCACCAATGATGGCTGGCTCGCGGGAGGCTGATGGAATAATTGTAATATAGGCCTTACTAGCACCAGCACGACCAAAAAAAGTTCTGAGGATATCGCGTCCATGAACTTTATCTTCTGCGCCTCCGATAACCAGAACGGCGGTTTTAGTTGCTTGGGGTGTCCTCATTTCCAGCGATTTAGCTTCTAATTGCGGCATTGTGTTTCTCCTGTCAACAACTTCAGGAGCCATCGCCTTGGACGGTGAGTGCAGCCACACGTGCGGTGAAGCAGACCGATCTTGGGGGTTCCCCAAGTAGAGGGACTGCTGAACCCGTAAGGGCTTTGCCACCGAGTGGACTGCCGAACCCGGAGGGGTTCTCCGGCTTGTGGCGAATGGCGTGTGAATTCAACAAGGTTCAGTAACCTGAATATTTTCGTGCTTTGCATCTTGAGGGAGGACACTTTTTTGAAGTTGGTATCGGCAGAAGTCCTTTAAGAAAAGCAGTCGTCTGGTTTGGGAAAACCTCCCCATTCCTGCAGCGTCTCTGATAGAAAAAGTTTAGATCAGCAGCAGCTATTCCGACTTCTCTTGACAGCGCTGTCTTGCAACTGCTCCAACTTCTCGCTTGATCCACACAGAACCTCAGTTATTATGTGTCCGTCGTTATCTTCAAAGTCAACGCCTTGTTTTTCACCTGTCCACTTTATTCCAGACTGACAAAATAGTGCTTGGTGGGCTGGAATTGCTTTCTGGAGTTGGGAGCTAGGCTGCGCCCTAGGGCGGGGCGAGCGGGTCTGGACACGCTTTGTGCTGAGGCAGGCTAGATGCATCCTGGAAGTTGTTAACTTGGTCAGATTATTAATTTAAATGGAGTTGTGACAATATTTAAACATAAATTAAGTAATTAGAAAAACTTTTGATCCCATAAGAATCTAAGTTTTCTGTTACTTTTAGATACTATTGACGAATTTCATCTCTAGTTTGACCCAACATTGGCTTATTGTCTTGGCTAGACATTCATTCTTTAGATTAGTGTTCTTGAATACGAATAACTGTGCGCTTTGATATAGTTACACTTTTTCCTGACTGTTTCACCTCCGTTTTGAGTTCTGGGCTGCTGGGCAAAGCCTTAGCCAAACAGATTGCTCAAGTACATTTGGTTAATCCCAGAGACTTTACCACTGATAAGCACCGGAAAGTTGATGATGAACCCTATGGCGGTGGGGTAGGGATGCTGATGAAGCCAGAACCCATCTTTACTGCTGTGGAATCACTGCCGACTTTACCTCGCAGAGAGATCATTTTGATGAGTCCTCAAGGTCAAACCATCAATCAGCCTCTATTAAGAGAGTTAGTCACCAATTACGATCAGCTAGTAGTGATCTGTGGACATTATGAGGGAGTAGATGAGCGGGTGTTAAATTTAGTTACTCGTGAAGTGTCCTTAGGCGATTTTATTCTGACTGGCGGAGAAATTCCAGCTATGGCGCTGATTAATGGCGTAGTTAGGCTCATACCAGGAACTGTAGCCAAACAGGAGTCTCTGACTGCAGAAAGTTTTGAGGAGGGGTTACTGGACTATCCCCAATATACTCGTCCCGCCAATTTTCGCGGCTGGAAGGTTCCTGATGTTTTGCTCTCTGGCAATCATGCGGCAATTGCCCGCTGGCGTTACGAACAGCAAATTCAAAGAACAGGCGATCGCCGTCCCGATCTCCTGGAAAAATGGGAAGAGGGGCAGGAGGCAGGGGGCAGGGGGCAGGGAGATGAGGGAGAATAACCTATTGCCTATTGCCTATTGCCTATTCCCTTTTTTAATGACAAATGACTAAAATTCGTATTGGTAACGGCTACGACATACACCAACTAGTGAGCGATCGCCCTTTAATTCTAGGAGGAGTGAAAATTCCCCACGAACTAGGTTTATTAGGGCATAGTGACGCTGACGTACTGACACACGCCATTATGGATGCCATGTTGGGGGCATTATCCCTGGGGGATATTGGTCATTACTTTCCCCCTAGCGATCCCCAATGGGCAGGGGCGGATAGTTTGGTGCTGTTAACTCAAGTAAATCAGCTAGTTAGCGATCGCGGCTGGCAAATCGGAAATATTGACTCTGTGGTGGTAGCAGAACGTCCCAAATTGAAACCCCATATTGACAAGATGCGCGATCAGCTAGCCACTGTTTTAAAATTACAACCCAATCAAATTGGCATCAAAGCCACTACCAATGAAAAACTAGGCCCTGTTGGCAGAGAGGAAGGTATATGTGCTTACGCTGTGGTTTTATTGATAGCTGCTGATTAATTTGCCTTTGAGGAATTTAGCCATGACTCAAGCATTAACTAAGCCAATAACAGTTAAAGAATTTCTGGAATGGATTCCAGAAAACTCCGGCAAGCGCTATGAATTACATAGTAGCCGCGAATTCTATTCGCCAGGTCTTAAGTTGACACGTAGGGGCACGGCACATTGGTGTCAACTTAAGCGAAATCGGCGGTTATAAACCGCAGCTACACAGACAAAACCTGCCTCCGCAGGTTAAAAAACCTTAATTTTCCGTTAGTCCGCGGAGGCGGACTACCCTTCTCCTGACGGAGACGCTGCGCGAACGGGAACGCCCGCCGTAGGATGCCCGAAGGGCTGTAGGGCGAACGTTTGTATAGCCAAGCCAGTGCTTTGCGGGGGTTCCCCCCGTTGTAGCAACTGGCGTGCGAATTCTATTCGCCAAGGCTTAAGTTGACACGTATGGGCACTGCCGTGCCCCTACGGGTGTACTCACTTTCTCAATCAAATTAATTCCACTTTTAGTGTATTTAAATTATGCAATTTGCTAGTGTATTTTCCTTAATTAAGCGTTTTTGGCTACTAATAATTCTTAGTTTGGTAACTGCAATAACAGTTGCTGCTTGCAACCCACTTAACTACAAAACAGCAGCCGCTCAAGTACCTCAATTAGTACAAAGTATTCTCAGTGATCCCAAAACTTTTAATTACCCTCTCAGCCAAGAGTCACCAAACATTTTTGGGTTGACTTATGAAGGATTAACTACTCAAAATCCCATAACTGGTAAAATCGAGCCAAATTTAGCAGAATCATGGCAAATTTCCGATGACAAATTAAAAATTGTATTTACTCTGCGGGAGAATTTGAAATGGTCTGATGGGCAACCACTAACAGTAGATGATGTGATATTTAGTTACAACGATATTTACCTCAACGAAGCAATTCCTACTGACGTGAGAGACACACTAAGGATTGGAGAAAAAGGTAAATTTCCTACTGTCAAAAAAATCGATGATCGGCGGGTTGAATTCACTACTCCAGAACCATTTGCCCCTTTCTTAAGTAGTGCTACAGCCAATGCAATTTTACCTGCTCATGCCCTCGAAAAATCGGTAAAAACAAAAGATAGCGAAGGAAAACCACTATTTCTAACGAAGTGGGGTGTTGATACTCCACCAGATCAATTAATCGTTAATGGTCCTTACAAACTAGAACGCTACGACACTAGCCAACGTTTAATTTTTCGACGCAATCCTTACTACTGGCGCAAAGATGCTCAAGGGAATCCCCAGCCTTATATAGAACGAATTGTTTGGCAAATCGTAGAATCAACAGATACTTCCTTACTGCAATTTCGTTCTGGAGGTTTAGATAATGTAGGGGTGACGCCAGAATATTTTTCTTTGCTCAAAGTGCAAGAAAAGCAAGGGAATTTTAAAATTTATAATGGGGGATCTAGTCCTAGTACAACTTTTATATTCTTCAATTTAAATAAAGGTAAAAGAGACGGCAAGCCATTGGTTGATCCTATTAAATCACGTTGGTTTAATACTGTAGAATTTCGGCAAGCAGTAGCCTATGCGATTGATAGGCAAACAATGATTAACAATACATACCGTGGTTTGGGTAAACTCCAAGATTCACCACTGGCGGTGCAATGTCCCTATTATATTTCGCCTAAAGACGGCTTAAAAGCCTATGACCATAATCCAGAAAAAGCAAAGCAACTGTTAATAAAAGCAGGATTTAAATATAACGAACAGGATCAGTTAATCGATACTCAAGGGAATCGCGTTCGCTTTACTTTGCTCACAAATGCTGGTAATAAGATCCGTGAAGCCATAGGCACACAGATAAAACAGGACTTGAGCAAAATTGGTATTCAAGTAGATTTCACTCCTTTAGCATGGAATACATACACAGACAAAATTACTAACACCTTAGACTTTGATGCTGGATTGATTGGATTTGGTGCTGGATTAGAACCAAATGATAGTGCTAATCTTTGGTCTCCTCAAGGGGGATCACATCTATTTAATCAGAAACCCCAAGCAGGGCAAAAGCCAGTTGAGGGTTGGGAAGCATCTCCTTGGGAAGCGAAAATTGGTGAACTTTATATTAAAGCAGCAAGGGAGTTAGACGACGCTAAACGCAAAGAAATTTATGTGCAAACGCAGCAGCTATCTCAAGAATATTTACCTCTGATTCATTTGGTTAATGCCTATTCCTTGTCTGCAGTGCGCGATCGCTTTGAAGGTATTAACTTCTCTGCCCTTGGCGGCGCATTCTGGAACATTCATGAAATCAAGGTCACAAAGTAGATAATGAATTGGTCAAGGATCAAGGGTCAAGAGTCAGGAGTCAAGAGTCAGGAGTTATTCCCAATTCCCCAGTCCCTAGTCCTCAATCCCCAGTCCCCAATCCCCAATTCCCAATTCCCCAATCCCCAATTCCCAGTCCCCAATCCCCCAATCCCCAAATAGCCGTGACTCAACCTGAAGCTTTGCGATCGCTCTTAGAAGCGGTTGCCAATGGTAAAGTATCTCCAGATATGGCATTAGACTCACTCAAAGACTTAGCTTATGAAAAAGTGGGTGAGTTTGCCAAAATTGACCACCATCGTCATTTAAGAACTGGTTTTCCTGAAGTGATTTGGGGGCCGGGTAAAACTCCCGATCAAATTGCTCAAATTATAGCGGTGATGCGCGATCGCAATCCGGTGGTGATGGCAACCAGAATTGAACCAGCAGTGTACGATGCACTGCAATCGAAGGTTAAAGGTTTGCGATACTACGATTTAGCACGAATTTGTGCCATTACACCCCTTGACATCGCACCACAATTTGAGGGTGTAATCAGCATTCTTTCGGCTGGTACTGCCGATTTACCAGTTGCGGAAGAAGCAGCTGTCACTGCCGAACTTTCTGGATTCCGTGTCCAGCGCCTCTGGGATGTCGGTGTTGCGGGTATTCACCGTCTGCTGAATAACCGCCATGTAATTGAGTCAGCATCGGTGTTGATTGTAGTAGCAGGGATGGAAGGCGCATTACCCAGCGTGGTTGCAGGTTTGGCGGATTGTCCAGTGATTGCCGTACCCACCAGCATCGGTTATGGTGCAAGTTTTGGTGGGTTGGCACCTCTATTGACAATGCTTAACTCTTGTGCAGCTGGAGTTGGTGTAGTAAACATCGATAATGGCTTTGGTGCAGCAGTGTTAGCAGGGCAAATTTTGCGAACAGCCGAGAAATTGCGGTTGGCAAAGCCTACATCTTGAGGTTATGACATTAAGGTCATTGAACAGGGAATAGGGAATGGGGGAGAAATAACTCTTGACTCTTGACCCTGGACTCTTGACTCCTGATTCCTGACAAATAACAAACATGCACTACTTCAGCGATTCGATATCTCAGTTATTTTGGCATTTGCCCGTGAATGCCTCTCTGCTGGCACAAAATATTACTGATCCAAACATTATTGATCAGATGCAAAAAGCTTGGAACCACTTTATCCAGACAGGTCAAGTTTGGGCACTGTTGATTGGTTTGGTCATTGGCTATATGATTCGGAATCTAACTAGTTACGGTTGATACTCAAAGGGAATGGGGCATGGGGAATTGGGAGGTGAGGGAGTGAGAGAATAATCCTTGACTGTTAACCAATCCCCAGTACCCAGTACCCAGTACCCAGTACCCAGTACCCAGTACCTAAATTATGACCAAAGAACAAACTTGGAGTCAGCGATTTGAATCAGCGTTGCATCCGGCGATCGCCCGTTTTAATGCCAGTATAGGTTTTGATATTGAATTAATAGAATATGACCTAACCGGTTCTCAAGCTCATGCGAAAATGCTGGCTCATACTGGGATTATTTCCCCCGAAGAGGGAGAGCAACTGTTTATAGGTTTAGAACAAATTCGCCAGGAATATCGCCAAGGCAAATTTCAGCCTGGTGTCGATGCTGAAGATGTGCATTTTGCTGTGGAACGGCGATTGACAGAAATTGTTGGTGATGTAGGTAAAAAGCTGCATACAGCGCGATCGCGTAATGACCAAGTAGGTACTGACACTAGACTCTACCTCCGCGACCAAATCCAACAAATTAAAAGCCATTTACGAGAATTTCAAACTGTTCTATTAGATATAGCTGAAAAAAACGTTGAGACTCTGATTCCTGGCTATACTCATTTGCAACGTGCCCAACCCCTAAGTTTAGCGCACCATCTTTTGGCGTACTTTCAGATGACGCAACGCGACTGGGAACGCCTAGGAGATGTGGAACGCCGTGTGAATATCTCACCTTTAGGGTGTGGTGCTTTGGCGGGAACAACTTTCCCTATAGATCGCCACTACACAGCCAATTTCTTGCAATTCAAAAGCATTTATGCTAATAGCCTTGATGGAGTGAGCGATCGCGACTTTGCGATCGAATTTCTCTGTGCTGCTAGCTTGATTATGGTTCACCTCAGTCGCCTCTCGGAAGAAGTTATTCTTTGGTCATCAGAAGAATTCCGCTTTGTCACCCTCAAAGATAGATGCGCCACTGGCTCTAGCATCATGCCCCAAAAGAAAAACCCCGACGTACCAGAATTAGTCAGGGGGAAAACCGGGCGTGTATTTGGACATCTCCAGGCGATGTTGGTGATTATGAAGGGGCTACCCCTGGCATACAACAAAGACTTGCAAGAAGATAAAGAAGGTTTATTTGATAGTGTTAACACCGTTAAAGCTTGTCTGGAAGCAATGACAATTTTGTTACAAGAAGGTTTAGAATTTCGCACCCAACGCTTGGCTCAAGCAGTCACAGAAGACTTTTCTAACGCTACCGATGTCGCAGATTATTTGGCAGCGCGGGGTGTTCCGTTCCGAGAAGCCTATAACCTCGTCGGCAAAGTAGTAAAAACTAGTATCACAGCAGGTAAACTCCTCAAAGATTTAAGCTTGGAGGAATGGCAACAACTACACCCAGCTTTTGCAGCGGATATTTATGAGGCGATATCCCCTCGTCAGGTAGTAGCCGCCCGTAATAGCTATGGTGGCACTGGTTTTGCACAGGTAAGGGAAGAACTTCTTACCGCCCGCGCTGCATTAGAGGATAGGTAATGGTAGGGAGAAAGGGGGGAAAATTCCTCTCCTTTGCCCCTTTTCCTCACAAAAAAATAAGGGCGTACACAATATACGCCCTAAAGATGAGAAAAATCAAAAAGCAAGGATTTTATAGCAGTTGCTAGGTGTGTGAGGACATGAACTAAGAGTAAGCCACAAAATAAATGATCCTGTCTTGCCATGCTGAGTGTAGCAAAGCGAAACGTAGGCGTTAGCCTTCCCGCAGGGTAGCATCTCCAGGGATTCTTTCCTTCGGAACGTTGCGCGTAGCAAGATCCCCTACGGGGTACACTACACTTCGTTTCGTACCCTGCGGGATGCAAGCAACAGAATGACATTGGGCATTTCTTTTTGTGGAGTTCTCTAATAAGAAAACATGGATGCCACGAGAATTTCAAACCTGCTCCCGTTCGGACTTCGGCACCTTTAGTGACCTCAGCGGAACCGTGATAGCTCAGTCGAGCCGTCGAACGCTAAGGCGAGGCTAGCGGCGAAGCTTGTTCCCTATTACCCGTTCCCTGCTATAGATACCTTATTCAGCATCAATTGTTGCTGCTCCTTCATCTTCTTCACTCTTCGGTGGTCTTTGTTGGAACCTTCTTTGCATTCTTCCTGTAGTCGTCCGTTTACGAAACTTTCTGGCATACGCCTGGTTCCGTAGCGCCTTTTCTTTTTTCGGATTGCGGCGCTTGGCCATATTCACCTCATTAAATAAACAACAAAAAACGGCAACTAGGCATTACATAGGCAATATTAGCTACCGATGTTATTGATATAGTTTCAGCCTAGTCTAGCATTCAAAGCGCTTTAAACAGCATATCATTCTATCGCATTAAATTTTGTTGTGTCAATAGAAGTCAGCGTTATTCTCCGGTTAGCAATTACGGGCAAATAATCTCTTGCAAGAATTTTAGCTTGAACAAAAAGAAGACCCACGTCCTACGCGAAGGTCTTAACCAGGCGGATGCTAGGTACAGAATAAAAAAACTGAACATATCAGTCTTAGGGTGTAAAAATATACTAATCTATTCTTGTGGTAGATGTTAAAATTGGTGTATTCTACGGCAGCGTTAGAATAACATCCCAAACCGCAAACATTTTTGTGGTAAACACAACTCAACACTGCATTAGTTGAGTCTATGTTAAGTGGTAGGGAATCATCGAATACAACCCATATATTTTGAAGATTGAACGTTCTTGCTTTTTTTGCGGCAGCTGTCCAGTCCACACGTAGCCTCTGGCGCATTGGACAAACAGTACTGGGTATAATATTCCGTCATCCCATTACTGGTACTAGTATCATCCCGATTTTACCCGACGGTCGGATTGTCCTGATTCGACGGCGCGACGATGGTCGCTGGGCGTTACCTGGAGGCATGGTAGACTGGGGAGAAGATATTCCTACTACAGTCCACCGAGAATTGCATGAAGAAACTGGACTAAATTTGGTAAAAATTCAACGGCTGGTGGGAGTTTATTCTTCACCAGACCGCGATCCCAGAATCCATTCTATTTGTGTTGTTGTAGAAGCAGAAGTAGACGGGACAATGGAAGTCCAGGACACTTTAGAAGTTATGGAAATCCGAGCTTTCTCTCTCAACGCCCTACCACCGGAACCGATGTCTCACGATCACTCTCGGCAGTTGCAAGACTATTTAAATGGCTTGACAACACTGGCATAACAATAATGTTAGTTGGGGATTTTAAACTACAAATAGGTGTAGATAAACGCAGATAATTAACAGTTTTATCGGCGTTTATCAATTCTTGTTTATAGTTAAAATTGGGATTTTCATCTAAGATTTACTTTTAGGGCTAGTATTTGATTTTTGAAATACATGTACATAGTAGGGTGGGCAATGCCCACCAAAACTAGGAATATGGTGGGCATTGCCCACCCTACAGATACTACAGATACTGAGATTTTTTCAATAATCAAATCGGATTCCTATATCTACCAAAACTTAATTCTAAAATTCAGATGGATACGCTATTTTATATCTCCCGAAGAAAGCTCTCCCAAGGGCTATTATTCTGGCGTGAAGCTGGTGCAGGAATTCCCGTAATCTTTTTACATGGTTCTTGGAACGATAGTAGTCAGTGGGTATCAATAATAGAATCGCTATCACCAAAATTTCATTGCTTTGCACCAGATTTATTAGGATTTGGTGAGTCTGAAAATCCTAACATTCATCACTCAATTGATTTACAAGTAGAGTGTCTAGCTGAATTCCTACACGCCTTGAAGTTAGAAAAAGTATATTTAGTAGGGCATTCTTTAGGAGGCTGGATTGCTGCTAGCTATGCTTTAAAGTATCCAGAACAAGTTCACAGTTTAGTATTGCTGTCTCCAGAAGGTGTAGAGATAGAAGGACAAGAAAAATATTTGCAGAAATTGCGACGCTTAATTAACTTGTCACCTTTGTTAGTTAAGATATTAAAGCTACTTCGTCCCTTAACTAAAATTCTGGGTTTGCACGAAAAAATAGAACAAGATTTGCAGCAACGCCAAGTCTTTTTACAATATCCGATAGCCAGCCATTTATTATTTCAAAGGCAGCAGCCAGAAATTGCTGCAGAATTACTACAAAACCGATTGTATTTAATTGAAGTTCCAGTTTTAGTTTTGCAAGGCGGTAAAGACACGCCAAACGCTTTAGCAAAAAGTCAGACTTACACTCAATTGCTTCCTCAAGTCGATTTTAAAATTATTGCCCACGCCGGTAACGATTTACCAGAATCTTCGGCTGGGGTTGTGGCTGGAGATATTCAGGATTTTATTCATGGGAATTGGTGATTTGTTGTTTGTCATTTGTTATGGGTAATAATTTGGCTCTCAACTCTTCAAGATGACTGCTTGAATTTAGAGATCGAGTATTATAAAGACACTGTCCATTGCATTCCATCGCTCCATATGACATCAGCAGCCGATCGCGTCTATTGGACAACTGAAGACCTCAAGTTTCTACCGGAGAGCAGCAACCGCTACGAAATCATTGATGGACATCTTCTCATAACCCGCGCACCTCATTGGAAGCACCAAAAAGCCATTGGACAGACTTGCAGTCTTTTGAATACCTGGTCATCGGCATCGAAATTAGGGGAAACAGTGCCGACACCTGGAGTTATTTTTGATGATACCGATAATGTGATTCCCGATGTGGTATGGATCAGCCAAAAGCGCTTGGTAGTTGGAGTTGATGAAGAAGGACACTTCACCATTGCGCCCGAACTGATTGTGGAAGTACTCTCTCCGGGGACACAGAATGAACGCCGCGATCGCGAAACTAAACTCAAACTCTATGCAGAACGGGGCGTGCAGGAATATTGGATTCTCGATTGGCGCATCCAGCAACTCGAAGTCTATCGCCGTCAAGATGCTCTGTTGCGGCTTGTGGCGACGCTTTTCGCTACCGATACTCTGATTTCTCCCCTCTTGCCAGATTTTAGGTGTGAAGTGGCTGAGTTTTTCCGCTAATAGGGCGTTTGTAGTTAGAGCGATGATAAATAAGGAGAAATATCTACGCTGTATTTTGTCTTTTCTACTTAGTTAAATAGCTAAGAGTTTGGTACCAATCTGCTACAAGTATTCCTTCACTCTCAAACCGCGATATGTGTTTTAAGTTTGTGGTTACAACTATGACTTCATTAAAATTTTTCAATTGGATAATTGCTTGAGCAGCAAGAATTACATCACCATCTAAGCTGTCATTACTGGCTGTAGGTTTCCCCTGGTTTCGCACCCAAGCCCATAATTCGGCTGCTTTTTGCATAGTTTCAGGAGTCAATGGTATGAGACAAATTTGGCTAAGTTTGTTCAGACGATCGATACTCTTCTGTTTTCCTTGTCTTAGTAGTTCCCGCCGCAGTTCATAATCAGCTATTTCTGGTACACGTATAACAGTTTCGTTTTCCCTTAGCGATTGTAACCACAGTTGAATTTTTGGATCTACTTTTGGATGTGTTACTTGACTCAGGGGATGAGTATCTAGCAATATGACTCTACCCATCTAGGTTTTATGAGGATTGTTGATGTTAGTTCAAAGCTGTCTCAATTTGAGGATAAATTTCCTCATCATATCCCGATTCATCAGCTATCCATTCATCAACTAGTTCTATAACCTTTTCTAGAGAATCATCCTCTTTTACTGCTAATTTAAAAAATTGGACAACTTGATATGCTTGTAGGTTATTGTGTCCTAAGTTTCCTGAGATGATAGCAGACCTGAGTAGACCTCTTATACTTGATCCTGGAATTTCAGACGTTAGTACAGATGCAACATCAATGTCTCGGATATCACTGGAAACAGTGGTCGGCATAGTGTAACTTCCAAAACTCAGAATTTTTAACAACAGTGAGGATTTTCCCTCAATCAACGCATCGACTTTTGCCCTCACTGCTAGTAGTTCTTCTACAGAAAGGTTATCCAATTGCTGCATTATTACATCTAGTTGTGAAGTTTTGGGCATAGTTTCACTAGTGGTAAAATTCTTTCTTAATCTTAGGCTATTTTTGCCTAGGGCTGTGTGCTTGCATTGAAAAGTCAGTTTTTGATTAATTATTTGTCATGATTTTGCCAATTCCCCAAAAAATCAAGTTTGGTTCAATAATTAATCGTTTAGCGATCGCACTATCCAACGCCTCAAGATAATTTACCAATAACAAGCGATCGCCTCCAGTGATAGCGATATTACTTTCAGGAAATAATTCCCACCACGCTGCAATAAAATCTTTGATTCCAGCCACTAGGGTATAAATCACTCCACTTTGAATGGCTTCTGGTGTATTGAGTGCAAAGCGTGGGGGTAGCGAAACTCTTCCCGTCTCTACTTGTGGTAATTGTCCAGTTTTTTGATTAAGAGTCGCAAATTGCAATCCTAATCCCGGTAAAATTGCCCCACCAACTAAACACTGGTTAGTATCCGCACCTGTAAAAGTCAGTGCAGTCCCCGCATCAATCACCAACATCGGCAAACCCCAAGTCATTGCTGCACCGCACAAAGCTAAAGCACGGTCAATTCCTAATGTGGGATACAGTCCTTTGATGGGTACTTGGTCTAAGGTAATAATGCGAACATGAGGATAATTTTGCCAGAGTGCGGTTTGACTAGGAACCACAGAAGCGAGGAAGAGGGGGAGAGGGGATGATGACGAAGAAATTCCTCCTCGTCTCCCTCTCTTGTGACTGGGTGGAAAAATTTCTGGCGGTAAGTCTTCTAAAGTGAGACATTGAGCCATACGCTGTATAACTGACTCAGGCTGATAATCGGTATCCCAAGCTGAGTCTAGGGTGTCATTGATAAATAACGCCCAATGCAGTCGGGAATTGCCAATCATCAAAGCTAGCCAAGTAGTCTCTCTCACAGTTTTGAATTTTTTAAGTCATCCATAGATTTTTTAATAAAACTTAACAAACAACCCGTGTCACAATAAAGCAAGAGGAAAAAATACTCATTTGTCAAGGAGGCGAGTTATGGTAGCGCTCACCGAAAAAATTGAAAAAAGGCTCACCATACAGACTGTGGAAATTGCTGAACACACTACAGCAATTCGCTCTTTGGATTGGGATCGCGATCGCTTCGATATTGAGTTTGGGCTGCAAAACGGTACTACCTACAACTCATTTCTGATCCGTGGTGAGCAGACTGCTTTAGTTGATACTTCTCATGAAAAGTTTCGCCAGCTGTATTTTGATACCCTCACCGGATTAATCGACCTATCTGAGATTGATTATTTAATTGTCAGCCACACCGAGCCAGACCACAGCGGCTTAGTCAAAGATTTGTTACAACTAGCGCCAGAAATCACTGTTGTTGGTTCTAAAGTGGCGATTCAGTTTTTAGAAAATTTGGTGCATCAGCCATTTAAACGGCAAATTGTGAAAAATGGCGATCGCCTAAATATCGGCAATGGTCACGAATTTGAATTTGTCATTGCCCCCAATTTACACTGGCCTGACACCATCTTTAGCTTCGACCACAAAACCCAAACTCTCTACACCTGTGATGCTTTTGGGTTGCACTATTGCTCCGATAGCACCTTTGACGAAGATTTAAAAACTATTGAACCAGATTTTAAATATTACTACGACTGCTTGATGGGGCCGAATGCGCGGTCTGTGTTGTCTGCCTTGAAGCGGATGGGGGAACTGCCAACTGTGAAGATGATCGCTACTGGACACGGTCCGCTATTATATCACAATGTTGAAGAATTAACAGGACGATACCGCAAGTGGAGTCAAACCCAAACCAAAGCAGAAACTGTAGTTGGGATATTTTACGTTTCTGAATATGGATATAGCGATCGCCTGGCTCAATCTATTGCCAACGGGATCGGTAAAACTGGTGTTGCCGTAGAAATTGTAGACTTGGGCACTGAAGTAGATTTACAAGAGTTGCGAGAACTAGTTAGCCGTTGTGCGGGAATAGTTGTTGGTCTACCTCCGACTACCAGTGCTGCTAGCATCCAAGCTGCCCTCAGTACAGTTTTAGGATCTGCTAAAGAAAAGCAAGCTATAGGCGTATTTGAAACTGGCGGTGGAGATGATGAACCGATTGATCCGTTACTGAGTAAATTTCGTAACTTGGGTTTAACAGAAGTTTTTCCTGCAATTCGGATTAAACAAACACCCACAGAAAACACCTACAAGCTGTGTGAAGAAGCAGGAACAGACTTAGGACAATGGGTAACACGCGATCGCAGCATCAAAGCCATGAAATCTCTGGGTGCTGACTTAGATAAAGCCCTAGGTAGACTCAGCGGTGGACTGTATATAATTACCGCCAAAAAAGGTGATGTTTCCAGCGCCATGCTAGCCTCTTGGGTAAGTCAAGCTAGCTTCAAACCCTTGGGATTTTCCATTGCCGTAGCCAAAGATCGGGCGATAGAATCACTCATGCAAGTAGGCGATCGCTTTGTTCTCAACGTCTTAGAAGAAGGCAATTATCAAGCACTCATGAAGCACTTTTTAAAGCGGTTCGCCCCTGGTGCTGACCGTTTTGAAGGTGTGAGAACCCAAAGCGCCGAAAATGGTGCCCCCATCCTCACTGATGCCTTAGCATACATCGAGTGCGAAGTCGCCAGCCGGATGGACTGCGGCGATCACTGGGCAGTATATAGCACCGTCTACGCTGGACGAGTTTCTAAACCAGAAGCATTGACTGCAGTCCACCACCGCAAAGTGGGAAATCACTATTAGGGAATAGGGCATGGGGAATATTGTATTTATGGTAAGCAGTTTAGTGCTGAAAATATTCCCAGATTTCAGTCATAACCAGGAACTAATTCACTCATCAAATATGGGATGCATATCTGATTTTTGCAATACACTTAAGTAAGGCAATGCCCCATAGAACCTATATATAGTAGGCATTGCTACACTTAATTCCCCAGTGTAGGGAATTTTTGCCAAATCAAACCAGATTTCTATATAAGGATGAGTGATGAATAATTATTTTGATACTTTCCCCCTAATCACCAATTTCAATAGCCAATTCCCCATGCCTAATACTCAATTTCCCATGCCCAATATGCAGTTCTCAACGCCCAATACCCAATTTATAATGCCCAATACGCAATTCTCAACGCCCCGGTTCATATTCCCTATTACTTAAACAGTCATGTCAATAAATAAACCCCGTGACGTTCAAATACTCCCGATAGGGACAGATACAACAGTACTGCGATCGCGCAGTTGGTCAAGATTAAGATTTGAAATTGAATATGCCCTAGCTAAGGGAACGACTGCTAATTCTTATTTGATTCACGGGGACAAAATAGCCCTGATTGATCCTCCAGGGGAGACTTTTACAGAAATTTACCTGGAAGCTTTACAGCAGCGATTTGATATTAAAGCTATTGATTATGTAATTATCGGTCACGTCAATCCTAACCGTGCTGCAACATTAAAGCTTTTGCTAAAACTTGCACCACAAATCACTTTTGTTGCTTCCAATCCAGGGGCGAAAAATTTGCGGGGATTGTTAGACAATCCCGATTTACAACTTATTGTGATGCGGGGGGAAGAAACCCTTGATTTAGGAAAAGGGCATCATTTGCAATTTATTCCTACCCCCAATCCCCGCTATGCAGATGAACTTTGCACCTACGATCCACAAACAGAAATACTTTACACAGATAAGTTATTTGGGGCGCATATTTGCGGCGATCAGGTATTTGATGAAGGTTGGGAAACAATTAACGAAGACCGCCGTTATTATTTTGATTGCTTGATGGCACCCCACGCCCGCCAAGTAGAAACAGCTTTAGAAAAACTTGCCGATTTCCCCGCCAGATTGTACGCCACAGGACACGGGCCTTTGGTGCGCTATGGCTTAATCGAACTAACCAAAGCTTATCGGGACTGGAGTCAACAGCAAACGTCTGCTGACTTGACAGTTGCATTGATTTATGCATCAGCCTATGGCAATACAGCGACTTTAGCCCAGGCGATCGCCCGTGGCATCACCAAAGCCGGCGTAGCTGTAGAATCAATTAACTGTGAATTTACAGACCCAGAAGATATCCGTGCGGCTGTAGAAAAGGGAGCAGGCTTCATCATTGGTTCTCCCACCCTTGGCGGACATGCACCCACACCAGTGCAAACAGCTTTAGGCATTGTACTTTCCACCGCTACTAACAATAAATTAGCAGGTGTGTTTGGTTCCTTTGGCTGGAGTGGGGAAGCGGTTGATTTAATTGAAGGTAAACTTAAAGATGCAGGTTATCAGTTTGGGTTCGATACCATCCGCGTCAAATTTAAACCCAATGATGTCACCCTGCAACTTTGTGAAGAAGCTGGAACTGATTTTGCTCAAGCACTAAAGAAAGCCAGAAAAGTGCGAGCGCAAAGTGTCCCCGCTACCACCGTCGAACAAGCCGTAGGTAGGATTGTGAATTCCCTCTGCGTAGTCACCGCCAAGGAGGGCGAGATCTCCAGCGCTATGTTAGCATCCTGGGTTGTGCAGGCCAGTTTTAACCCCCCTGGTTTAACCATCGCCGTCGCCAAAGAACGAGCAGTAGAAACCCTAACACACACCGGAAATCAATTTGTCCTGAATATTCTCAAAGAAGGTAATCATTTAGGGTTGATGAAACACTTCCTTAAACCCTTTGGCCCCGCACA
The DNA here is from genome assembly GCF_000316575.1 of Calothrix sp. PCC 7507. Classification (GTDB taxonomy): domain Bacteria; phylum Cyanobacteriota; class Cyanobacteriia; order Cyanobacteriales; family Nostocaceae; genus Fortiea. The sequence goes on along the minus strand of NC_019682.1, from coordinate 864,921 downwards.
AGACCGATTTGCTGGTGTTGATTTTACAGAAGCCGAAAACGGCGCTCCCATTCTCAATGATGCTTTGGCATACCTGGAGTGTTCTGTACAAAATCGCCTAGAATCAGGCGATCATTGGCTGGTCTATGCAACCATTAAAAATGGCAAAGTGTTAAATCAAGATGGTGTCACAGCCGTGCATCATCGCAAATCAGCAAGTCATTATTAATTGGGGACTAGTACCGCAAGGCGGAAGTCAAAAGTCAAAAGTCAAAAGTCAAAAGTAATATGGAGTAAGCTTTTTAGCGATTGAGAATGGTCTGCTTATTTCCGCCGCACTGTACTAGGGACTGGGGACACTTCGACAAGCTCAGTGCAACGCTGGGGACTGGGAATTAGGAAATTCTTAACCAGTCTCTATTATTAGACCTCTTGCAAAAGTCAAAAAATCAGGAATGTCATTCTGAACGGAACGCAGTGGAGAGAAGAATCTCACCAGATGTTTCGCTCCGCTCAACATGACAATTTAAGCATTTATGCAAGAGGTCTATTGAAGTTCCGAGTTCTGAGGTGGAAGTTCCGAGTTCTGAGCTAAAAAATAGAAGTTTTGAGAGCGATGTCTACGACAGGCGTAGCTGCAGCACTTAGCCATAACCTATTGCCTGTGAACGCAATTCATCGCTTAGAAATTGTTTGCGAGAATAGTCTCAAGAAGCAGGAAAGGAAAAATGCTATGGATACAGTTGTGGTAAATCTAGAGCCAATTGTTCACCTCACCGATGAGCAATTTTATCAACTTTGCATGGCAAATCGGGATTTAAATTTAGAACAGAGTGCGACAGGAGAATTGATAATTGTGACACCAGTGGGGGGAGAAAGCGGAAATCGGGAAGCAGGGCTAATTACAGACTTAGAAATTTGGAATCGCCAAACCAAATTAGGAATAGTTTTTAGTTCCTCTACTATTTTTAGGCTTCCAAATGGTGCAAAACGTTCTCCCGACGCTGCTTGGATAAAATTAGCACGCTGGGAAGCACTAACTGCTGAAGAACGCGAAAAATTCCCGCCCATTACGCCAGACTTTGTCATTGAACTCAGGTCTAAAAGTGACCGACTCCAACCTCTGCAAGATAAGATGCAGGAATATCTAGAAAATGGCTTGCGTTTGGGTTGGCTGATTAATCCTCAAGATCAACAGGTAGAGATTTATCGACCAAGTCAGCCTGTAGAAGTAGTTAAAATACCAGCCATACTATCTGGGGAAGAGATTTTACCAGGCTTTGAGTTGCAACTGCGATCGCCCTAGATACCCATATATATAGCGGTTTTCAAATCAGTCAGATACAGTTTTAAATCGCAAAGCCCGTAGGGGTGGGGTTTCCCCGCCCTTAGTTGTGTGTCGGGTTTGCCTTGAGCGCAGTCGCACCTAATTACAGTATTTCCTGGCAATTACCCGCAACTATGCCTAAAAGTAGAGTAAAAGCTACTACTTGGCGTATATCTAAGGGTTCTACCTTTTTTTGTCAAAATTCCCTACTCTTAATCCTAGAGTTAGCTTAAGCATAGGCAAAAATTTTATGACAACTAATGCTTCTGAAGATATCAAAAAGAATATTAATGGATCGCTAGTGATTGGTGTTCTCTTAACTATCCTGGGGATTATTGCGATCGCCTTACCAACAATTTCCACAATTTTTGCAGAGACTTGGCTGGCGTTAATTCTCATCTCTTCTGGATTTGCCAAGCTAGTTTACGCTACCCAAACACGTGATAAGGGCGGATTCGTTTGGAAGTTGTTGTTAAGTGGACTTTATATTGCAACTGGCGTGATGCTATTTGTTTACCCCCAAACAGGTATTCTGACGCTAACTCTGTTGTTAGGTAGCTTTTTATTAACAGAAGGCGTATTCGAGCTGTTCCTAGCATTTAAGTTACGTCCACAACAAAACTGGACTTGGGTACTAGGAGATGGTGTGATTACTCTGGTGTTGGGCGCAATGATTTGGTTTCAGTGGCCATTCAATGCACCCTGGCTGATTGGAACACTAGTAGGTGTTAGCGTTCTCTTCACTGGTATTTCACGTGTGATGCTATCGCTAAATGCGCGTTCCTACTTGAGTTAATCAGTTAACAGTTAACAGTCAACTCGCTTTTCTAAATACTGACCAATCATCAACTGTTCTCCAGCACGAGAGATAATAGACTGGCGAGTGCGGTATTTGCTGCCAATGAGTTTTAATTCTTCCTCAAAGACTGAATTGTTATACTCTGTTCGCAAACAAAGGGTTTTGGGGTTGGGGAAATAATATTGGGCGGAGACTGGCTTGGATGTCGCAAAACCGCGATCGCGATATAAATTTGTTCCCAACGCCCCAAATAACGTTAAACCTTTCGATTCCTTTCTTCCCGTTGCTGTATCTGTAGTTTCCCAAATTACTTCAGCGCCACATGTCAAGCTAACTAGATTGAGGAAACTGTGCATCTGAGCCAGCTTTTGCAATTCATCGCATCCCCGTTCTAAAAACCGGATGGCGATCATACTCACCATTTCCTGAGTTTCTCCCGATGGCAGAGTATAGTAACGCCGTTCTGATCGCCATTTACCCACTGATTCTTGAAAGAATTCGGCAATTTGAGAAGACTCGGCGGTTTTTGCCAGTTCTAGCGGTGATGTCACGCGTAACTTTCCTCACCTAGAATGAATAAAAATTTGAACTTTCATATATTATATGTGATAAAATTTCAACTATTGTTTAATATTCTTAATGTATTAGTCACGACTAAGAATGATTGGTCGTTTTGCTACAATTAGGGAGCTATGCCAAAATAAGCTTTATAATTTGATACTTTCGAGTCTCAGAATATAGAGTGGCAAAGACTCCTCTTATTGGTTACGCTGGGATTTTGTATTGGCAAAAATTTTAGTGTAATAACAAAGCATTTATACAAACTTTATAATGGCACTGGGTGCTACAGAGATGTCTTCCTCTGCGTAAGCAGTATCTAAAATGGGAATAGACACGATATTGATTTTAGGAAAATAGTAGCTTTTAATACAAAAAACTACGAAAATACAACATGATGAATTTTCGTATTTGCCGTTAATTATAAATATGGGAATTACTTGGTAATACACGGCTGTTTGACCCCAAAAACCTCCCCTTTTAGGAGCAAAAAAAATGATTTTGGACGAGAAAGTGCCGCAAAAACAGGAGAAACACCAAACTTCTACAGCCTTAAGCCAGGTGATTAAAACTCAGTCACATTCATTTTTTCAGTTCTGTCCGCCGATCTCAGTAGTTAGCTGTTTGCTGGGTATTGGACTATTAACAGCCAGTTGTGGCTCGTTACCGAAAGAATCAGCTGACGCCCAATCTCAAAGCCCTGGGGTTGCGGCAGGTGCAACGCCTGTGGATGTGGCGATCGCCCGTACAGAATCATTGCAAGTACAACCAGAGTATATCGGTACTACCACACCCTTCCGCACCGTATCACTGCGATCGCAGGTAGAAGGGCGGTTGTTGGCCTTGAATCGAGATGTGGGAGATACCGTCACCACAGGACAACTAGTGGGACAAATAGACGACGCCCTATTGTTAACTGCATTAAAGCAAGCAGAAGCAGAACTAGCCGCGCTCACATCAGAAGTAGCTAGAGCCAAAACCTTAGTTAGCAATGCCCGTGCAGAATTAGAACAAAGGCGCTTAGAAGTAGTGCAAGCACAAGCAGACTCCCAACGACAGCAGACACTATTTAGACAAGGAGCGATCGCCGAACAAGCAGCCGAACAAGCACGCACCAAAGTGCAAACATCAACTCAAGTACTGCGAGCGGCGGCTGAACAAGTCCGCACAGAACAGCAAGCCGTAGCCGCCACCCAAGGTAGAGTCATTGCCCAACAAGCAGTAGTCGCCCAAGCCAAAGAACGTAGATCATACGCCCGGCTGATCTCTTCCATCACTGGTGTTGTCCTCGAAAAAGTCACAGAACCTGGTAATCTGCTCCAAGCCGGGAGCGAAGTCTTGAAAATTGCCGACTTTAGCCGTGTCAAAGTCGCAGTTCAAGTTTCTGAATTGGAATTAGCTAATATTCAAGTTGGGCAGTCTGTACAAGTAAGCCTAGATGCCTTCCCCAATCAAGGATTAATCGGCAGAATTACGCGGATTTCGCCATCTGCAGATGCCACAGCGCGTTTAGTGCCAATAGAAGTAGTAATTCCCAACAGCGAGGCGAAAATTGGCAGCGGATTGCTAGCGCGGGTCAATTTTGACAACCAGAGCCAACAGCGAATAGTAGTACCACAAACAGCCATTCAGCAAGAAGCTGGCAGTGATAAGTCAGAAACAGCCAAGGCATCTCGACCAATTGACCGGAGTAATAGCACACAAACAGAGTCAGAAGACCGGACTGCCACAGTATTTTTGGTCAAGGATACAGAAGGCCAATCCAAGGTGACAATCCGCGCCGTCACCCTAGGAAAGAAAGTTGATGGCAAAGTGGAAATTTTATCTGGCTTACAACCAGGCGATCGCTATGTTGTGCGTAGTGGTAAACCATTAAAAGATGGTCAACCCGTAAGTCTTTCAGTTCTATCAGAAGCAGAATCAACCCGTAAAAGCAATTAAAAATTCCCAATAATTTTTTACCCCAGTCAAAAGTGATACTTCGACTCTTTCGACTTCGCTCAAGGCAAGTCGCTCAGTACAAGTAAGTGATAACTGATAACTGTTAACTGCTAACTGTTAACTGATTTACTCGGAGCAAAGCAATAATGCAGCAGGCAAAAAATAGCGGCGGATTTAGTATTAGTGCGATCGCTATTCGCCAACACATTGGCACATTCATGGTAACGCTAGCAGTGATTGTTGTAGGGGTATTTTTTCTCACAACCATCCAAGTTGACCTCCTACCAGCAATTACCTATCCCCGAATTGGTGTCCGGCTAGCCGCGCCTGGTATCTCTCCAGAAGTCGCAATAGATGAAATCACTAGACCTCTAGAAGAAGCTTTATCAGCAACTGAAAACGTCATCCAAGTATTTTCTCGGACTCGCGAGGGACAAGTTAGTCTTGATTTATACTTTCAGCCAGGGGGGAATATTGATCAAGCCCTCAACGATGCCACTGCTGCTTTTAACCGCAGCAGAGGGCAACTGCCAGACACAATCGAGGAGCCGCGCCTATTTAAAGTCGATCCCTCCCAATTACCGATTTATGAATTGGCGCTGACATCCCCCTCACTGCAAGGTAAAGATTTGCGGGTATTTGCGGACGAAGAGTTAGGTCGTGAACTCAGTGTCATTCCAGGAGTCGCGTCAGTTGATGTCTCTGGCGGGGCTGAGGAAGAGGTGAGAGTGCTGGTTGACTTAAACCGGTTGCAAGCCTTGGGCGTAGGATTAAATGATGTCCTTGGCGAACTCACAGCTCGTAACCAAGACATTTCCGGTGGTCGGATTTTAGGAAAAAATTCTGAGCCACTCACTCGTACAGTAGGCAAATTCCGCGATGCGAAGGAAATAGAAAACATTTCCTTTGCCGTCTCTTCCTCTCCCTCATCCCCACCATCCCCCGCTCGCCGCATCTATCTGCGAGACTTTGCCCAGGTAATCGACGGTACGGAAGACGAGCGAGTGTTGGTCTATCTCAACCGCCAGCCTGCTGTCAAATTTTCTATCCAAAAGCAGCCTGATGCCAACACAATCACAGTTGTGGACGCTGTAAAAAAGCGGATTGAACAATTGCGGCAATCAGGTTTAATTCCAGCGGATGTCACTTTGAACCCCACCACAGATGAGTCTCGCTTCATCCGCAATTCTTTAAATGATGTCATCTTTTCGGCGGTTTCTGGGGCATTGTTAGCAGCCGCCGCCGTGCTGTTATTTTTGGGGTCACTCAGGCAAACATTCATTATCAGTTTAGCAATTCCCCTGTGTACCCTAGCAGCGATCGCTTTGATGAAGATATTTGGCTTGACTTTGAATGTATTCAGTTTAGCAGGGCTGACATTGGGGATTGGTCAAGCAATTGATACATCGGTTGTGATCTTAGAGAACATTTCCGAAAAAGCGGGAATGACTCCCAATCAAAGAGAGAAGGGGAGAGGGAGAGAAGACAAAGGGATCGATCCCAAATTATTTATAGAAAATGCGATCGCCTCTTCCCAAGAAGTAGAATCTGCTTTAGTCGCCGCCACCGCCGCCAACTTAGTCTCAGTAGTGCCATTTTTGTTAATTGGCGGCTTTATTGCCCTACTGTTTAATGAACTAATACTCACAATTAGCTTTGCAGTAGCCGCCTCCCTGGTTGTCGCCATCACAGTCGTACCGATGCTGACATCTCGACTACTAGCAATTCCGTGGTCTAGCGGCATCAGTGACTTTTGGTTATTGAAAAAATTTAATCGACGCTTTGCAGATGCTACACGAGGATACGGTAACTTTTTAACTAAAGTTTTACGGTATCCACTTCTGGTAGTTACCCTGGCCTTAGTAATATTAGGCGGTAGCAGCTTCTTTATGGTGGGTCAAATTCCCCAAGAAATCTTACCCCGGATCAACACCGGACAAGCCACCTTAAGAGCGCAATTTCCCGCTGGCACACCTTTAGCAACTTCACAAAAAGTGATGCAAATTGTCGATGACATTTTGCTCAAACAACCAGAAACCGAGTATGCTTTCACAACTGTGGGCGGTTCTCTATTTGGTAGCAACACCACCGAAAACCCCTTGCGTGCCAGCAGCACCATCAATCTTAAACCAGGCACGAATGTCGAAGAATTCGTGAGAAAAGTCACTCAGGAATTTAACAAACTCAACTTAGCAGGAATTCTCTTGCGTCTCACTCCTGGTCAAGTGCGGGGTTTAATCTTAAGTAATAGTCCAGCCCAAGGATCAGAAATTGACGTGATTCTGCAAGCTGACAGCGAAAAAGCATTACGCCAAGCAGGCGGTGAAGTCCTACAAGCTTTGACAGAAAAAGCAAAATTAGCTAGATTTCGACCAGATTCCGATCCTCAACAACCAGAAATCCAAATCCGTCCCGATTGGGAAAGAGTTTCCAGCTTAGGGCTGACAGCGCAAGGAATCGGTGCAACCATTCAGACAGCTATTGAAGGTTCCGTCCCCACACAAATTCAACGCGGTAATCGTTTAGTTGATGTTCGGGTACAGTTGAATCAACAAGCAATCCAGCGTCCTTCTCAACTAGCAGGATTACCCCTGTTTACAGGTGACAAGCAACTGATTCGCCTTGCTGATATTGCCCGTATTGAAGAAGGACAAGCACCAGGTGAAGTCCAGCGCATTAACCAACGTCAAGTTTTGATTATTGCCGGCAATCTCACTGAAGGGGCGAGTCTTGGTAATGCCTTAGCAGAAGTACAAGACGTACTGGAGAGCGTTAAATTACCTGATGGCGTTTCCCTTCTGCCTAGTTCTGCCCAAGAAACTAATCAACAACTCCAGAATGCTTTGAAAACATTGGGAGCTTTAGCAGTCTTCTTAATCTTTGTCGTCATGGCTGTGCAGTACAATTCCCTCATCGACCCCCTAGTGATTATGTTCACCGTACCACTAGCTTTAGCTGGGGGAATTTTTGGACTTTATATTACCAAAACGGCGATTGGTGCTACAGTAATCGTCGGCGTTGTACTGCTAGTGGGAATTGTGGTCAACGCCGGAATTTTAATGGTAGAACTTGCGAACCAAATTCGAGAAGAGGAAGGTTGTACCCGTCAAGTTGCTATCCTCAAAGCTGCGCCTCAACGCTTGCGCCCAATTTTAATGACTACAGTCACCACCATCTTGGGACTTTTTCCCTTAGCCTTGGGCATTGGTGAAGGTTCGGAGTTTTTACAACCCTTAGGAATTGTAGTTTTCTTTGGTATGGCGATCGCTACAATGTTAACTCTATTTGTCATCCCCTGTTTTTACATTCTGCTACACGATTTTCTCGGTTGGGGTTGGGCTAAACCCATTGTCATACAGCTAAGTGCAAGGAGACTGGGGACTAGGGAGTAGGGACTGGGGACTTCTGACAGGTGTAGGAGTAACACGCCACTTCACTCAAGTCGGGAAACCCGCCCACGTGAGTGGCTCCACAAGGGCTGAGGCTCGTACCAAAAATCATCCAAATTCCAAATAAACACGAAGTTCAATGCAGTGTTACCTACTGATAGAGAGAAAATTTTCTAAACTTAAAGATTTGCTCAAGTAAGATAATTACGAGCGCAAACAAGGGATAAATAAAGATAGCCCCATCTTTGGTGACTATTCTCGTAGTTTTCCTATGACCTATTGCCTCAGAATTGCCGACTTACCCACAAACGAGCGTCCACGTGAGCGGTTAATGACCCACGGCTCCAGCATCTTAGCCACCGCCGAGTTAATTGCCATTCTGCTAGGCACCGGTCAAGGGCCAGGAAAACTATCTGCAGTGGGTTTGGGACAATATATTTTGAGCGAATTAGGTAAACATCAACGTGACCCTTTAGCAGTGCTACGAGAAGTCACCCCAGCTGAATTGATGCAAATTCCTGGGATTGGCCCAGCAAAAGCTACAACTATCTTAGCCGCAATTGAATTAGGCAAACGCGCCTTTCAATCCCGTCCAGATGGCATACCTATTGATAGTCCAGCCGCCGCAGCTGCCACTCTCAGCCATGATTTAATGTGGCAAGTGCAAGAAAAATTTGCAGTTGTGCTGTTAGATGTCAAGAATCGCTTGCTGGGGACGCAGGTAATTACCATTGGTACAGCGACAGAAACTTTAGCTTCTCCTCGAGAAATTTTTAGGGAAGTGATTCGTCAAGGTGCGACGCGGGTTATAGTTGCACATAATCATCCCTCTGGTAACGTAGAACCTAGCCAAGAAGATATCGAACTAACACGTCAGTTGTTAGCTGGGGCTGGTTTTTTGAGCATCCCCCTCATAGATCATCTAATTTTGGGTAATGGCAATTACCAGAGCTTACGAGAGGTAACAACATTATGGGATGAGCATCCCCAAGGGGATTAAATCAGAGGACATTTATCACGGTTTTGTGGTGATATATGTTATAATTGGAGGCTGAATGCTTGGGCGATTAGCACAGTGGTAGCGCACATCCTTCACACGGATGGGGTCACTGGTTCAAATCCAGTATCGCCCACTTATATAATTTAGGGCTAGTAGTCTGTCCTCAAAGTTTTGAGATGTTCGTAGTGTTCAGATCCCCGACTTCTTTGAGAAGTCGGGGATCTAGAAGCCTCGCAAAATTAATGTGGTGGACTACTAGCCCTTTCAAGGTGTTGTGTGAGGGGTTTAACTTTCAGTAAGGAGTGTTTATAATCGCCTCTACTGGCGTGGCAAAGCTAAAATAGTGCATTAGACGTAGGTTGAAAAGAGCCTTGTTCTTCAAGCTTCTGGAGTACAGACTTGGGAATATTTCCATTGATCAGCGATCGCAATAGTTGCAGCCGAGTAGAACTGTAAATTTCCGTTTGCAGTTCTTGTAGAATTTGAATTTTGTCTGTTTGTGACAGCGAACTCTTCACCCGATCAATTGCATCCGACAAAAAACCCGCAAATATCCCCCCACTCAATATTGGCTCTTTGCCTACAAATAAAAGTCTTCAAAAACAATCTCTTGGGTGACGATCCTACTGCTAATTCAGATGTGCGAGTTGTAGAAGTCAAAATTCAGTTAAAGCAAAGTCAATTAGTTGCTTTCCTTAGTCAATTGCAAGTTGATGTCCAAATTGATTTGAGTTCTACCGGAGCCTTGTATGTTCCCTAAACGCAGATGGGGTGACAAATCTAAGTATTTGTAGGGTGAGCAATGCTCACCCTACGTGTAGTTCAAAAATCAAAGCGGACTACTGGTGAGGTGGTAATATAATTTGACAGAAAATGAAGTCTGTAATTTATGTATTATTACTCGACTAAAAGCTAAAATGCTGATTGCTAGGTACGTTGAGTCACTGTGCTTTCTCACTACTCAATTAGGATTGTTATATGATAATTCTCCTCACCTTTTCTCAGAATCATCTGGAATTATTTACCAGTTGGGATGTGAATGCGGTATTGGAAAGGATTGGTAGTTCTCACAATATCTGGTTGCGCTGTATTCACTTACGCGATCGCACTGCAATTGCTACAATTGTCAAGTATTTTGGACTAAATCCATCTCGTGTTGACATGATTTTCAACCATTCCTCTTTAGGAATTGATGAAGACATAGAAGATTGTTTATTTGACGGCTATGAAATTCTAACTCATCAAATAAAAAATCGAGAGTTTGAGGTGGCGCGTGGCAGTATTGTTGTGGGAACTAATTTTATCATCACTTTTGAAACCACTGAAGTAAAAATTTTAAGCATACTAACTAACAATCTGCAGAAGCGAACTATAGATATTCAAAAATGGGGAATCGACTATCTTTTATATCTGATTTTTAAAGATGTTTTGAATAATTATCATACTGTATTTGACTATCTCTCTAGACAACTTGATGATTTAGAAGATGAAGTTTTAGGGAATTCTAGTGATGAATCAACATACCAAAAAATTGCCACAATGAGGCAATCTACTCGTTTCGTCCGCCGGATTTTTCAAAGTATCAAGTCACTTCTGGCTATTATGGATTACGAAGATTTCTCCTGGCTTACCCCACCAGTCAAGGAATTATTCCATCAAGAACTGCTTCACAACGTTGATAGTCTCTGGCAAGAATATCAAACACTGAGAGCCTGGATGTCAGAATTAATGGAAATTCAACGCGACAATATTGCTAGCAAAACTGGTGAACGAATTAACCGCCTGACTATTCTATCGTCCATATTTTTGCCAATCACGTTTTTGTCTGGCTTCTATGGTATGAACTTTAAATATATGCCGGAATTAGAACAACCTTGGGCTTATCCTACTGTTGTTAGCGTTATGGCATTGATTGTGATTGGTAGTATTTTGTATGCTAAAAAACAGCGATGGTTGTAAGTTGGTCAACTAAAAGTTAAGCATCCTAGTATTCAAGTTGATGCTTAAATACCAGGATGCTTAACAATAAAACTGTTGCTTTGGCAACAATAATTTAGACAAACTATAATCTTCAATTCCCCTCGATTAGGAAGCTGAAATTTTCAAATTGCTGGGTTGTGCAGGATTGCCTTCTAGCACTACACCTCTTTGATTGGCGTGCAGATGACGGAGAATCTTGTAAATTGCTTCAATTTGGTCAGATGCACCTGCTTTATCAGCAACTTCAGCAAGAGTCAGAGGAGTTTTTTCTGTTTGCAGCACTTCTACAACTCGTTTTTGCAAGTCCAGAATTACAGAAGCAGCTTTTTTACCAGCTTCTACCCCTGGTTGATGGTAGGCGTTGACGTTGATCAAGCTAGCATATAAACCCACAGCACGCTCATACAAAGCTATTAACGCGCCGACAGTAAGGGCGTTGACTTGGGGAATGGTGACTGTAATTGAATCACGCTGATTTTCATAAAGCGCTTGTCGAGAGCCTAGAAGAAAACCAGAAAGATAATCTCCTGATGTCACACCTGGATCGATTTCTGGGGATGGGCCTTGACGATCTATCAAAACTTCGATCAAGGTAGCAAAGAAATTAGGTACACCCTCACGTAACTGCTGGACGTAAGCGTGTTGATCGGTTGAGCCTTTGTTACCATAAACGGCGATACCTTGATAAACAGTTTTGCCGTCTAAGTCTTTTTCCTTACCCAAGGATTCCATCACTAGCTGTTGCAAATAACGGCTAAACAGTAGCAAGCTGTCTTTATAGGGTAGGACAACCATATCTTTTTCGCCTCGCCCGTTACCAGAGAAGTACCAAGCCAAAGCAAGTAGCGCAGCTGGGTTATGCTTCACATCTGGGATGCGGGTAGCGTCATCCATTTCTTTTGCGCCTTCTAACATGGCACGAATATCAATGCCTTGTAATGCTGCTGGTAATAGCCCCACAGCAGATAGTTCTGAGGTGCGTCCTCCCACCCAGTCATACATGGGAAAAGTAGCTAGCCAGCCTTCAGCTTTGGCGACTTTATCGAGGTTGCTATCGGCGCTGGTAATGGCTACAGCATAGTGAGCAAAATCTAAATTTTGCCCAGCATAAGCTTTTTTAACCTCAATCATGCCGTTGCGGGGTTCTGGTGTTCCTCCGGATTTGGAAATCACCAACACCAGAGTACTGGCGAGGCTATTTCTGAGGTGAGCCAAAGTCCGATCAATGCCTGCGGGATCGGAATTGTCGATGAAGTGAATTTTCAGTGGGGGAAAGTCGGGAGCGAGTGCTTCAGCGACAAATTGGGGGCCGAGAGCTGAACCACCAATGCCAATAGAGATGATATCTGTGAAACGATTTGCCCTGGGAGGATGAATAGCCCCTGTTTGGATTTTTTCGGCAAAGGCTTCGATTTGTTCTAAGGTTTGAACGATTTCTTGTGTGAGTTCTGGAGTGGGGGCTAAATCGGGATTTCGCAGCCAGTAGTGACCGACCATGCGATTTTCGTCGGGATTAGCGATCGCTCCCTTTTCCAGTTCCGCCATATCCGCAAATGCTTTGTCGAACTTCGGCTGCAACGATTCCACGAAGGCATCATCAAACCGCATTCGACTTATATCTAGGTATAATCCTAATCCCTCGTGGAAATATAACCAGTTCTGGTATCGTTGCCAAAGTGCCCTAGCATCCATAGGGGATTCTCAAGTAAAGTGTTTTTCACAAACCAGTTTAATGTAAGGTCATAGCGATCCCTGCTTTGCCTTATACAGTTTTAAGTGTTGGGTTAACTCTTGTCCTAAACATCTGGCATAGGTATGACGCGCAAAAACTTAATAATTTCACCCCTAATTTCTATGCCAATTAGATAATTGTCTAGGGTGAAGCGGTGAAAAATACCATCATTGTCAAGTCGCCGCAGTTCTGGGAGACTCCGCATCTGCCACTTGTCAGTGAACTCGGTAAAAATAAAATCATACACCCGCTCGTAGGCAGATGGTTCTAAATTTTTCAGGTCTATTAAAAAAGACCTTGCATAGCGCACTTCCAGACTCACTAGGCGTCACCTTTACTGGGGATTGGGTACTGGGGATTGGGTACTGGGGATTGGGTACTGGGGATTGGGTACTGGGGATTACGAAAACTTTTTCCTAGTCCCTAGCCCCTAGCCCCTAGTCCCTAGTCCCTAGTCCCTAGCCCCTAGCCCCCAGTACCCAGTCCCCAGTCCCTTTTAGAAGAACATTAACAGTCGTACTGCTTCTTCATGGGTTAAGATGTCCCACGGTTGCTGCGATCGCTTGACTTGCTCTATGGCTTTGAGCATATAAAAATCACAATACAAAGTGTAAACAATATCCCAAGTGCTTTGCAGATCCTCATCAGCTAATTGCTCGATTAAGTGATGAATTCTCATTCGCAGCAAATTCATAAGTCAATTATTATCCACAACCCCAAAATAGTATGCCCACAAAATCACCTCGAACTACACTTACGATATATGGGGACTGGGGACTGGGGACTGGGGACTGGGGACTGGGGACTGGGGGAGATGAGGGAGATGAGGGAGATGAGGGAGATGAGGGAGAAATAATTAATAACCTTGACTCTTGACTCTTGACTCTTGACTCTTGACCCTTGACCCTTGACAAATGACCAATGACAAATAACAAATATGTTTGAATATCTAATTTTCTTAGCAATTTCTACAGCAACTTTTGCGCTGTTTAGTTTGGGACTGAACTTGCAATGGGGTTTTACGGGGTTAATTAATTTTGGTCATATTGCTTTTATGACCTTGGGAGCGTATACAACAGTGTTGTTAAGCTTACAAGGTTGCCCGCTATTGCTAGCGGCAGTTGTGGGGGCAATTGTAGCGGCTTTGTTGGGCTTGGTGATTGGTTTTGCCACTCTGCGGCTGCGGGAAGATTATTTGGGAATTGTCACCATCGGGACAGGAGAACTAATTCGGTTGGTGGTGAATAATCAGGATTTACCTGTGGGTAAGGCTTGGATATCTGGGGCGTTTGGTGTCCAAAGTTATCCCATTCCCTTTTCCACGACGCCCAATTTGTTTTTTCGACTGGTGATGATTGGGATATTATCACTGCTGTTTCTTGTAAGTATGTTTTCGTTGTGGCGATGGATTCAAACTGCCCAAAAATCTCGAATTGCTGATGCAGCAAACAGGATGGGTAGTAAGCAGGAATTTGCCTCGCGCTTGGGAGTGGGGATTTTTTTGGGGTTGTTGGCGATCGCTATTTATATTGCTGGGGTATTCACGCTGTACAATTACATCCCGAAAGCGGGTTTGATGCTGTTATCGCTGCTGGTGTTAGCTTTGGTGTTTTGGCGCTTAGAAATTTTAGTGCGATCGCCTTGGGGCCGAGTCCTCAAAGCCATCCGCGAAGATGAGGAAATTCCTAGAGCATTAGGGAAAAATGTTTTTTGGTATAAATTACAATCACTGATGTTAGGGGGTGCGATCGCCGGAATTGCTGGTGCTTTCTTCGCCTGGCAAATCAGCGCTATTTACCCGGATAATTTCCAACCACAGCTAACTTTTGATGGTTGGATTATGGTGATTTTAGGTGGTTCTGGCAATAACCTCGGCTCAATCTTAGGCGCGGTGATTTTCTTTGCCTACGATGCTGTCACTCGTGAAGTTTTGCCGAAAATTGTCCCCCTAGATGAAGCACGTTTGGGTGCATTTCGCATCATGGTAATCGGTCTAATTTTGATGGTACTAATGATTTGGCGTCCTCAAGGTATCTTAGGGAAAAAGGAGGAACTTACCCTTGGTAAATAACCAGTCATCCCCACCTCCCCTATTAGCAGCCACTGGACTTAGTAAAAGCTTTGGTGGTGTCAAAGCAGTCTCTGAAGCAAGATTAGAAGTTGCCAAAGGTAGCATCACTGGTTTAATTGGCCCCAATGGTGCTGGCAAAACTACCTTATTTAACTTGCTTTCTAATTTCATCCGTCCAGATAAAGGACGAGTTGTTTTTGATGGTGAACCTATCCATCAGTTGCAACCATATCAAATTGCCCAGCAGGGATTAATACGTACCTTTCAGGTAGCCCGGACGCTCTCGCGGTTGTCAGTGTTAGAAAATATGCTGTTGGCGGCGCAAAAACAAACAGGTGAAAACTTTTGGCAAGTGCAGCTAAAACCTCATGTTGTCGCCCAGGAAGAAAGACAACTCAAAGAGCAAGCGATGTTTTTGTTGGCTTCAGTAGGACTAGAAAAAAAAGCACATGAGTATGCTGGTGGTCTGTCTGGCGGACAACGCAAGTTACTGGAAATGGGACGGGCGCTGATGACTAATCCCAAATTAATTTTGTTAGATGAACCCGCTGCTGGGGTGAATCCCAGACTTATTGATGATATTTGCGATCGCATTCTCACTTGGAACCGTCAAGATGGACTGACCTTTTTGATTATTGAACATAATATGGATGTCATTATGTCTTTGTGCGATCGTGTTTGGGTACTTGCCGAAGGGCAAAATCTCGCTGACGGTACCCCAGCAGAAATTCAAAGCAATACAAAAGTTCTAGAAGCATACTTGGGAAAATAAATTTTTTGGGGATTGGGGATGAGGGAGAAATAATTAATAACTCCTAACTCCTGACTCCTAACTCCTAACTCCTGACTCCTAACTCCTGACTCCTGATTCCTAACTCCTAACTCCTGACTCCTAACTCCTGACTCCTGACTCCCCCAATTCCCCCACTCTCACATCTGCCCTACACGCCAATAAACCCTATCTTCTCGCTGCATTAACTGGTGGCTAATCAATTCCCGCCGCAATGTAGCGTAGTCAGGATGGTAGCGCTTGAGAGTTTCGTTTACTGTTTGTTCTGAATACTGAACCTGACAAACAAAGCCGAAAACGCTGGTTTGTTGGTTGTCCCGGTTAAAGCGTCTGGTACAAGTCAAGATTGTTCTAATTGTGGTGTGAAAGTTCCTAAAAAACTGCACGAACGATGGCATGACTGCCCTAATTGTGGGTGTAGTCTTGACCGTGATCACAATGCAGCAATAAATATAAAAAATAGGGCGGTAGGGCATTCCGTTCTTAAAGCCAAGAGTCTCCTAAGCAGTAGCCGGATTGTCTTGGAAGCCTACACTTACTGCAAAGCAGAAGTGTAGGAGATGTCACTAATCCACAATTTCTATTTGGTAGCTATAACCTTGCTCCGTTAAAAATAAATGGCGATGACGGGCAAAATCTTCTTCGCAGGTACGTAGTGAAACTATGGTATAAAAATTGGCTGGACGTCCATCAAACTTAGGTCGCAAAATCCTACCTAGGCGCTGTGCTTCTTCTTGGCGGGAACCATATTTACCAGACACTTGAATGAGAATATCAGCATCTGGGAGGTCGATCGCAAAATTACCCACCCGTGATAATACTAATCCGGCTAGTTTGCCATTGCAAAAATCTTGATAAAGTTTCTCTCTCTCCCTTTCTGGAGTTTTGCCGGTAATTAGGGGTAATCCAGTCACTTGCGCTAGGGTTTCTAATTGGGAGATAAACTCGCCAATAATCAAGATCCGGTGTCCTGACTCTTTTGCTAATAAATCTTTAACAACCTTGACTTTTTGGGGATTTTCTGATGCGACCCGGAATTGATTACGTCTTGATGCTAAGGCATAGGCCATTTGGCGCTCTGTGTCTTGAGATACCCTAATTTCAGTACAGTTGGCAGTGGCAATAAAACCCTCACCTTCGAGTTCTCGCCAAGGCACATCGTAGCGTTTTGGCCCGATCAAGGCGAAGACATCCCCTTCTCTACCATCTTCTCGAATCAGGGTAGCGGTGAGTCCTAAACGTCTGCGGGCTTGGAGTTCAGCGGTAATACGGAAAACTGGTGCAGGGAGGAGGTGAACTTCATCATAGATAATCAAGCCCCAAGCACGGGCGCGGAATAAGTCGAAGTGGGGGAAATCTTTGTCACGGTGAGAACGATAGGTGAGGATTTGATATGTGGAGAGGGTGACGGGCCCGGTGTTTTTGACTTCTCCACTGTATTCAGCGATCGCATCCTCTGGTAAATCTGTTTTATCTAACAATTCTCTGCGCCACTGTCGCACAGAAGTTAAGCTAGTGCTGAGAATCAATGTACTTTCTTGCACGGATGCGATCGCTGCCATCCCCACAATAGTCTTACCAGCGCCACAAGGCAGCACAATCACCCCACTACCACCCTGTACCTTGCCTGACTGATAAAATGCTTCTGCTGCTGACTTTTGATAATCTCGCAGGGTAAATTTTTTGCCTGTGCTTGTTAGTTCAGATAACTTGATTGACAAAGCATCACCTGTCACATAACCTGCAATATCTTCCGCCGGATAGCCAGCCGCTAGCAAAGCCTGTTTTAGTAGTCCACGTAAACTAGTCGCTACTTGAAAGGCCACATCAGAAACTCGTTCACCTAATAATGGTGCTATCTGTTTGTCACGAGAGAGTAATTCGGCGAGGGGGTGATCGCTCATCCGTAGGATTAGACTATTTTCATCACGCTCAATTACCGTCAGTCCATATCTTTGTCCTAAGGTGACGATTTCCTGTGCCACCGCTTCAGGGATCGGATATTTGGCATAATTACGCAGCGCATCTACCATAGCCGCAACTTCCATCCCTGCTGCCCGTGCATTCCAGATACTCAGGGGTGAAATGCTATATGTGTGGATATGTTCGGGACTTTTGATCAGTTCAGTAAAGGGGGCGATCGCTTCTCTAGCTCTTTGGGCTGTGGGTGCATGGATTTCTAGAAGAATAGTGCGATCGCTTTGGACTATCAGTGCATTTTCTGGGATGTAAGACATGAGCTTTGTTAATTTCTACCCAAGGAAATGCTGTAACCCAACTTTTTCACAGCATTACGGAACTTAGTTTCTGATTCTGTGGGGACAACTAAATGCTTTTCTCCTGCTAAAAAACATAGTTTTTTGGTTCTAGAATCATTAGCAATTAACACAGCCAAAGCTGGATCAGCACACTCAATTAATCTAGCTTGTCCGCGATCGCATAAACTATTAGCTCTGTTCTCTACATCTGCCAAAAATTGATTTACCGTTTCTGGTAATTTATGGCCACTCCGTGCTTGCAAAAACTCTCGCAGTTGCCCCATATTGTGATTTTCGGCGATCGCACTCAATAATTTGGTTTGATCCAAACGCCATACAGCATCAGAAATTTTCTGAGCATAAATCTCTAGCACCAGTGTATCAGCGGCGGTTAAGGGTTCACCAGTGGCGGCGATTTCCAAATTTGGCAGCACCCGAAACACAGAACGCACTTCCAAAGGCGGAGGGTTGTAATTCTGTCTAATGCCGAGGCAATATGCACCCAACGGTGTAAGTTGCAAACTCGCTAAACCATCGTAACGACTAAAGAATGGTAAATCATCTGTTCCCCATAAATCTGTGTAATCACGACGAACCCCACTAGGATGGACGTAGGCGATATTGATGATTCCCAAGGTAGCAGTGTATTCAAATAGCAGACACAGTGTATACCTGCCCTGGAGAATTCCCCAATCATTACCATTGCCTAAGCTGCCATAATGAGCGTCACCAATATACAAATTCCACGGGTTGCGGGTAACTTGGAAGTCGTAGCCCTTAGCAAGCATGATCCGAAAGAATTCATCACAAGTGAGCCAGCGTTTCAGAGGACAAGCTGCTAAAGCTTGGGAAATTGCTTCTCGGCGTTTGTCTGTAGCTGTTAATCCTTGCTTCCCCTTACCTGTTTGCCCTTTAATGTTGTCAATGCGCCGTAGTTCATCAATGAGTTTAGTTTTGAGCCATTTTTTCCAAATATTGCGGATAGTTTCAGCTGATGGGGTTGTCAGTGCTTTTTGTCCGGCTTTTGTCAGCGCTAGCCGTTTGCCAAAAAGTTCTGCTAAACCAGCAGCTTGAATCAACATTGGCCAAGCAAAAGCTTTGATAAAACCGACTTTTTCATCAGCGTCGGCAATTTCTGCATCATTGTAATAATCACTACCAATGAGGACGGAGGCGATCGCAGTCATTGTCGTGGTGCTAGGATACCCCGTCTTGTCGCTAACTGCCACCTTGCCAGCATTCACCAACCGCAGCACCGCCTGTAAATCCTGTTGTGCAGCAGTTTCCATCTCGCACCGGATTAACGGAATCTCCTTTTCATGGTTTTCCTGCTGGCGAGTTTCCCAGTTCCATTCTTGCCAACGCAGTTGGAAAACTTCTGGACAATTTTCTAAGCTGTTTAAAGTTACTGCTTCTGGTGCTGGGACAAAAGCCTGTAGACGCTTTTGTAAATCACCAGGCATGATTACACCATAGATAAACAAACACAGCAGTGAAGGTTGGCGATTGTAGCCATATTTGTCAACTGTGCCCCAATTGGGTGCTGCCTGATATTTAGCAAAAAACTGGTTGGCGTTAAAAGAACCAGATGTTTCATAAAGAGTCTCAGCCACCGCAGCCTGCTGTAGTCGATCCAGTTTTGTCCACAAATGGCGGAGATTGTCACCTAAAAGATGGCGCTGAATAAACTCCACCAGTTCAGCTTTCCGAGTGGGTTTATTACTGGTATTTAATAATGCGGCAAGATTTTTGAGATCACTAACTGTTAACTGTTGTAGAGCCTCTTCAACAGTGGCAAAACTTAGCTGATCCTGATAGTAAGGCATAGGTAGGAATCGGCAGAGCCTACAATGTTTACCCCATAAGAAAGATGGGTGTAAAAAAATCATACTGTAGGGCAAGCAGCCTAACCTAATCTTGGGTTGAGTTTTAGAAATTAATTTGTCATTTGTGAAGAGTCTAGGGTTATTTCTCTCCAATGCCCAATCCGTTTAATTTGGCGATCGCATCTGTAAGAAAAATTTATAAATTATCTCTTTTTGGGTGGTGAAGAATTACGCTGTGGCGGGTTATCATCACGCAGTTGTTGCCGTCCGTTGGTGATAATTCGCAAAATATCTTTGAGATCATGCTCAATACCTTCTAAGACGCTATCAGCGTATTCATCGGCACCATCTTCGATTTCTTGAGCTTGGGCGATCGCAGTTTGGCGCACTTCTTCCAACTCTTGCATACAAGAGAGCCGTTTGCGGTCAATTTCGGCTAGAGTTTCTTGCATCATCGCTTCACACTCTTGTTGCACTTGTCGCCTGAGTTGTTCAGCTTCTCGCTCTGCCTGTCTCAGGATATCGCTTTCAGCTAAGATTTGCGCTCTTTTGGCTTGGGCTGCTTCCACAACTTGCTGTCCATACTCTTCTGCTTCCAGAAGAATTTCCTCCTTTTGTTCCAGAATCAAAGTTGCTTCTTGAAAAACTGATGGTAAGGAAAGTCTGACAAAATCTAGCTGATCGAGTAGCTTTTCTTCATCTACTAAAGTGCGTCCCGTCAACGGAATTCTCAGACTAGAGAGAATAATCTCCTCTAAGCGGTTAAGTTCCTGCTGAATATCTAAGCTTCCCGTCCCTGGTGCGTCTCCACCGGAGGTTCCATTGGGATACTCTGGAGGGGGGGGATTGTTTCCACTGAAATTTGGTTCGACGCTAGAGAGTTGTGGTTGTAGCATTGGTATATTTCTAGGGCGATGTGTGGGGGCACAAGATGATCGACAGAACCACCAAACCTTGCAATCTCTTTTACCACACTACTACTTAAAAAACTATACTCATTTGAGGTCGCTAGAAAAACTGTCTCTATTTGAGTTGAAAGAGTTTTATTAGTGTGTGCCATTTGTAGTTCTATTTCAAAGTCTGAGACTGCCCTTAAACCTCTCAGCAAAACCTGTGCTTGTCGCATTTGAGCATAATTGACAGTCAGTCCGTCAAAACTGTCTACTTCCACATTCGGTAGATGTTGAGTAGAAAGACGAATCTGTTCTAGCCGTCGCTGGACGCTAAACAGTGGCATCTTGTTCGGGTTCCGTAGGACTGCAACAATCACTTGCTCAAACAGCCTACTACCGCGCTGTATGATGTCAAGGTGTCCCAAAGTGATCGGGTCAAAGCTACCAGGATAAATAGCAATCACGGTTTTAGATAGATCCAAGTGATGTAAGTAATTATATCTAAATTGGGGATTGGGGATTGGGGATTGGAGATTGGGGATTGGGGATTGGGGATTGGGGATTGGGGATTGGGGATTGGGGATTGGGGATTGGGGATTGGGTAGATAATTTAGTTCTCCCTCATCTCCCTCATCTCCATGATTACAGCCAAGCAAAACCTGCTCTAATTGTTTATATACTGAAAGACTTCGGCTTCCAGTCATGGGCGTGGAAGCTGCTAATGCTTATTAATAATGTAGTTACTTAGGTATTTTTATATGGCACTGGATCTTTCCACTTTGCCCTTGGCATTTCAATTTACTTCTCCAGGTCCGATTTTACAGAAAATCGGACCAATAACTATCCGCTGGTATGGCTTATTAATTGCCACAGCCGTGTTGATTGGTGTCAGTCTTTCCCAATACTTGGCAAAGCGTCGTAATGTCAATCCAGAGTTGCTCAGTGATTTGTCAATTTGGCTGGTAATTGGGGCAATTCCCGCAGCGCGGCTATACTACGTTTTGTTTCAATGGCCAGAATATGCCCAACACCCAGATCGAATCATCGCTATTTGGCAAGGAGGGATTGCAATTCATGGAGCAATTCTCGGTGGACTAGTAGCGGCTTTAATCTTTGCCAAACTGAAGCAAGTTTCTTTTTGGCAATTGGCAGATTTGGTAGCTCCTTCGCTGATTTTAGGGCAGGCGATCGGCCGCTGGGGTAATTTCTTCAACTCTGAAGCTTTTGGTGGCCCTACTAATTTACCCTGGAAGCTATTTATTCCACCCGAACGTCGTCCTCCAGAGTTGGCTAATTTTGAGTACTTTCATCCCACCTTCCTCTATGAATCTCTGTGGAATTTATTAGTATTTGCCCTGTTGATTACCTTGTTTTTTCGGGGTTTACAGGGAAAGCCACGCCTAAAATTAGGTACGCTATTTCTGGTTTATTTAGCAACCTACAGCTTAGGACGCGTTTGGATCGAAGGTTTTCGCACTGATAGCTTGATGTTAGGGCCTTTGCGGATAGCCCAATTTGTGAGTTTAACCGGAATTCTGTTGGGATTAGCTGGGTTAGCTTGGCTTTATTTAGCTAAACGCCCTTTGCCGGATGTGGTTCCCAGACAGAAGGGAGAGGGAGGAATAGGAGGATAAGGAGAATAATCAATTCCCAATTCCCAAAAATAAAAAATGCCCCAGAGTTTTCTCTAGGGCTTAACCAGGGTGCATCTACCATTCATCTCTACTAGAGAAAGAGGGGCTATCCGGAAAGACACTGAGAAAATATCAAAAAAATTTTTCTGCAGGGATTATTTTGTGTCATTTTATGCGTGATTATACAGACGATTTGTGTTATGTAAAATCGCTCCATCCTGTTGATCCAGGTGTGTATATTGTGGGAGCGGGCCCTGGAGATCCGGATTTATTAACGATTAAAGCACAGAAACTACTGGCTGTGGCAGATGTAATTTTATTTGCTGATTCTTTAGTACCTGAACAGATTATTGCTCTGTGCCGAAAAGATGCGGAATTAATTAGGACTGCAAATCAGACTTTAGAAGAGATTATGCCATTGATGATTGAACGGGTGCGATCGCATAAATCTGTGATTCGTCTCCATTCTGGTGATCCTAGTCTTTATAGCGCCGTCCATGAGCAAATGCACCTCCTAGCAGAGGCAAAAATTCCTTTTGAAGTCATACCTGGAATCAGTGCTTTTCAAGCCGCAGCAGCTAAACTCAAAGTAGAATTGACTGTGCCTGGTTTAGTCCAAACCATCATCTTGACGCGCATCAGCGGACGCACAGAAGTTCCAGTAACTGAAGAGTTAGCCACCCTCGCAGCGCATCAGGCTAGTCTCTGCTTATATTTGAGTGCGCGTCATGTCGAAGATGCTGAAGCTAAACTAAGAGAACACTACCCAGACGATACACCAGTGGCGATTTGCTTTCGCTTAGGGTGGCCGGATGAAAAAATTCGGGTTGTCCCTCTCAAGCAAATGGCAGACTGCACTCATCAAGAACAGCTTGTGCGTACCACACTTTACATTATCAGTCCAGCACTCTCGCCAACAACAGGGCGATCGCGTTTATATCATCCTGAACATAGTCATCTATTTCGCTCATCTCACAGTTAGGAAATAGGGAATAAACTGATACTTCGATTTCGCTCAGTACAAGTAACTGATTTACTTACTAAGTAAGTCGGCACAATAAAACCAAACTATAGGAAGAAAAGTAAACAAAGCTAAAACCCTATTTCCTCCTGTATTCGGGCTGGTTGTTGAGCGTAGCCGAAACACTGTCTCCTCCTTTATCCCAACAATAATTATTTACGCCCACCTACTTATGCCATTAATTAAAGTCCAAACTTCTGTAACTGCACCGGAAAAAGCTGAAATTGAGGTAATGCTTAAAAGCCTATCAGCTAAGTTAGCAAAACATACAGGAAAGCCAGAATCTTACGTTATGACTGCTTTTGAGCCAGGAATTCCTATGACATTTGCTGGGACTACAGATCCAGTCTGTTATATAGAAATTAAAAGCGTCGGCACAATGAATTCTAGTCAAACTGAGGCTATGAGTCAAGATTTTTGCCAGCAGAACCAGCACTTAGATATTCCTAAAAATCGCATTTACATAGAGTTTACTGATGCTAAGGGGTCAATGTGGGGTTGGAATGGCACAACTTTTGGTTAATTTATCTGCCCAATCTACTCATACAAGCAAAAGTATGAGTAATATACTTCCTTCTAAAACTATGAAAGTTTTCTGACTAGTATTCTCATTGGCTAGATATTTCGCTTACAACAGAAGTAAAGCGAAGCTAAGTTAAAATTTAGCTTCGCTAATTTTGGTTGTAATTGATTAGGCTAAAACATCCTTGATGAATCGAAATATCTCACCGCATCTACAGTTTAGTGTGGATGAACCGAACAACCTCAAGCCAAGAAGGCTAGAACGCACCTTAAGTGCTTTAGAAACTGGGGGCTTTAGTCTTAGTGGTTTGCTGTTGTGGTTGGGAACTGCTCCAGGTATACATCTAGCCCTTGGCCCCAAAGCTTTGCTTGTTTGGCTACCAGCAGCACTAATATCTATGTTGCTGAATTTGCAGGTACATCGCTTGGGAACACATTATCCAGATATAGCGGGAGGCACACCTAACTACACTACAAAATTACTGAAAAAATATCCATATCTAGCTACTTATGGGGCGATTGGCTACCTCATGGGCTGGGTATCTGTACCACCGATTAATGCTATTATCCTAACTGATTTACTCAAGACTCAGTTAGCACCTTTGCATATTGCTTGTCCAGAAACTTTATTGAAAGTTGTATTTACTGCCATTCCCTTTATTTTAGCTTTTAGCAATATTCACGCATCAAGTATTTTACACTTATTTTTTGTATTGCCAGCTATTGGCTTTTTAGTTGTCTTTTGCGTCCAAGGTTTGGGCTGGTTAGCATTATCTCCAAGTAGTCCTGGGTTTTTTCCATCAGTAGAAACTTGGCATTCAACATCGTGGAATTTTGTAGATTGGGCAAAGTGGTTTTTTATTGCTATTTATGGAGCTTACGCTGGTGAATCTGCTTCTTCATTTGTCTCCGAAAGCAAAAGTCCTGGAGAAACTTTGCGATTTCTCAAGTTTACCGCCGTCCTAATTCCTATTGTCTATTTGGGTGGTTCTTGGGTGTTGATGCGTCTAGATACAGGTGCAAAAATTGAGAGTGATACTTTCTCTAATCTACTAGCAGCCGCTTCACCATTTTGGGGTACAGCCGCTTCGGTTTTAGTGACTTTTCTCATTGTATGTGGGGTATTTCTCAGTTCAGCAACGGCAGTTTCTAATTCTCCTCGGATATTTTACCAACTGGCTGTTGATGGTTATTTGTCCCCTGTGTTTGCAGTGGTGTCTCGCCGTGGTGTACTTCAACCCAGTTTGATATTCACCTTGGTGCTGAGTCTCATCTGTTTGCTTTGGGGAGATGTCTCCCGTGTTGTGATGGTGACTGGCACTAGCTATGTGGTGGCGATGATGTGCATTCATCTGGGAATGTGGTTACGCCGTAAGCATCCAGAGGTGTTAGCACCCTGGTTGTCTTTGGGGATTTTTTTGATGGAGGCTGTTGTTTTGCTTGTGGGTGGCGGGGCTTGGGGTTGGCAAGATTGGACTGTGGGGGTACTATTGCCGATCGCTATTATGATGATCAACTTTATCATCCAACTGATTCCCTGGGGGCCATTTCGTCCGGATTGGTGGATCAAAAGTGAACGTACACAAACCTATAATCCCCAACAAGATTTTGTCGCCACTCAAGTAATAGTCCTGTTGTTATTAGTCTGTGGTACTACTACCATCACTTGGCTAGTAAAGGGAATTTTAAATAATAATCTTAATGATTCTAGTAAGAATATATTTGTAGTTTTGCTGATTGCGATCGCTTTTTTGAGTGTGGCGATCGCTTGCTGGACTAGCCTACCACAGGTTGCTGCTATTGATGAAGCCCGAAAACATGCTGAAAATCTGTTTATTACTGCTCTCGACACTGTCGTCGATACTATTTTAGTAGTAGATGAAAATGGGATAATTAATCAAGCAAATCCAGCCGCTGAGTTACTATTTGAAATCAATACATATAATTTATTAGGGTATAGTCTCAACAAATTTTTACCAGAATTATCAGAGAATCCTATTCACTGGCAAAATCGCAGTGAACACATATTAGAAACTGGTCAAAATTTACGCATTATTGAAGCCACAATTTCCCAACGTTCTCAACAACTGATCACACAATATATTGTGATCTTGCGGGATGTAACTGAGCGCAAACAGGCAGAAACTGAATTACAAACAGCTTTGCAAACCCAAGAAGAACTTGCTTGTAATGCTACTGCACAATCACAACAGTTAGAGATTGTTTTACACAACTTACAAAAAACCCAAGCGCAATTAATTCAAACTGAAAAAATGTCTTCCCTGGGTCAATTAGTCGCAGGTGTTGCCCATGAAATTAATAACCCAGTTAGTTTTATCTATGGCAACCTGATGTATGTAGATAATTACACTGAGGATTTACTAGCTTTAGTCAAACTTTATCAACAAAATTATCCCCAAACTAATAAGGAAATTCAAGCATGGATTCAAAAGATTGACTTGGAATTTCTGATCAATGATTTACCTAGAACTTTATCCTCAATGAAAATTGGCTCCGAACGTATCCGTGAAATTGTCCTGACTTTACGGAATTTCTCACGACTGGACGAAGCAGATATGAAACCTGTAAATATTCATGAGGGTATTGATAGTACACTATTGATTTTGCAGCATCGTCTTCAGGCAAAAAATAGTCATTCAGCAGTTGAGATTATCAAAGAATATGGCGCTCTGCCTGTAGTTAGATGCTATGCAGGACAGATGAATCAGGTATTTATGAATATCTTGAGTAATGCAATTGATGCTTTGCAGCAGTACGATCAAGAGCGCACTAGAGAAGAGATTAAAGAAAATATTAGTCGGATTATTATCCAGACTCAAGTAGAAAATACTAATCACGTCACCATCAGCATTAAAGATAATGGGCCAGGAATGACACAGGCAGTCAAGCAGAAATTATTTGACCCTTTCTTTACAACTAAACCCATAGGTAAAGGTACTGGTTTGGGATTATCTATTAGCTATCAAATCGTGGTGGAGAAACATGGCGGCACAATAGAATGTATCTCTGAACCAGGAGAAGGAACAGAATTTCGGATTGAAATTCCCATTTAGCAGAATGCTCCCGCGTGAAAAAGCAGGGAGAAACTTCATCTTCCTCTCTGCCCCTACCTCTGATCAAGCCCAATCTTGAGCAAGAAGCTATAGGATAGATATCTAGCATCAATTCATCATTACTTATGTCTGCTAATCCGCTTGTCTCTCAGGTTGACTCACCCAATCCAGAAAAATTAGAACTTGTTCCTCCCCTGCTAGGTGCGACTGTGGCGGAGTTAACCGCTTGGGTGCAGCAACAGGGACAACCCGCTTACAGAGGCAAGCAACTGCATGATTGGATATATAACAAGGGTGTGCGATCGCTCTGTGATATCTCTGTCTTCCCTAAAAATTGGCGTGCAGAATTAGCCCAAGTACCCATCGGGCGCTCTACTCTACACTACCGCTCAGTCGCACCCGATGGCACAGTTAAGTATCTCCTGCGACTTGCAGATGGGCAAATTATTGAAACTGTTGGTATCCCCAGCGCCAAACGGTTAACAGTTTGCGTCTCTAGTCAGGTGGGTTGTCCAATGGGTTGTGATTTCTGCGCCACGGGTAAAGGCGGCTACCAACGCAACCTTGATTGTCATGAAATTGTCGATCAAGTCTTGACTGTACAAGAAGATTTTCAACAACGAGTCAGCCATGTGGTCTTCATGGGTATGGGTGAACCGTTGTTAAATACTGATAATGTCTTAGCATCTCTGCGATCGCTAAATCAAGATGTCGGCATAGGAGCTAGATCGCTAACTGTCTCTACAGTAGGTATACGCTCGCGCATTCGTCAACTCGCTGAACACCATTTACAAATTACCCTCGCCGTCAGTCTCCACGCTTCTAATCAAGCACTACGAGAAAGACTCATCCCCAGCGCTCGCCCTTATCCTCTAGAAAATTTACTCGCGGAATGTCGGGAATATGTACAAATGACGGGGCGGCGTGTCAGTTTTGAATACGTTCTCCTCGCTGGCGTTAACGATTTGCCAAAACATGCATTGGAATTGGCGCAGCATCTGCGGGGCTTCCAAAATCACGTCAATCTGATTCCCTACAACCCCATCAAAGAGGTAGATTATAAACGCCCCAGTAGCGATCGCATTCAAGCTTTTGTCAATGTCCTCAAGCAACAACAAATTGCTGTTAGCGTCCGCTATTCTCGTGGTTTAGAAGCAGATGCTGCTTGTGGACAACTCAGAGCAAATGAAAGGCAATAGGGAAAAACAAGTCACCCACCTTTGCACAGAAAGTTTGATGATTCAAACCACAGATAAATTAGTGTTTGTCTGTGGTTTATAGCTTTTCACAATTGCATGACATACAAATTATTCTTGTAAAGGCGGGAAAACCCCGCCCTTTGTCTATTTCATTCCCGCGCCAAATTACCTTTTAGCAAAAATCCCTGGAGCGTAAGCTTCAATGACTTTACCAGTGCGAGTGCAAGTAATCATTAAATAGTCGCAAGTGGAGCATTGTGTCCGAGTTATTTGACTATCAGAAATATAATAACGTTCTCCTTCACTGCCACAGTTCGGACAGCAAATTTTTTGTACTATCTGCATTTTATAATCCCTGGATGTAATGATTTTTTATGAGAAAAACTGAAACCCAATTAGCCAATATTTTAATTTAGCAAAGCTTCATCAAAAGCCATCTTATTGACTAATTACTTTAAACAAAAACTAAGTTTGAAAAAATCGATATGCTATACCTATAATTCATTATCTTATACATTTATACTCAATGGCTATCCTACTTTAGATATATAAAATATTTTTTAATATATCTGTTACTTAGGGATTTACTGATCCCCATAAGTAATACCTTGAGATAACCCTAGTTATAGCTATTTTTAGGAAAAGTCTATATTGATATTAAAAAAATAAAATCCACAAAATACTGTATATTTGGCAACAAAATATTCATCTTAAGATTTACTTAATTTTTATATGCAACAATATCCCCGATTTCTTTAAGAAGTCGGGGATCTCAAGTATCCTTCGTGTCAGACTTTAAGCAGGATGAAAATAATCGTAAATCTCTTGAGCCAAACGCGGGCCAATTCCCGGGACTTCAGATATTTGTGTTGGCGTTGCTTGCCGAATGTAATCAACAGAGCGAAAATGTCCTAACAACTGCTTTTGTCGATGATGTCCCAACCCAGGAATTTCATCTAAACGCGATCGCTTTAATTTATCACTGCGTTGCTGTCGATGGAAATTCACAGCAAATCGGTGTGCTTCATCCCGCAATCGTCGCAACAACTGTACCCCCGGTTGTTCAGACTCAGTTTTTAAAGGTTGGGATTCTCCCGGTAAAAAAATCTCTTCTCGCTGCTTGGCTAAACTAATGACACGCAAGTCTGCTAATAAATTCATTTCTTGCAAGACAGCCACAACAGATGATAACTGACCTTTACCGCCATCAATCATGATTAAATCAGGCCAATCAGGATTCCCCGCTCGTGACAATTGCGGATCTTCAATATACTTGCGAAAACGCCGCCCAATCACTTCCGCAAGACTCGCGAAATCATCTGAGTGTCCGATGGTGACTGTGGGATTTTTAATTTTGTAGTGGCGATAGTGCTGTTTAGCGGGTAAACCGTCGATAAACACAACTTGAGAAGCTACAGCGTTTGAGCCTTGGATGTGGGAGATATCATAACCTTCGATGCGGTGGACTATTAAATCTGGTAGATCAAGAATTGTGGCTAAATCTTGCATTGCTTGTGAATTGCGATCGCCCAATTTTTGCATTCTTTGCAATTCATACTGAGCATTTCGCTCTACCATCTCAATTAATTCTGCCTTAGTTTGGCGCTGGGGAGCCAAAATCGTCACTTTTCTCCCTTTCCGCGCACTTAAAACATCAGCCAATATTTCCCCATCTGGTAACTCATGCTGCACCAAAATTTCTGCGGGAATTTCCACGGCGTCGGCAGTTTGATAATGTTCTTCTAAAACTCGTTGTAAAATAGCTCCAGGCTCGGCGTGAGCATCCGCCACGAATGCCAAGCGTCCCACCAATTGACCAGCGCGAATCTGGAACAATTGAATAAAGGCATGTTGATCATCAGCAGCCAGAGCAATTGCATCCCGTGAAACCGTATCATCTGGTAAGGAAACTTTTTGATCTGCTGTCAGCGACTTTAAGCCGACAATTTGATCGCGAATCCGTGCTGCTGACTCAAAATTGAGTTCCTCAGCAGCTGTTTGCATTTGTTGAGTCAAAATCTCAATCAGTTCGTGGGTTCGTCCTTGAAAAACCATCGCTACTTTTTGTACAGTTTTGCGGTATTCTTCTGGTGAAATCAGCTGTTGACACACACCCGGACAGCGTCCCATGTCATAATTCAAGCAAGGACGATCTTTGAATAGTGGTTGAGGTCGTTGTCGGAGTGTAAAAATCCGCTTGCAAATTCGTAATATTTCGCGTAGTAGACCAGAATCCGTATAAGGGCCGTAAAATTTATCCTTTTCTTTGCCTAATTGGCGTTTGCGGGTGATAAAAATGCGTGGATACTTTTCTGACCAAGTAATGCAAACATAGGGATATTTCTTATCATCCTTGAGTAGCACGTTGAAGTATGGCTGATGCTGCTTAATCAAGTTGGCTTCTAACGCCAAGGCTTCCGCTTCAGTATCGGTGACGATGAATTCAATTTCAGCCACCTGTTTCACCATTGTGGCTATCCGTTCCGTCTTGTTATATCCATCCCGGAAATAGGAACGCACACGCGATCGCAACTTTCGCGACTTACCTATATAGATAATGCGATCGCTCACATCCCTCATGAAATAAACCCCTGGTTCCGGCGGAATTTCAGCTAAACGGGTTTCCAATCGTTCTAGGTTTTTAACGAGCGTTAGCGTGGGAGCAGATTTTGTCACATCTAAAGTTAGGTAATTTTACAAATCCACCTATCCCTATTTTAAAGAAAATAAGTTTTCTGTGTTGATCAGCTCGGTCATTATTAAGTGAATATCAAGTCGATCCCCGTGAGAGATGTTGTCTCTACATTAGCCCCTTGTTAATCGAGGAGCATCATGCATTATTTATGTTATTACAGATTTTATATAGTTTTTTGTTTAAAGCAGTCCTCATATTGTGGCTACTTATCGGAGTAAAACTCTATCAAAACTAAGCTTTTGCATATTTTAAACAGCTGTATAATTAGGACACAATACCTGATAAACTCTTGGTAGTAGGTTAGTTGCAACAGATTTCATTTACTTCCAGACTTATTAAATAACTGTTTTTCTAGATATAAAGTTGTCATAGTCTGAATTCTTGATCAGCGCAATCTTCCGGATTTTCCACTCAACAGCAAAGATTAAGCGAATCAACGGATTTATTAAGTTCAAGCTATTGAATATGATTGAAACCGTAAAGCCAGAAATCGATAAAATGACAACTATATGAATATAAATGAATTTGAATCACAATACCGTGCAGCTATGGATGAAACACTAAACGAATTACAAACGGCGGTTTTATTATTAGTACAAGTACAACGCAAAATTTCCGAAGTTGGTAGCTATGTACACAACCTCAGTGAAAGTGTGGAAGAGTTTATTAGTAACCAAAAAGTTGAAAAGTTCGATGAAAATTAGAAACCTTTATCACTGATAGGAGGCTAATTCTTCTTCAATTGTTAATATTAAATCGTTGAGATTAACAGGTTTAACAAAGTAGCGGCAAGCCCCCAGACTTATAGCTCTTTCTTGATCTGCCTTAAAAGCAAAAGCTGAAACTACAATAACAGGTATCCTAGTAAAGTCTGGTTTTTGTTGGATCTGTTCTAGCAATAAATAACCATCAATGTCTGGCAATTTTAAGTCCAATAATATCAAATCGGGCTGAAATTTTTCTATAGTCAAGAACAAAGTAGAGCCGTTTGATAAACTTTGAACATTGTATCCGCAGTAACTAAGATAATCACTCAATAACATCCTATTGACATCATTATCTTCAATTAGCAAAATTCGTCTAATTTGCTGCGACTGTAATTGCTGATTTAGAGAGAGTAATCGTACTGTCATTTTTACCTATCATCTGATGTCAAAATTCAAAAACTCTATCAAACTTTCAAACTATTATTATAGGAACTTTTAAATGAATATAAAATCCGTTCATGCATTAGAGGAAAAACATTAATAGATTAAATTAAATTGTTTTCCTCTGATTAATAATATTATCTTAAAATATAAAATTATTTAAAAATTAATATTTTCTTTAGCTTATTTTTGTTGTATTTATGGTAATGAATAGTTGGCTTATTCTTAGAATTCGCCAACCACAGAATCAAATACAGTGGATTTCAAGTAGCTGAGTATACAACCCAAGTCTTCGAGCCAGCTTGTTTTAGTTTTTGGTATCTGACTATACAAGTCAAGTCTACAAAATTGGCAGGCTAGATTAGGTAAAGTGTTTGTATATTCTCAATAAAAAAATCATGAATTTTCTGATTGTCTTCTATGTATAAATACTTGAAATACTCAATTTATATCGTAGCTTAAGTTACAAAAAAGCATTTACAGGCACAAAGTCAATATTGTGCCAACAAGAAAAGGACTTAAGTAAAAATACACGCTGTCGGGGCAAACGATTGTCATTAGTGTCAAATTGAGCTGCAACGCTTACCCGACATACGTTTTACACCACTTTGCTCAAGTCGGGAAACCCGTTAATATCCCACTTTGAAAAAAGAGTGCGACAGATAGGTATTAGGGCGAACAACCGTACTTCTGACGAAGAAGCAAGCTACGCCCCTACAAAGCCTTGTATGTGTATCAAGATTTTGCTGAATTTATCCCTAGAGGAATTCAGCAATTCTCTCAACAGCGGTTTCTAACACCGATGGCTCATGCACCAAGGCAAAACGCACATATCCCTCTCCAAATTTACCAAAGCCAGCACCAGGAGAAGCTGCGACACCAGTTTGCTTGACTAGCTGGGTGCAAAATTCCATAGAATTCTGACTCCACGATGAGGGCAATTTGGCCCAAATATACATCGTGGCATTGGGAGTAGGAACGTGCCAGCCTATGCGGTGTAAAGCGGTAATGAAGGTATCACGACGTTGACGGAAGGTATTAACGGCACTTGTGACGCTTGCTTGGGGTCCAGTCAAGGCAGCGATCGCCCCATTCAAAATCCCGCGATACTGATTAAAATCAACAGCTGCTTTTACTTGACGTAGGGCATGAATTAACTCGGCGTTACCGATAGCGTAGCCAATGCGGAAGCCGCCCATATTATAGGACTTGGAAAGGGTGAAGAATTCAATTGAGACGCTTTTATCTGGGTCAGCTTGCAGAATTGAGGGGACAAGGGAAGAGGAAAGGGGGCAGGGAGTAGGGGGCAGGGGGATGGAGGAAGACTCTTTCCCATTCTCTGTAAATACCAAATCTACGTAGGGGAAATCGTGAACCAGAACGATATTGTGTTCTTGACAAAAGGCGACAGCCTCTTGGAAGAAAGATAAAGGAGCGATCGCCGCAGTGGGATTGTGGGGGTAGCTTAACACCATCATTCGCGACTGGGCTAAGACTGGGGTGGGAATATCAGCAAATACTGGTAAAAAGCCATTTTCTGCCAGCAGCGGCATCGGGTAGATTTGACCACTGGCTAGGTGGACTCCTCCAGCATGGGAGGGGTAGCCCGGATCGAGTAATAGGGCAAAATCCCCTGGATTGAGCAATGCTAGGGGTAAATGGGCAGTACCCTCTTGGGAACCAATGAGGGGCAGTACTTCCGTTTCTGGGTTGACTCTGATGCCAAATTTTTGTTCATACCAGTGGGCTACAGCTTGGCGAAATGCTCGCGTGCCGTTAAACAGTAAGTAGCCGTGGGTACTCGGATCATGAAGAGAGTGGGCGATCGCCTCAATAACGTGCGCCTCGGCTGGCAAATCAGAAGATCCCAGCGACAGATCGATTAAATGCCGACCATTTGCCAAAGCCACTGCTTTGGCTCTGTCCATGTCGGCGAATACATTAGATTGCAGGGGTTGTAAACGCTGTGCAAATTGCATGTTTGTCAAAAGTCAAGAGTCAATGGTCAAGAGTCAATGGTCAAGAGTCATTACTTTTGACTTTTGACTTTTGACTAATTACTAGTTAAATGCGTATCTAAGAGTTGGAGCAATTTTTCTTTGCCAATAACCCCTTCTATAGATTCCAACAATTCTTTCCCTTTAATGAGCCTGAGAGCGGGGACACCTTCTACGCTGTACTGCTTCACAGTCTTGGGGTTGGGGTCAATTTCGATTTTAACGACTTTTAGGCGATCGCTGTATTGAGTAGCAGCAGAGTTAATCAGTGGCGCCATCAATTGACAAGGGCCACACCAGGAAGCCCAAAAGTAAACTAACACTGGTCGATCGGATGTCAAA
Organism: Calothrix sp. PCC 7507; assembly: GCF_000316575.1. Lineage (GTDB taxonomy): Bacteria > Cyanobacteriota > Cyanobacteriia > Cyanobacteriales > Nostocaceae > Fortiea. The sequence goes on along the minus strand of NC_019682.1, from coordinate 830,746 downwards.
ACTTCAGTTTCAAACTCAGCATCAGTTATGGTGATTACACCCTTACTCATTACAGTCTCCATGAGGTGGCAGCGATTAAAGTTGGCACACAGAATACTCTATCCTAAAGTGAGAGTCATGGGGAATAGGGAATGGGGACTGGGGATTGGGGATTGGGGATTGGGGATTGGGGATTGGGGATTGGGGATTGGGAGCAGGGGATTGGGAGCAGGGGAGGATGAGGGAGAAATAACCAATACCCAATGACGAATGACAAATGCCCAATGACCAATGACCAATGACCAATGCCCAATGACCAATGCCCAATGACAAATGACAAATCCCACAACCAGAGGATGTGGGACTAGTTCAAATAATTTGTTTAAAATTTTACATTTGATCCAATTGTTTGCGGAGTGATTCCAACTCAGAATCAAGCGGTTCACTAGATTTGGGAGGGGTAGCTTGTTGTTGTGGTGGCAGTTGGGGTTGATTTGCGGGAGTGGCAGGTGGTAGCATTTGAGCTTTTAAAGCTGCCAATTCATCATCAACATCACTACCAGATTCTAACTGTGCAAACTGGCTTTCTAAATCAGCACTGGCTAGTTCTCCCATTGATTGGGCGCGGGCTTCTTGTATTAAGACTTTTTCTTCCATGCGCTCAAAGGCTGCCATAGCACTGCTGGTATTCATCCCGCTGACCATGCCTTGGAGTTGCTCTTGAGCCTTGGCAGTAGTAATCCGGGCTTTGAGCATTTCTTTCTTGGTTTTGGCTTCCGAAATTTTGCTTTCTAGCTGGATTAAGTTGCGCTTGAGAGTTTCTACCTGACCACTTTGCTGATCTAGGCTGGCCTTGAGGGCACCGCCTGTTTCTGTATAAGTTTTTTTACGTTCTAGGGCTTGGCGTGCTAGGTTTTCATCACCTTTTTGCAGTGCCAGTTGGGCGTTACGTTGCCACTTGTTGATTTCGTTTTGGGCATCGTTATACTGTTTCTCAGTCCGTTTTTGGGCAGCAATAGCCTGAGCAACTCCCTGACGCAGCTGTACCAAGTCTTCCTGCATTTCCAGGATGGCTTGTTCCAGCATTTTTTCGGGGTCTTCAGCTTTATTTACCAGGTCGTTGAGATTAGCACTGACCACTCGCTTAATGCGATCGAATAATCCCATAACTTTGTTTTTCCTTTTGTCGTTGATACGCTTTGCTGGACAGTTAGCTTTTTTACTGTTTAATAGCTACCTATTTCAATGTAATCTTTCCGGTTAGGAACTTTACCTCTCAACACCCTTTAATTGTTAAGATATACTCCCGCCTCGGTAATTGCCCAATTTTTAAGGTTCTTGACTTTTGGGTGACTGTTGTGGCGATTGTGTGTTATCTGCTGCATTTAAAACCTGTGCTTTCATCGCTGCGAGTTCCGCATCAACGCTAGTGGCAGATTCTAGAGAAGCAAATTGTTTTTGCAGTTCGTCGCCACCGAGTTGAGCTATGGCTTCTGATTTAGCTTCTATTTGCAAAACTTTATCTTCCATGCGCTCAAAGGCATTTAAGCTGCTGGTGGTAGAAACTCCGTTCAGCATTTCTTGGAGTCGGAAAGATGCCTCAGCCGAACGAGCGCGGGCAATATACATATCTTTTTTGGTTTTGGCTTCGGCAATTTTTAACTCTAGCGATCGCATATCCTTTTTTAGTTTAGCCACCAAATTGTTTTGTTCTGATATCTGATGAGAGAGGGCTTCTGTAGTCTGTTGGTAAGCTTGACGTTTGGTGAGAGCCTCCCGTGCTAGAGGTTCGTTGCCTTGTTGCAGTGCTAATTGAGCGCGGCGATACCATTCTTCTGCCGTAGACTTGGCACTTGTTGCCTGACGTTCGGTGCGTTTTTGGATGGCGATCGCTTGTGCTACCCCCTGTCGCAATTGCACTAAATTTCCCTGCATCTCCAAAACGGTGTTTTCCAGAATTTTTTCTGGATCTTCCGCATTGCCGAGCAAACTATTGAGGTTAGCGCGAATAACCCTGAGGATACGCTTCATCACTTCCATGTCGGCTCTCCATCCACTTTTTGCCAGTTACTAGGCAGCAACTCTTAATCGATGTTTTACCTATTATCGCCTAGATTTTTGCCACTTAAGGTTGCTTAATCCTAGCTCTAATTCCCTTGGACTGTAGTTGTTGCAGCTGTTGTTGGGCTTGTTGTTTAGTCTTAACTGTAGCCAAATAAATTAATTTGTTGTCGAGTGATAAATAAGCATCAGGGATTACCCGTCTTGCTGTAGGGAGAGAGCGATCGCTTTGATTATCTGTCACGACATGATAAAACCCATCTGCTGACGGTTTGATTTCTGCATTTAACTGGGGTTGATCTGCGGCTGGTAACTTTTGTCCGGTTTTAGTTGTGGGATCTAAGGTTGAATCTATCGGCGGCTGAGGTAGTACCCTTGGTGCGGGTAATGCAACTGTAGGATTTATAGGTTTCGGCAGTGTAACCGAGTTGGGCAATGTTGTAGGGGTTGGCTGGACTTTAGGTTGTAAGCCGACGATATCATTTGGGTCTCTCACCTCTGGAAACTCTTTGGCAGCTAAATTAGGATACTTGGGTATGGGTGTGAGTGGTGGCTTAGGCTGAGGTAAAGAACTACTCTGTCCTTCCTCAGACTGATTTACTGGTGGAGACGATTTGCTATTCAAAGATTTGCCGAGATTTAGCTGCGACAGCATTTTGGGATTAAACACTATGTAGCCCAGAGTTAGACTTGCCACTAACAGCAGCAGCATGGAGCCGATACCCAAGGGTGAGAGCAGACTATCACTAGAATTCGTAGACTTTTTGGTTTGCGGTTGTTCATCTGTTAAACTCCGCAGCAGTGCTTCACTAGATTCTAAGTAATCATCTGGTTGGGTGGGTTTATCACTGGGCTGTAATAGATTTTCACTCTTCTGAGTCTGGGCTACAGTAGTTACTATGCTGCTAGCAGAGTTGGATAAAATCCGTGAATTTTGGGTTTTGGTGGACTCGGAAGTCAGAGGTAAACTCAGATCATCCACTTCATTAGTTTTAACTGTGGCGCTTCCTGGTTCGTCCTCAAGGTTATCAGTTAAAGAACTCAGCGACGTGTTAGTTTTAACTGCCGCTACAGATGACTCGATATTTTCTAATGTCGTAGTCATGGCGATCAACTGCTGGGGAAGATTACCAATGTAATTTCCTGTATTGGTTTGGTTCAGTGTCCTGGTGCTAGAACGTGTACGTCGATATCTAGCTAACTCTTGATCTAGCTGCACTTCTAAACTCGCTAGTGTTGCTGCTAGCGCTGGCTTCAAACCAGGTACTTTAGACGATTGAGTGCCGGAATAATTTGTTAGGGGGTTTTGACTCATTGCCTCTCTGCCTCAAACCTAGGCGAATGGATTAATTTTTGGATACATTTGTGCCAATACTAGCGAAAATTGTCTAGATAGATAGAGACGAGTGGGGATTGGGAATTGGGGACTGGGTACTTGTTAAGGGTTAAGCCTCAAGAGTCAAACTTGAAGTTTTGAGTTCCAAGCTAAAACAATCACTATCTTTCATTTACTTCCCCAGTACCCAATTCCCATTGTTGTCAAATTGAGCTACAACGCTTACCCGACAAACGTTTTACCCCCTCAATCCCCTCTGATAGGTGTAGGTTTTTTACGTGGGTATGAGTATTCACTGCTGAAAGCGAGAGAATGAAACTAGGCACTAGTAGTCTGTCAGGGTTGAAATGAGGGACTGTAGTGTGAGCGTCTCGCTCACGCGGGCTTTTCGGCCCGCACTACCAAAAACCCCTCAAAACAAAATTGACAAACCACTAGGTAAATGTTACCCAAAATGCTTTTCAAACATCCTCTCGACTGGCACGTCACTGAGACGCGATAAATCGCCGTCTCTACAGAGAATTCATCGACACACTAATACTTTCGACCTGTGTGTACACCGTAGCAGCTTTGCTACAGAAAATCTGTTGATATACCATACCCGATAAAAATAGTCGGGTATGTTTGACGGGTGTTTTTACTCGTGTTAGTATTCATCCACAGTTGACAGCTAAACAGGGAAAGCTAGTTTATGACTCAGGCAGCAATCAAAGACACCTTAGTAAGTAACGCCACATTGAAAGCCTTGAAGTGTAAAGAGTGTGGTGCAGAATATGAGCTTAAAGCCACCCATGTTTGTGAGTTATGCTTTGGGCCTTTAGAAGTCAAATACGACTACAATGCTTTACGTTTAACTGTCACCCGTGAAACAATCCAAGCTGGCCCTAACTCAATTTGGCGCTACCGTCCCTTTTTACCTGTTTTAACTGACAATGTTATAGATGTGGGAACGGGTATGACTCCCCTGGTTCGTTCCCACCGCCTTGCACGTCGCCTGGGTTTAAATAAACTTTTTATTAAAAATGATGCTGTGAATATGCCCACCCTTAGCTTTAAGGATCGGGTGGTGTCAGTGGCGCTGTCACGAGCTAGGGAATTGGGTTTCACAACTGTTTCCTGCGCTAGCACTGGTAACTTGGCAAATTCCACTGCTGCGATCGCCGCCCACGCTGGTTTAGACTGTTGTGTATTCATCCCTGCAGATTTAGAAGCTGGCAAAGTCATGGGTAGCCTCATCTATAGCCCAACTTTGATGGCTGTAAAAGGCAATTACGATCAAGTAAATCGTCTCTGTTGTGAAGTCGCAAACACACAAGGCTGGGGATTTGTCAATATCAACCTCCGTCCTTACTATTCTGAAGGTTCTAAGACACTAGGCTTTGAAGTGGCGGAACAACTGGGTTGGGAACTACCAGACCATATTGTTGCACCTCTAGCTTCTGGTTCATTATTCACAAAAATTTATAAAGGCTTCAACGAATTTGTCGAAGTCGGCTTAGTGGAAGGTAAGAATGTTCGTTTTAGTGGCGCGCAGGCTGAAGGATGTTCCCCCATTGCTCAAGCCTTCAAAGAAGACCGCGACTTTATTAAACCAGTAAAACCCAATACGATCGCCAAATCAATAGCCATTGGCAATCCAGCAGACGGTATTTATGCTGTAGAGATAGCCAAGAAAACTGGCGGTAATATTGAATCAGTCAACGATGCAGAAATTATTGAAGGCATCAAACTACTAGCAGAAACCGAAGGTATCTTCACAGAAACAGCAGGTGGTACAACCGTTGCTGTGCTGAAAAAATTGGTAGAAGCTGGCAAAATAGATCCAGACGAGACTACCGTGGTTTACATCACTGGCAACGGTTTGAAAACCCAAGAGGCACTACAAGGCTACGTTGGCGAACCTTTGACGATTGAGGCTAAACTCGACAGTTTTGAACGGGCGCTAGAAAGATCCCGGACACTTGACCGTCTAGAATGGCAACAAGTCCTTGTCTAAAATCTCAAGCATCAAGGCTGAAATAACTTAGTCTCGACACTCCACACTTCATACTTCAAATATGTCTGTAAAAGTTTTAGTTCCCACCGCTCTGCAAAATTTCACTAATAATGAAGCTACTCTAGAATCCAGTGGTAGCAACATCTCAGAGCTTTTAGACTCCTTGGAAAAAAGCTTCCCAGGTATCAAGTCGCGCCTGTGCGATGAACAAGGAAAGCCACGGCGCTTTTTGAATTTGTACGTCAATAGCGAAGATATCCGCTTCTTGGAAGGGACAGAGACAGTTCTCAAAGATGGCGATGAAGTCAGCATTGTCCCCGCTGTTGCAGGTGGTTGATAAATCGCACTCTAATTTTAAGAAGTCAAAAGTTAAAAGAAAGGTCAATTCCATCTTTTAACTTTTAACTTTTTAGGTAAGACTTTGTCGCCAAGCTTCGCTGTTGTCAACAGTCAAAATAATTCTCTTATAGGATTCATCTTGCAATTCGATTGTTAAATAATCTGTCTCGCGATTCACATACCAAAACTCTTTACCCCGGTTTGTGTAATAAGTTCCAGCTTTTACCACTCCAGGAATAAAGCTACCAGGCGCACGTAATTCTTTCCAGCTACTTTGTGGTTCGGTTGTGGTTACTTGTGTGATATTGGTTAAGGGAATTTGCCAAATTTTATGCCAGCGTACAGCTAGCAGTTGCTCTTTTAATGTGAATTCTATTTGTAATTTTTCGTCAACTATACTTAGATTCATAATTAACCTCGTCGTAAATCGGGATTTGCTGAGTGGAATTATGAATTTATCTCAGCCTCTGAACGCAGAGAATAAGAGTTGAGAATATCTCTGCTACTAAACAAGCACTAAGTGGCTTTTAATAAAAAGTCTATTATACAAATTATTAATAACAAATGAAAGCAGAGATTATACGTAGTCACTCAGAACAGTTTGCTAGTGATAATTCTTCGGGAATTTGTCCTGAAGCATGGGAATATATGTTGAGAGCAAATCAAGGTAGCGCTCCAGCTTATGGAAATGATGAATGGACTCAAAAAGCTGCAGATTATTTTCGAGAGCTTTTTGAAATTGATTGCGAAGTATTTTTTGCCTTTAACGGCACTGCTGCAAATTCTTTGTCTTTAGCTGCGCTTTGTCAGTCATATCATAGCGTTATTTGTCATGAGACATCGCACATAGAAACAGATGAATGTGGCGCTCCGGAATTTGCTTCTAATGGCTCTAAACTTCTTCTGGCAAAAGGAGAAAACGGTAAATTAACACCACAAAGTATAGAAGCAATTGTCACGAGACGCGCTGATATTCATTATCCGAAACCTAAAGTTATTAGTATTACTCAAGCAACCGAATTAGGAACTTTATATACTCCTGAAGAACTCTGGGAAATTAAAGCAGTTGCTCAAAAATATAACTTAAAGATTCACATGGATGGCGCTCGTTTTGCTAATGCAGTTGCAGCTTTAAATAAAAGTCCTGCAGAAATTAGCTGGAAGAGTGGTGTAGATGTTTTATGTTTTTGTGGCACAAAAAATGGTATGGCTTTAGGTGAAGCTATTTTGTTCTTTAACAGAGCTTTAGCAGAAGATTTTGATTATCGATGTAAGCAAGCAGGTCAATTAGCATCAAAAATGCGCTTTATCTCTGCTCCTTGGTTGGGTTTATTAGAAACTGGTGCGTGGTTAAAAAATGCCCGACATGCAAATCAATGTGCGGAATATTTAGAAAATAAATTATTAAATATAACAGGCGTGGAAATGATGTTTCCCAGAGAAGCCAATGCTGTTTTTGCTAAACTACCTGAACACGTTATTCACAGCTTAAAAGCTAAGAACTGGCAGTTTTATACTTTTATTGGTGTTGGCGGAGTGCGTTTTATGTGTTCTTGGAATACAACTCAATCCAGAATAGACGAATTAATCGGCGATATTCAAGCAGCGATCGCTTAACTTTCAAGAATATAACTACTTCAACAAAAATTCTTTGACAAACATCACTGTCGCATAAAATTGATAGTCAACATTTTTCTTTTTACTAAATCCGTGTCCTTCATCTTTCGCCATCAAATACCAAACTGGTACTTGATTCTTTTTCACCGTTGCGACAATCTGTTCTGCTTCATTGACAGGAACGCGGGGATCATTCTGTCCGTGAATCACAAATAGCGGTTTCTTGATACTAGTGGCATTATTTAAGGGTGAAATCTTCAGCAAAAATTCTCGCATTTTAGGGTCACGTTCGTCTCCGTATTCCACTCTTCGCAAATCTCGCCGATAACTTTCGGTTTTTTCGAGAAAGGTAACGAAGTTAGAAATGCCCACAATATCAATGGAAGCACGGATTTTGTCGCTATATTTAGTTGCTACAGCTAGGGACATATAGCCGCCATAGCTACCCCCTGTAACTAAAATTCGGTCTTTATCTAAGTCTGGTTGAGTAGCAATCCAATCTAGGAGTGTGCCTATATCCTTAACTGAATCTTCCCGGAGATAGCCATTATCCAACGTCAAGAAGGTTTTGCCGTAACCAGTCGAACCTCTGACGTTGGGAAACAGTATAGCAATCCCCAATTCATTCAGGTAGTAGTTAATTCGACCTAAGAAACTAGGACGAAACTGACCTTCAGGACCACCGTGGATATCAATGATTACTGGACGCTTACCTGTGAATTTAGCTGGAGGAAGGTACAGGAAGCCGGAAATAGTTTTCTTGTCAAAACTTTGCCAACGTACTGGTTTCGCTTCGGTAAAATTCCCTGTATTTAAACCGCCTGTTTCGCTTTCTGTCCAGCGATCAATTTTGTTGTTGGTAATATTTAAGGAGTAAACGTCAGCAGTCGTTTTCGCTGAAACTAAGGTAAAACCCAAGTCTTGGTTATTCCGATGCCAATTAATGCTGAATATTTGTCCTACAGGTAACTTTGGTAAAGTTTTTTCCTTTCCTGTGGCGGTTTCTAACAAATGCAGGACACTTGCCCCGTCTTCATTCGTGACAAAGGCGATATATTTACCATCATGGGAGAGGTCGAAGTCTTCAACATCCCAAGGTATGTTGGTGGTGAGGTATTTATATTGTGATGTTGCTAGATCAATATATGCCAACCGCAAAAACTCGAAGTCTCGGTCAGTAATTACATACAGACCTTTACCATCTTTACTAAATACGCCCCCATCATAGGCGACTTTTTCTTTGTCTTTCTTGGGTGTGAGGAGTTGCTTCTCCCCCAACTGAGTATCCATCAGCCAGAGATAGCTTTCATTTGCAGAGATGTATTGCTGTATCAATAGTTGGCGGTCATCTTGTGACCAATCTAAACCACCCCAACCGCCGCCTTCAACTTTTGCTAATAGGCGATCGCTTTGAGGATTTTTCGGGTCGATAATGTAAAAATCATTATCTTTGCCTGTACGCCTGGTGGAGGTGTAAATCATTCTATCTCCCCGTTGCGACCACACACCCCGACTGTTTTTCGACTTACCATCAGTCAGTAATGTGATATCTCCCGTCGCCAAATCATAACGGTAATTCTGGTTAAATTCATTACCGCCAATATCCTTACTGAAAACAAAATACTCGCCTTGCGTCGGTTGAAAACTGCCTCCCCCAACCCGTTCTGGGAAGAACGTTAACTGTTTACGACTCCCCAAGGGAAACTTCACCAAGTGTACTTGAGGTGTATCCGCAAAGCGCGTTGAAATCAGCATTTCGCGGCGGATAGGATGCCAACTAGCAAGACCAGCCGATCGAAATTGGGTATATCGTTCTACCGTTTCTGTCAGCGATGAGGAAATCTGTGGAATCTCTTCAATTACGAGATTTTCTCCTGGGTTGACCGTAGGGCTTTGGGCAGTGACCATGAGAGTCGGCAGCAGAATTACTGCAATTAGGATGGCAAAGAACTTTGATAAAAACCGCATTGCCTGATTATAAAGGTTTGTGGTCGAGTGGAGTAGTCAGAATTCAGCAGGGGGAATTCAGGAGTCAGAATTCAGCAGGGGAAATTTATGATCCCGGAGAAATCTATATTCTGTCTCCCGACTCCCGACTCCCACCTCCTAATTGGGGAACTCGTGACGAATGCATGACATCTAGTATTCAGTGCTACTATTAACCTGGCTACGGTTCTGTGCTAAACCAAACAGTGACAGCATTTTGTCTGCATTGAGCAAAAGTATAAAAAATCCTCCACCATTTCCGCCGTGTGAACTAAATCAGCAATAAAAATTCAAGCTTGGCAATCATTCCCATGAACGTTTTACTTTTATATCCGCGCTTTCCTAAAAGTTTTTGGTCGTTTGAAAAAACTCTAGCTTTGTTAGACCGTAAGGCAATGCTACCACCCTTGGGTTTAGTGACAGTAGCGGCGATTTTGCCCCAAGAGTGGAATTTCAAATTAGTAGATCGAAATGTGCGTCAAGTCACGGAAGCAGAATGGGCTTGGGCCGATTTGGTGATTCTATCGGCGATGATTGTGCAAAAAGAGGATTTGCTCTCTCAAATTAGTGAAGCCAAGCGTCGGGGTAAGCGTGTCGCCGTGGGTGGCCCTTATCCTACAGCCTTACCAAACGAAGTGACGGACGTTGGTACAGATTACTTAATTTTAGATGAAGGGGAAGTCACCTTACCATTATTTGTAGAAGCGATCGCCCGCGGCGAATCTACAGGTATCTTTCGTTCTGGTGGTGAAAAACCGGATGTCAGCCACACACCCATTCCCCGCTTTGACCTGCTAGAATTTGATGCCTATGCAGAGATGTCGGTGCAATTTTCCCGTGGTTGTCCCTTCCAGTGCGAGTTTTGTGACATTATTGTCCTCTACGGACGCAAACCCCGCACTAAAACCCCAGCGCAACTGTTAGCAGAACTCGATTATCTTTATGAATTGGGTTGGCGGCGCAGCATTTTTATGGTAGACGACAACTTCATCGGCAATAAGCGCAACGTCAAATTGTTTTTGAAGGAACTACAGCCTTGGATGGTGTCCCATCAATATCCCTTTTCCTTCGCTACAGAGGCTTCTGTTGATTTAGCCCAAGATCAAGAACTGATGGATTTGATGGTGGCGTGTAACTTTGGGGCTGTTTTTCTGGGAATTGAAACCCCCGACGAAGCCAGCCTCACCTTGACTCAGAAATTCCAGAATACTAGAGATTCCCTCAGTGAGGCGGTGCTGACAATTACGCGCTCAGGGTTGCGAGTCATGGCAGGCTTTATTATTGGTTTTGATGGCGAAAAGCCAGGGGCTGGCGCTAGAATTGTCAAGTTTGTTGAGCAAACTGCTATTCCTACAGCTTTATTTAGTATGCTGCAAGCGCTACCTGATACAGCTCTTTGGCATCGCTTGATTAAGGAAGGAAGACTGCGGGGTAAATCTGCCAACATCAACCAAACTACGTTGATGAACTTTGTTCCTACTCGGCCATTGGAAGATATCGCCCGTGAATATGTAGAGGCTTTCTGGGAACTATACGAACCTTCCCGGTTTTTGGATCGTGCCTACCGTCACTACCGGATTTTAGGCGAAGCAACTTACCCCAAAAAAGGCAAAGGTGCGAAGAAACCCTTAAATTGGAAAGTAATCCGGGCGTTGTTAACTATCTGCTGGCGCCAGGGTGTGCTACGTCAGACACGTTGGCAATTCTGGCGCAACCTGTGGAATATGTATCGGTATAATCCCGGTGGAGTAAGTAGCTATTTAGCTGTTTGTGCCCAAATTGAGCATTTTGTGGAGTATCGCCAAATTGTGCGGGATGAAATTGAAGCTCAAGTCGCTGAATATCTTGCTGCAGAAGCTAAGGTAAAATCTGAGGCGATGCCTACGGCGGGCTGCGCCAACGCTGCATAGTTCATTTGTCATTGTTATGAATTAGACGATAGCGCTAGCTTTCTACAGAAAGCCAGCGCTATAAAGTAAAGGAAGCAAGCCCTAAAGTTTTCACAAATAAATAGCATCATTTACTTCCCAACATCAACAAAAGTGAGCTTGAGTGAAGTTCGACACCCTGTCTTTTGACATAGAGAATCGCAAGGTGTAAGCGCACGGCAGCGCCCATTGGTGTCAACTTAAGCGAAATCGGCGGTTAGAAACCGCGTCTACACAAACAAAACCCACACTTCGACAAGCTCAGTGACCGCCTCCGTAGGTTAAAAAACCCTAATTTTTTGTTAGTCCGCCTCCGCGGACTACCCTTCTCCTGACGGAGACGCTGCGCGAACGGGAACGCCCGCCGTAGGGATGCCCGAAGGGCTGTAGGGCGAACGCCTGTGTAGCCAAGCCACGTGCTAACAGCGGGTTCCCCGACTTGTAGCAAGTGGCGCGCGAATTCTATTCGCCAGGTCTTAAGTTGACACGTATGGGCACGGCAGTACCCTTACGGGTGTACGTCACGCTTGTCGGGAAAAGCTATACACATCAGCTTTTTCTTAGATGGAGGAATAGAGAGCAAGAGAAATTCCCCAGATCTTTAAATATTGCCATACAGTCACTACCTTGGGTTGAGGTTTAGTGAATAAATCAGATCAGTTATCTCCCGCGCTCTAACTCTTCAATCACTTTTTGCAAATACCACTCTTCTAGCATCCCCGGGTAATAATCCTTTTTCTGCTGAATCAGTCGTTGGGCTATTTCCCACTGTCCCCCAACTAGGCGTAATAGTTTCTGACGTAACAAGTTATACTTCTGATTTCTCGACTCTGGGATAGATTTCTGGATTTTTTCCAGGCTATTTAAGACTTGTTGGTAATTCTCCCAGTCTTCTTGCTCACAAAAAATACTCCCAGCCCGTTGATAATCTTCCACAGCCTGTTGCATTTCTTCTAACAGAGTATAGGTAATGCCTCGATTGTAGTAAGCTTGGGCATCATGGGCGTTAATTTGTAGAGCTTTGGTGTAATCTTGAATTGCACTGAGATAATTACCGCCTGCACGGTGAGCATTACCCCTAGCAACATAGACTAAGGCATCCTGGGGTTGAATTTGCAGTGCTTGATTAAAATCGGCGATCGCTCCTTGATGATCTCCCAAAAAAGAACGGGCTTTTCCCCGGTTGCGGTAAACGATCGCATCTTGAAAATTCAGATGTAGTGCTTGATTAAAATCGGCGATCGCTTCTCGATAACTCCCCATTTTGCACCGCACCACCCCCCGACAGCAATAAGCTTGAGCATCTTTAGGATCAGCTTGCAATACCCAGTTTAAATCGGCGATCGCCTCTTGCGTATCTCCCTTTTCTGCCTTATCTAATAGTTGGGTGAAATATTCGTTTGTGGATCTGATAGTTACACTTGGGGAACTAGCTTGTTGAACAGCGGGCTTTTCTGGGGGTTGTAGCTCCTTGATACTTTCCAGACAAAGGCGACAATTTTCTTTATCCTTTTGCACCAAGTATAATTCTGCAGCTTTTTTAAAGTTAGCGATCGCATCGTGAATATGCCCTTGTTTGCGTCGCACTATCCCCCGCAGATTATAGGCTGCAGCATAATTGGGATTCAGACGAATCGTGCGATCGACATCCTCCAGCGCCCCCGGTAGATTTTTCAATGCTACCCTAGCCAAAGCGCGAGAATAATAGGCTTCTACAAACTCAGGATTTAACCTCAGAACTTCAGTATAATCTGAAACAGCTTGGTGAATTGCGCCCGAATCATAATATGCCAAACCCCTTTGCAAGTAAGCTTCAGGAAAATAAGGTGTCAGCTGCAAAGCCTGGCTAAATTCCTCAATAGCTCCAGCGTAGTCTTTTTGTTTAGCTTTTTCTAATCCCCGATTGTAGAATTCTTCACTCATAGCATTTATTTAATTGATTCAGCTAATTAATATCTATATAAGTATTCACCCTGGCAGTGACATCCTCCAGATGATACCCCCAAGTAACTAATTTCCGTTTATTCAGAATCTTTTTGTGACTGCTTCAAAGCCTCTTCCATAAGTAGGGTAATTTGAGCCGACACAGAGCGCCGCTGTAAATCGCAATACCGTTTAAACTCTGCCAACAGTTGCTCTGGAACAGTGATCGAAGTTCGAGCTAACTTTTCTTTGTCTGGTGTCATGAACAATTACCGAACAACACATTAAGTATTACTCGATCAATACCATTGTAGCTTAAGTATTATTGAATATGTAAAAACATGACTCAGTATTACTAAAATAAACACTAGAGAGGCGGTAACGCCCGGAAAACGAACCGTCTCTCTGCCCAAAATTTGGCAACTACATTATGACGAAAATCAAGGTTGCTTTTCAACGATCTGAAGAATTAGGCGTTTCAATCCCTAATAGGGATTTAAGTTAATTGTGACTTCGGGGCGACTAACAACAGTTTTATTTGCTTCACTGTTTCAATCCCTAATAGGGATTTAAGTTAATTGTGACCCTGCTCTACTTCCTCATAGTGGTCGCCGTAAATCTCGGTGTTTCAATCCCTAATAGGGATTTAAGTTAATTGTGACTTTAGCGAGCAAGAAATACTTGAGCTTTCCAACATCGTTTCAATCCCTAATAGGGATTTAAGTTAATTGTGACAGCGACAAGCTAGGGCACAAGGCTATGTGGTGATTGTTTCAATCCCTAATAGGGATTTAAGTTAATTGTGACTAGCGCCACATCTCCCCCAACTCCCGCAGCTGCTGCCAAGTTTCAATCCCTAATAGGGATTTAAGTTAATTGTGACGTTGAGCGATCGCTTTGATTCGCGGCGGTTCGCTAGTTTCAATCCCTAATAGGGATTTAAGTTAATTGTGACTCTGCTGTGGCAGTGCTGGCTGCCACAAATGTAGTTTCAATCCCTAATAGGGATTTAAGTTAATTGTGACGGCAAGGTTTTTGCTTATAGCTTTTACAGTAGTGAGTTTCAATCCCTAATAGGGATTTAAGTTAATTGTGACTCAGCGCGTAAGACTCGGCAAGCTAGTCGTCGTTGTTTCAATCCCTAATAGGGATTTAAGTTAATTGTGACGATAAGTTCGTTCCGAGGATTTACATGCCTGTAAACGCTACTGTTTCAATCCCTAATAGGGATTTAAGTTAATTGTGACCTTGCGGCTGCTTCACATTCTGCTTCTGTCTCGAATTCCTTTGTTTCAATCCCTAATAGGGATTTAAGTTAATTGTGACCTGCATACCCTGCTGCACCTGGGCTGCCACTCAAGCTGTTTCAATCCCTAATAGGGATTTAAGTTAATTGTGACCTGGAGTCAAATAGTCTATGTCTGCGATCGCGATTGTTTCAATCCCTAATAGGGATTTAAGTTAATTGTGACCTTTGACCAACTCACTTAGATCGGGATTCCTCCCAAATCTGTTTCAATCCCTAATAGGGATTTAAGTTAATTGTGACGCAATGTCACAAGCTAGTTTTGCAGTAATGTTACGTTTCAATCCCTAATAGGGATTTAAGTTAATTGTGACTCTGTTATTGAAAAGCTTGATGATGTTAGCAGCAAGTTTCAATCCCTAATAGGGATTTAAGTTAATTGTGACCTAATATATTCCGAGCAGCATTCCAGTCTCTATCCGTTTCAATCCCTAATAGGGATTTAAGTTAATTGTGACCTAAAAACAGGGTGGAAACTTCGTGGTGCTATGAAAGCGTTTCAATCCCTAATAGGGATTTAAGTTAATTGTGACTGGGGGGCGAATGAGCAGGGGTTCAAGCAAGTTTTTGTTTCAATCCCTAATAGGGATTTAAGTTAATTGTGACTCATGGCGTCCACAAGGCTTGATATATTTGGTTTTCAAGGTTCAATTGCGTCAATCTGGAGACAATATAGCTTTTCAGGTGTTGGGTTGTCAAGGTAGGGGAGAGCGTAATAAGCTCAAAGGCAGTGTTGATAAGAGTTACAGACTTGGCGTCAACCTCTTGAATGGTGAAATAGGGTTCAAAGCCAGTGATGATAAGGGTTTGAGGTGCAAAATTTTATCCCTGCTGAAAAACACCTACCGATTGACGCCAGTTTTTAGCAAAGGAGATACTCACAAGCATATTTTATGGAAATAATTAAAGCTCCCAAGTTTGTAAACTTTGGGAGCTAAGAATTTTGAGTTCACCGCGACGCCGTTTTACCTAAGTTTATGACCTGGTTAAACCAGGTGGGAGCCTAAATCTCTCGTTTAAAGTTTCCGGGTACATGCCCGGTTTACTGCCACGAAAACTGTCGATTCCCTTTTCTTTAAAGACATAGATCAAAAAACTTGATGGCAGTCACCAACGTCGTAGTGCAACTAATTCATTATAGCTTTCTCAAAGATGTTGTGTGTTTGATATGAGAATTTTCTGGGAAATTTAACTAGTGGTTTGTCAATTTTGTTTTGAGGGGTTTTTGGTAGTGCGGGCCGAAAAGCCCGCGTGAGCGAGACGCTCACACTACAGTCCCTCATTTCAACCCTGACAGACTACTAGGATACCAGATAGATTCTATCTTGTGGGCAATCGCGATCGCTTGATCGCGATGCTGATGCTCCAATAAAACGGTGACGTGTCCTAGCTTTCGTCCTGGACGTGATTCTGTTTTTCCATACCAGTGGAGGTGCGACTGGGGAATTTCTGCTATTGCTTGACGTTGGTTTTTGTAGTCACTTTGAGAATTTTCATACCCTAGGAGGTTGACCATTACAGCACTACCTGCATTTAAAGTGGTATTACCCAAAGGTAAACCACAAACTGCTCTCAGATGCTGCTCAAACTGGGAGGTTTCGCAGCCATCGAGGGAGAAATGGCCAGAATTGTGGGTACGGGGTGCAATTTCATTGACTAATACTTTGCCATCAGCGGTGAGAAATAGCTCGATGCCAAAGACACCCACAACTTGTAAGCTATTTAATAGAGTATGAGCGATCGCTTTGATTTCTGCTGCTTGATGGGGCGCAATCTCGGCTGGTGCAATTACTCGGCGACAAACTTGTTGTTCTTGTTGGGTTTCCACCACTGGGTAAGTAACTATCTCTCCATCGACAGCACGAGATGCAATTACTGCTAACTCCCTTGTAAATGGGACAAATTCTTCTATCAAAAAAAGAGGCTGACTAGCAGTTTTATCTTTGATGCTGGTATCTAGCTGCTGCTGTAAAGTTGCCCAATCTGGAATGATAAAAGTACCCTGACCATCATAACCGTGGCGGCGGGATTTGAGGACTACCGGAAAGCTTAGGGCTTTTATTTGGGATTGGACACTATTTAAATGCTCATCCACTGCGAAAAAATCAGGAACGGGTAATCCTAAATCTCTTAAATAACAACGCTGGTGATATTTATCTAAAAGCGGAGCCAGAGATTTTAAACTGGGACGGAAACAAACCCCTTGCTGGGCTAGCAGTGACAAAGCATCTAAGTTGACAAACTCGTTTTCAAAGGTGATGACATCACATTTTTTAGCTAAAATTTCTGTAGCGATCGCATCATCAACTGCAGCAAAAACGGTATCTTGGGCAATAGTTACGGCTGGATCGTTTCTACTAGGAGTCTGCACCACCAATTCTACACCTATCTTCTTGGCTGCATCTCCCATCATCCAAGCCAGTTGTCCACCACCAATTATCCCAACACGCTTTATTGACATCCTAGAGAATCTCGCGTTTGCACACCAGTTTTCGAGTTGACACCGCTAGCTTTGCCACACAATTCTTTGATTTGCGCCCTATCCAAAACTGCATCAGTAAAATCTGCACTATTGATATTCACGTCAGTAAATATTGCCCGTAGCAAAAGGGCTTCTTTGAGGACGGCATCACTCAAATCCGCTTTCGTTAAGTTTACCTGATCAACTAGTGCATCCGTTAAATCCGCTCCATGCAAATTCGTTTGTGTCATCACCGAAGCACTTAACACTGCTCCCCGCAAGTCAGCACCTGCAAAGTTAGCCTGTTCTAGATTTGCATTGGAAAACTCCGCCCCTTGCAAAGTTTCTCCAGAAAAATCATGTCTTTTCAACTCTGCATTGCTAAATGACAGCGGATGTGTCCAATCTGCCAGTGCAGGTAAAGCCATGCACCATACAATAATCATTCCTAGAAGTAAAGCCAACCCTTGCCGCCAAAACATACTCAGTAGCCAATTTGGTGTCTAAATCGCTGCAATTTAGCTTACCGCATTTCGGGGATTGGGCATTGGGCATTGGTTAATTTTTCGTTCCTCACGCGTAATACCTATTTTGTATGAAGATGCACATAATAATACCCCCCTGTAGTCCCCCCTTACCAAGGGGGGACGGCGATAGCCGGGTATCTCTCAAGAAATGTCAAAGAGGGATCAGAAGTAGTCCCCCCTTACCAAGCTACCGTGTACACACAAGTGATTGAATCACCCCAAAACCTTTAAAAGTAGGGGAGCCAGTCACGTGGGCGGGTTTCCCGACTTGAGGGAACTGGCGTTGTGTTATGCCGGAGGCTAACGCACCATCCGAGATTTGCGGTGCGTTAGGACTTTAGTCCATAACGCACCCTACCGAACGAAAACGAATGCAGGTGAGATTTTCCGACTTGTGTGTACACCGTAGCCTTACCAAGGGGGGACGGCGATAGCCGGGGGGTGAATTATATGCAGCTTCACAAAGAAACGGTATAAGTCCTAAGTCATTAATAACTTTGACTACTTTTAGTATTTTTTCAATTGTTCTTAATAAACGGTAATTTTGATCGTCATTCTGCTACATCTTTGTTAAGAAAAATTACAATCCTCTTGACACAGAGACATACCTCTTATGACAGTTTCACTAGAAAATAATGCACCACATAAAGTTGTAATCATTGGTGGTGGCTTTGGTGGACTTTATGCAGCAAAGGCTCTGAAGAAAGCGAATGTAGATGTTACTCTCATTGATAAACGTAACTTTCACCTATTTCAGCCGCTTTTATATCAAGTTGCGACAGGTACGCTATCACCTTCTGATATTTCTGCCCCATTGCGATCTGTATTTAGCAAAAGTAAGAATACAAAGGTGTTATTGGGAGAAGTAAATAATATTGATGTAAAAGCGCAACAAGTTATTTTGGGCGATGAATTAATATCATATGATACATTAATTATCGCTACAGGTGCGAACCATTACTATTTTGGGAAGGATCACTGGAAAGAGTTTGCTCCTGGCTTAAAAACTGTGGAAGATGCGATAGAAATGCGTCGCCGGATATTTGGCGCTTTTGAAGCAGCAGAAAAAGAAACTGATCCCGAAAAACGCCGTGCTTTTTTGACTTTTGTGATTGTAGGGGGTGGACCGACTGGTGTAGAGTTAGCAGGTGCGATCGCTGAGTTGGCATACAAAACTCTCAAAGAAGATTTCCGCAGCATCAACACCTCAGATGCAAAAATTTTACTATTACAAGGTGGCACTCGCGTCCTCCCACACATTGCCCCAGAGTTATCGCAAGCAGCAGAGGAATCTTTGCAAAAGTTAGGCGTTGTGATCCACACTAGCACTAGGGTGAAAAATATTGAAGATGATATCGTTACTTTCAAGCAAGATAATGAACTGATAAAAATTCTTACAAAAACCATATTGTGGGCAGCAGGTGTTCAGGGTTCGGCAATGGGAAAAATTCTTGCAGAAAGTACAAGTGTAGAGTGCGATCACACTGGACGCGTAATTGTAGAACCTAACTTAACTATCGAGGGTCATAACAACATTTTTGTAATTGGAGATTTAGCCAACTTTTCCCATCAAAATGGAAAAGTATTACCTGGTGTTGCACCTGTAGCTAAACAACAAGGAGAGTATGTCGGTAAACTAATTAAACGACGGCTTCAAGGTCTTACTTTACCAGATTTTCATTACAACGATGTGGGTAGTTTAGCGATGATTGGGCAAAATTTAGCTGTTGTAGATTTAGGCTTAATCAAACTCACAGGTTTCATTGCTTGGGTATTTTGGCTATTAGTTCACATCTACTTCTTAATCGAATTTGATACTAAATTACTAATAGTATTTCAGTGGGCGTGGAATTATATCACTCGTAATCGTCGCTCTAGATTGATTACAGGTAGAGCAGATTTTTTAGAAGCAAAAACTGTTAATTAACAATAGCAGTAGTCATTATTTGTGGTGAACTACAAATATCGAGAGATCAAAAACTCTACCCACTCTTGGGGTGGAGTTTTTGGGTATGAGGAAGAAGTTACCAATGACCAAAGGGGCAGGGAACAAGGGAGCTATTGCCCACAACGTATCTTTTTCGTAAAAATATTTATAAAGAGTGGCGCAGTGAACCAGCGCTGTAGGCGGGTTTCCCGCCGGGCGCGAGAAATAATGCGTCCAACGACCGACTCAGGAACCATCCTTATTCAGAGCAACTAAGTAGCTAGGCGTCAATATTTATCGTTGGGAAAAGGCAATAGGCAATAGGAGAACGGGTTTAGGCTTTGGTTACATTTATTCACACAATTAGGTTTAATTGTGCCCACTTACTTACATTTATGTATGGGTTTCTCTCCCTTCCCCCTGCCCCCTATTGTCTATTCTCTACCTATCACGCTGGCACTGCGCTTCGCACACCATGCCAATAGGTTTATATTTTTATATTTACAATTCTTGACTTTTAAAAAACATTTTTTAGGATATACAAATATCTATGTTTATTGATACTTGAGTCAACACTCACCATTCTATTTACAGTTCTTTACTATGTCTGCCTAAAGTAAAGTTTATTGACTTTTAAATCTACTAGCCTTTAGCGACTGCTAGGCTTGTAATCATGATGAGCAATGTTTGAGAGTAAATGAAGTGTGTCTCAAACGCTTAATAAATTTATTAGAAGTGGAGAATCAAGGTTAAGTATATATATAGCGATCGCACAGCGTCTCAAGCAGCAAATAAGTATTTATATTCATCAGCTACACAAACTCAGCAACCCCTAATCAGCAACCCCAATGATTAATCATTACTCTGTGGAATGGATTGAAATATGGTGCGAAGAAAATGGCTGGACAGAGTTATTTGTCGAGCGACGTAACAATTATTGGGCTTTCCCTCCAGGAGGAGTAATGCCCGAACCCATTCCGGTTCACGTTCTAGAATTGATTAAAGCCGAGAAGGGATTAACCTTTGAGGAAACATTGTGGACAATGTCAGCCTTGACTGGCACCGTTATTGCTATCCTTTCTACAATGTGGCTGCATTCTCCTATGCCATTAGTTTTAGCTTTCGCTTTGAATGCAATTACGGTAGCTCAGTTTGAACCTGATGATGCCTAGATTGTTGGTTCGGGCATTAATTTCTGCAAAATATCAAATGAAACTGCTTTTGACTACGCCTCAGTCAGAGCAGTTTTTAATTGAAGTATTGCCAACGCTACAATTTTTTGATTTCTGTAAATAGCCAACTATTTACAACCTAAACCCTTACCTTTTTATCCCAAATTGCTAAAGTAGATTCCCCAAAGGGTTCCTGTTACTCCTAAAGCAATTAAAACGTTGGTGAAAAACTGACCCAATTCCGTCTCTTGTCCCAGTACTTTGTCGTCTTTTCCCGCGCTGAAGAATAATGCCCAGGCTTGGTTGACGTTAATTGTCTCAAAATTGTTGAAGCCGGGACGAAACACAACTGGGCCGATTAAATCTTTGTTGGGGAAATCAAAATCAGTTTTCATAGCTTTCCTTTTTATTTGTTAATTAAGTGAAATTCTTGAGTAGTTAAATTAAGTTACAGGTTTGTTAGCCATCCAATCAAGCCGTTTCCTGTGATAACTTCTACGGCAATGAGTGAGACAAAGCCAATCATCGCTAAACGTCCGTTGAGTTTCTCTGCGTACTTGGTAAAGCCGACTCTTGGTGTCTTGTCTACATAAACCTTTGGTTCGATTGCAAAGTTGTTTAGTTGACCACGTTCGTTGATGCTGAAGCCTTTACCTGCCATGTTTGTTTTTCTTTATGTTTGCTTATGTAACTAAATATAACATTATGTAAATGTTTTTAACAACCGCTTGACAAAGCAAAAAAATACGGTTAACCGTATAGGAAACCGTATGTGCGAATTTGATGATATTGGCTCTTAAGTTCTTTCTAACCTCGACTTTATCCAAAATTAAGAACTTGGTTTTCTGATATCTTGCACCATTCTCAATAACCGTAGGGTGGGCATTGCCCACCGACACAAACATAGGAGTTTTAGGTAATGGTGGGCACTGCCCACCCTACAAAAACTGATTATCGATAAATTACAAAAACTAATCCTATTGCCGTACAAGGGTTTCGGCGTCAAGTTTTAGGGTTCGTAAAAATGGATAAAGTCGAGCTAACTTCCTTCTTCCCCATGCCCCTATTTATTAACATCCAATAACCGAGAATTTTCTAACCGATTCAGCCATTTTTTTAAATAGATGAAATTAGCCTTCTCTTCAGATGGTTCTTGGGTATCCAAGGGATGAGGCATTAATCCGAGAATTGTGGCTGTCGTCACACAGAACATCGATTTTTGGAAACTTATACAAATTTGCACCCGTAAATCATCTTCGCCTCTGGGACTACGACGATAAACTGCGTGCAAATATTCTGGGAGATAATGACGCATATCCTGCATCAATAAGGTAGGAGGGATGCCGGCACCACCTATAGGTAAAGGATCGGCGTACAATGCGCCATACTGGAATCGAGCTTGATCAGGAGGAATTTCATAGGCTTGAGCATTGTATGTTACCGTACCAGCGAAAGGCGTTCCCCTAAAGAAGACTGCTTCTACATAAGGTATGGCTGTATCTGCTAAGAAAGTCAATCCAAGATTTTTGGGAATGATTTCATAGACTTGATTCTGAATTTTCACTTTGTAGGTAATTGGCTTTGATGCTGCTTCTACCAACCCCACTTTAATATGCTCTACAACTTGGGGAATAGTAGTGATTTTGCCTAGGTCATAAAGGTCTGATAGGTTAAGGAAAATATCAGCCATGACTCGCCAAAATTGACCTAATCCACTGTAATAAGTGGAGACACGTAAGTTTTCACTGAGAAACTCTGGAAATAATTGATTCATTCCCTTCATCAAGGGATTGTTTTTAAATTTGGCTGCAATTACTTCTTGGGCTATTTTTTGAAATTCTTGCGTATCTAAATATGTATCTAGCCCTCCGCCACCATGCCACATCATGGATTTCATGCAATACTCGGCATACTCAAAGTTAATTCTGTCATGCCACCAGTGGCGGAATAATTTATGCCAAGAAATCTCTCCATTAAAATATTTAAAAAAGGGAAAAAATACTAAAAACTGCTGTTCAGCAATGTAAATGAGGTTATTTGAGTAAGCATCTAGAACTACACCATAACTTTTAAGAATTCCCACTACTTCCAGGACATTTTCTGGACTGTCGGGAAGTAATGCTCCTCCGGTTTGGAGGCGTTTTATATATTCGGATAGGATGCTACTATAAGGGTTATTTTTAGTATTTGGCATTGCTATTTCTCCAAAAAGTATAGGGAATGGGGACAGGGACATTAATTATTCTCCCACTCTTCCCTGCCACCATTCCCTATTGCCCGTCTTTCTCCAAAGACACTGTTGCTACTACGTTTTGTGTATTTACCATCGCCGTGATTGTGGGTTCTGTCCAGCGGGCTAACCAAGCGGGTTGGATACCAAAAATTACAATTAGCACAGCTAAAATTAGCGAAGGTATGCGATCGCTCCAATATAAGCGTGGTAGGTTGATGACTTGTGGAGACAAGCGCCCAAAGAAGGCATTATTAACGAGAATTAAGAAGTAAACTGCAGTTAATCCGGTACCAACCATACATAGTAAGGTCTGAACGGGAAAAACTGGGAAACTCCCCCGAAAAATGATGAATTCGGAAATAAACCCAACCATTCCGGGAATACCTGCACTAGCCATGACACCCAAAACCATCAAAGTGGCGATTACCGGCATACCCCGTTCTGGATTCATCAGTCCCCGGATGACATCTAAATTGCGGCTACCAGCTTTTTTATAAATCACCCCCACCAGCAGAAATAGGAGTGCGGAAATTAAGCCGTGACTAACCATTTGCATCACAGTACCCAACACACTTAATGGTGTCGCAGCGGCGGCGGCTAACAGGATGAAACCCATGTGGCCGATGGAACTGTACGCCACCATTTTTTTCATATCTTTTTGGGCGATCGCACAAGATGCACCATACAATACACTGACTACTGCCCAACTCGCTAACCAAGGAGCCAAATAAGTCCAAGCTTCTGGTAACAAGTTCATGCCAAACCGCAGTAAGCCATAGGTTCCCAACTTCAACAATACCCCAGCCAACAGCACCGAAATTGGTGTGGAGGCTTCAACGTGAGCATCGGGTAACCAAGTATGGAAGGGAACTAAAGGAATTTTAATTCCAAAACCGACCAAGATTCCCCCTAGCAGTAAAAGTTGAGTCGCCAAAGGTAGAGATTTAGCATTCAACGTTGCTAGGGCAAAGTTAGAACCACCACTCAACCACACCAGTCCGAGGAAACTTGCTAAAATCAGGATTCCCGAAACAGCGGTGTAAATGAGGAATTTTGTCGCCGCGTAACCCCGCTTTTCACCACCCCAAATAGCAATTAACAGATATAGGGGAATCAGCTCCAACTCATAAAACAGGAAAAATAATAGTAAATCCTGTGCTAAAAAGGCTCCAGTCACCCCAGCAGTCAGCAGCAGTATCAAAGAGTAATAAAATCTGGGGCGTTGCAGAGATTCATCACTACTATAGATGGCGATACAAGTCAACAGACCCTGCAAAACTAGCAAAGGTAAAGATAACCCATCTATTCCCAGGTTATAGTTCAAGCCTAAGGCATCTACCCACGGTAGAGACTCAGCGAACTGTTGACCAACTTCCGCTGGATTAAATTGAATTGCTAGGACAATCGTCCAAAAAAAAATAATACTGGCAAATCCCAAAGCTACCCACCGGGAACGCTTCCCTGTGATTTCAGCAGGCCAGAAACCAATTAAAGCCGCACCAATTAACGGCACTAAAATTAACACACTAAGCATAAGCAGTTAGGGGATTGGGGATTGGGGATTGGGGACTGGGGATTGGGTACTGGGGACTGGGGACTGGGGATTGGGGATTGGGGAACAAATGACAAATGACAAATGCCAAATGCCAAATGACAAATGCCAAATAACTTAAAAAGGCAACTTATCTAGTAAACCTAATGACCAGCTAATAAAAAATCCCAGTGCGCTGACGACGACTAAAATCGTCAACATGTACCCTTGGGATTGACCAGAAATGCTGTATTTTAAACTTTGTCCACTAAAAATTGCGGCGAACCCGACCAAGTTGACTAGGCCATCAATTAAATAGCGATCGCTCCATGCTGAAATCCTAGAAAGTAGGGCTACTGCACTGACCACAGTCACCCGATAAACTCGGTCTATGTAAAAATCATAACCCAACAAGTCCTGCATAAATCTCCATGCCAGGATTCTCGATCGCGACCATGCTTTATCCAAATACATTGTCGAACCGACACCCAACCCGATTAGGGTAGAAGAAAGCAATGTTAATAATACATACCAATCAATTCCTTCCCAATCAGGCAGCAAGTACCATTGCTGTAACATCAGAGGTAATAGCAGTGCCACTATGGTGAGGGACACCATTGGGAATGCCATCTGCCAACCTACTTCTGGGGCGCGGCGAGTTTTTTGTTGCGGTGTATCCCAAAAAATATATCTGAACACCCGCGTTAAATTTAATGTGGTTAAGCCATTGACTAAGACTAATACTCCAATCACCCAAGGGTTAATTCTCACAAAACCGTCAGCCCATGCCAACATTGCCCAAAAGCTACCTAGGGGTAATAGAGTTACCATCCCTGCTGAACCGACAACAAAGGCGGTAGTGGTTGCCGGCATTTTTGACCACAGTCCACCCATTTCAGTTAAATTCTGGGTGTGGGTAGTATGGATGATTGAACCTGAACTCATAAATAATAGAGCTTTAGCGATCGCATGAGTTAATAGCAACATCAAGGCTACACCTCCTTGCTCTAACCCCATTGCCAAGAATACCAAACCCATGTATGCACTTGTGGAATGGGATAGCGATCGCTTAATATCAATTTGCGCTAAGGACACCAATGTTGCACCAATTGCCGTCACTGTCCCCATAATGACTAACGCATTCAAAGCGACTGGCGACAGTACCAATAAAGGCTGGAGTTTATACAGCAGATAAGCACCACCAGCTACCACCAACGAGTTCCTCATAATTGATGCGGGGTTTGGCCCTTCCATAGCTTCATCTAGCCATAGATGCAGGGGAAACTGGGCACATTTACCCGCCGGTCCCGCAATCAATGCTAAACCTAACAATGTTGATGTGACTGGGTCAAGGTTGGCTGTTTGTGCCCACTCATATAAATCAGAAAAATTCAAACTACCGGCTAAAGTGGAAAGTGTGACTACAGCCATGAGGAGTAATAAATCTCCCACACGCTTAGTCCAAAATGCATCCCGCGCCGCCGTTACTACTAAAGGTTGTGCATACCAAAATCCCACTAACAAGTAGGTAGAAAGTGTCAAAACCTCCAACAAGGCATAGCTGAGAAACAAGGAATCACTGATTGCTAAACCACTCAAAGCCGCTTCAAAAAAACCAATCAACGCAAAAAAACGCGCCAATCCCCAGTCTTTTTCCAAATAGCCCAGGGCATAAATTTGTGCCAGCAAACTTAATCCTGTAATTAAAACTGTCGCCCCAACACTGACTGGCGAAATTTCCAAAGCAATGGATAAATCTAAATTGGCAGCTTTAAACCAATGAATCAACAGGCTTTCTGGTTCTTTATCCCAAATATCTTTAAACACCAACAGGCTATGGGCAAAAGCCAAAAGAGTCGTCAACAAGTTTAAGTATGCCGCAGGTCTAGGCCCTGTCTGCCGAATAATTCCCATTGCCCACGGCAAGGTTAGAATCGCGCCGACTAAACCGTAAAAAGGCACCAACCAACTTGTTATATAGAGAAAATGATTCATTGAAAATTCCTTTGACGACTCAGAATGAAATGCTTGATTTTAAAATCAGCTGATGTAAAATATGATTTCTATATTTAGCTTGACATTACACAGTTAAAAGAACTGTATTTCACGAAATAAAAATATTTAATTGCTCCATTACACTTTACTTATAACATTGGAATTCTTACCTCTACATCGTCAATTTATATCGATTATTATAAAAACTTATATACCTTTTAGCTTGTAAATGTACAGGTAGCCAAAATCACGAAAAGATAGTTATGGCAAAACATTCAGACTCAGATTAGGCCTCCCGATCTGGAATTATAGGGTTTATTAACCACGGATTAACAAATGTAATTAAAAAATTATAAAGCTGATTTGGCTGCTCTAGCAATCCGTGAATTTTCATTAACTAGATGGCAATATTAATTTTTATTAAGTTTTCTTAAACAGTTTTATCATAAACTATTATGGTAAGTTATATTGCCAGGGACGCCAAGCTTTCCTATGCTTAATTTAGAAGTGTTTTCTTAGCTTAAGATCGGCTTCCCCGTCAAAGATTTCAAACAACAGTACTGTTCGGATTAATTTTTTAGGAGTTCTGCGATGCCAATTGCAGTTGGAATGATTGAGACTAAAGGCTTTCCGGCAGTAGTAGAAGCTGCTGATGCAATGGTGAAAGCAGCCCGTGTCACGCTGGTAGGTTATGAAAAAATCGGTAGCGCTCGCGTCACAGTGATTGTGCGTGGAGACGTGTCTGAGGTGCAAGCCTCAGTTGCAGCCGGGGTAGAAGCAGCCAGGAGAGTCAATGGTGGTGAAGTAGTATCTACTCACATCATTGCTCGTCCCCATGAAAACCTAGAATATGTCTTACCGATTCGTTATACGGAAGCTGTAGAACAGTTCCGTACCTAGAAACTGGTTTAACAAAGTAATTTGATTGCGTGCTTCTGTGAGCCAGGTTTAGAAACTTAATTTAAGGGTTAAAACTCATGTCAATTGCAGTGGGAATGGTAGAAACGCTGGGATTTCCAGCGGTTGTAGAAGCAGCGGATGCAATGGTGAAAGCAGCTCGCGTCACCTTAGTAGGCTATGAAAAAATCGGCAGTGGTCGAGTCACAGTCATCGTCAGAGGAGACGTTTCCGAAGTGCAAGCTTCTGTAGCGGCTGGCGTGGAATCAGTGAAGCGAGTCAACGGCGGACAAGTTCTGTCTACCCACATCATTGCTCGTCCTCATGAAAACTTAGAGTACGTCCTGCCAATTCGTTATACCGAAGACGTAGAACAGTTCCGGGAAAATGTCAACGCCATCCGTCCTTTTGGTAGAAGACCATAACGCATAATGCAAGTTGCTAAAGTTCGTGGCACAGTAGTCAGCACTCAAAAAGATCCAAGTCTTCGCGGTGTGAAATTACTGTTGTTGCAATTAGTAGACGAAGATGGCAACCCCCTGCCAACATACGAAGTTGCGGCAGATATTGTCGGTGCTGGAGTAGATGAGTGGGTACTGGTCAGTAGAGGCAGTGCCGCTCGTCAAATTCAGGGTAATGAACAGCGTCCTTTGGATGCAGCAGTGGTGGCGATTATAGATACTATTCACGTGGAAGATCGTCTCATTTACAGCAAAAAAGACCAATACAGATAGTCAGTGAACAGTGAACAGTGCACAGGCTGATACTTCGACTTACCTCGACTTCGCTCGGCACAAGTCGCTCAGTACAAGTAACTGGTAACTGATAACTGAAAATATTAGGAGGAATCTCGCGATGGCAGTCCGCAGCACGGCGGCACCCCCAACCCCGTGGTCAAGGAGTTTGGCTGAACCCCAAATCCATGAAACTTCTTTTGTACATTCGTTCTCCAATCTGATTGGGGATGTACGAATAGGTGCAAATGTAATCGTTGCTCCGGGGACTACGATTAGAGCGGATGAAGGTACACCTTTTTATCTTGGTGAAAATACTAATATTCAAGATGGTGTTGTCATTCATGGGTTAGAGCAAGGACGAGTAATTGGCGATGACCAAAACCAATACTCTGTATGGATTGGTAAAAACACTTGCATTACCCACATGGCTCTAATTCACGGGCCAGCCTATGTTGGGGATAATTCCTTCATTGGTTTTCGCTCCACGGTATTTAATGCCAGGGTGGGTGCTGGTTGCATCGTGATGATGCACGCTTTGATTCAAGATGTAGAAATTCCCCCAGGTAAATATGTACCTTCGGGAGCGATCATCACTAACCAACAGCAAGCTGACCGCTTGCCAGATGTGCAAGAGCAGGATGAAGAATTTGCCCATCATGTGGTTGGGATTAATCAAGCTTTGCGGGCTGGTTATCGCTGTGCTGCAGATAGCAAATGTATTGCTCCCATTCGGGATGAGAATACTAAATCTTATACAAGTAATGGTGTTACTGTTTTAGAGTTAGAAAGGAGTAGTGAAGTGTCGAGCAATCGCTTGGGTGCAGAAACAATAGAGCAGATACGCTATCTATTGGAGCAAGGTTATAAAATTGGCACCGAACACGTAGACCAAAGAAGGTTCCGTACTGGCTCTTGGACTAGTTGCCAGCCAATTGAACCGAGAAGCATAGGTGAAGCGATCGCTGCTTTGGAATCTTGTCTGAGAGACCATAGTGGTGAATATGTCCGTTTATTTGGTATTGACAAAGGTAGACGGCGTGTGCTGGAGACAATTATTCAACGTCCCGATGGCACAGTTGGCGCACCTGCTAACTTTAGAGCGCCTGCTACTCAATCTCATCACAGTTACAACGGCGGTGGCAACGGTAGCAGTAACGGTAATGGTAGTGGACGTATCAGCTCTGAAACCGTCGATCAAATCCGCCAGCTGTTAGCAGGTGGTTACAAAATCGGCACAGAACATGTAGATGAGCGACGATTCCGTACTGGTTCTTGGCAAAGTTGTGAAGCAATTAACGCCAATTCCGCCAATGATGTTGTTGCTGCCTTAGAAGACTGCATTAACAACCATCAAGGCGAGTATGTGCGGTTGATTGGCATTGACACCAAAGCCAAACGGCGGGTGTTAGAAAGCATTATCCAACGACCCAACGGCCAAGCTAGCCCATCTGGTAGCCAAAAATCATTTGTCTCGACAACAGCAACTGCAACAGCGACAGCAACCAGCACCCGCTTGAGTACTGAGGTAGTGGATCAGTTACGGCAACTATTGGCTGGTGGGTACAAAATTAGCGTTGAACACGTAGACCAAAGGCGTTTCCGCACTGGTTCTTGGACTAGTACCGGGCCAATCGAGGCAACTTCCGAAAGAGCCGCGATCGCCGCCTTGGAAGCAAACCTTGCCGAATACCCAGGGGAATATGTCCGCTTAATTGGGATTGACTCCAAAGCCAAGCGCCGGGTACTAGAAACAATTATTCAACGTCCGTAGTCCCAAGGAACAGTTAACAGTTAACAGTTAACTCGACAACTGATACTTCGACTACGCTCAGTACAAGTAACTGTTAACTGATCCCTGATAACTGATAACTGGCTTCCGAGGTGACAATTTCCATGTCTGTGCCGCCACTGCGCCTCAGTAATAACTTTGATCCTTATATTAGTGGCGAGGTAATTATTCATCCCAGTGCAGTCATCGCACCAGGGGTGATACTCCAAGCGGCTACAAACAGCAAGATCATCATCGGTTCGGGGGTCTGTGTTGGCATGGGGTCAATTCTCCAAGTCAATGAAGGCACTCTAGAAGTTGAAGCAGGAGCAAGCCTAGGAGCAGGGTTTTTGATGATTGGCCCAGGTAAAATAGGAACAAATGCTTGTATTGGTTCAGCCACAACCGTTTTTAACTCTTTGGTTGCACCTGGACAAGTAATTCCACCTGGGTCAATTATCGGAGACACTAGTCGCAGTATTGTGGAAACAAAGCAACTGGAAACATCTACAACTAATTCTGCTTCCGCAAAAATACTTGATCATGGAGAAGAGGACTACTGGGCAGAAGGACACAGTAAAACGGAAACTAAAGAAGGTAAGACAATTTCCTCAACTAAGTTCTCCGCTACAGCATTCCTGGAGTTACAACACGAGTCTGTTCCCCTTTCATCCTCATCTGACACTCCAGAAAGTGAGTCTCCTGCTATAGAGTCAACTCCCAAACTTGCTGACTCCACAGAAACCAATCCAGACTCACAACCCGATCAGGCGATCGCTGAATCTTCTAACGGTATCGGTACTCAAATTTATGGTCAAGGGAGTATACAAAGGCTTTTGATCACATTGTTTCCCCATCGACAATCTTTAAGTGAACCCACCTCTGACGAGCATTCAAAATAGAAGTCTGAAGTATGAAGTCTGAAAGTATGAAGTCTGAATTCTGAAATTAAGCCTAGAGTGTAAGTAAGGGCTGAGGTTTCGCTATTTTCATTCTTCTCTTATGAGAGACGCTAGGCGTAGCTTACTTCCCCACAGGGGTACAGCTTTTATCCTTTCTGTGAGTATCTTCAAGACTTCATATGGAAACATATAATCAACAGCCTTTTACCACAGTCCAGGCATCCCGGCGGCGAGAGAGCTTCCAGGACACTGCTTTGGGTTTAGTATCTACCAGTAGCTTTCCGGCGATCGTGGGAACAGCTGACATGATGCTGAAATCGGCAGGGGTTCATCTAGTTGGCTATGAAAAAACTGGGAGTGGTCATTGTACTGCAATTGTCAGAGGTGGTATCGCTGATGTTCGTCTGGCGGTAGAAGCTGGTGTGCAAACTGCCGAACAGTTTGGTCAGTTGATTTCTAGCTTAGTGATTCCCCGACCTTATCCTAACCTGGACGTTGTGCTGCCTATCACCACTCGTCTCACTAAAATCATGGAAGAAGGCAACTATAGCCGTCTGAGTAATCAAGCAGTGGGTTTAGTCGAGACGCGAGGGTTTCCGGCGATGGTGGGTGCTTGTGATGCCATGCTCAAAGCTGCTGATGTCCATTTGGCAGCCTATGAAAAAATTGGTGCCGGTCTATGTACAGCTATTATTCGCGGTACCGTGGCAAATGTAGCGGTAGCCGTGGAAGCTGGGATGTATGAAGCAGAACGCATTGGGGAGTTAAATGCAGTCATGGTGATTCCGCGCCCACTAGATGAACTAGAGCAAACTTTACCACTAGCAAGTTGTTGGATAGAACAGCGTCAACCATTCAATTTACCAATCAATATCAAAGAACAAGTTGCCGAAATAGAAGTGCTTCAGTTACCAGATTTAGGCAAGTTACCCATCAAAATTGTGGAAGAAATTATGGAAGAATGATGAATGGTGAACTATAAATCATGAATGATGAATTGTAGGCAATTCTCACCCAGTATTTAATATTCATCATTCAGCATTCGTCGGTTGGAAGGCATCTTACACTTTGCTTGTTGTTACGATCATAGCTGGTCAACTCTATAAGTAAAATACCTTTATCGTAATAGGGAGAGTAGAGTTTTATCTATACATATAAGTCATAATTTTTGTGGAACCATAGTTCCATCAGGGGGTAGTGTTCAGTGATACTAGATTTATATCTATGAATCGCTACTTCGAGGAGAATCACTCTTGAACCAAGCAACACTACACCAGTTAAAGGTATTTGAGGCTGCAGCACGACACAGCAGCTTTACTCGTGCTGCTGAGGAATTATTTCTCACCCAACCCACCGTTTCCATGCAGATCAAGCAGCTCACAAAATCGGTAGGATTACCATTATTTGAGCAGGTGGGTAAACGCCTTTATTTGACAGAAGCAGGACGAGAATTATTTGCTACATGTCGGCAAATTTTTGAGACCATAGCTCAATTTGAAATGAAGGTAGCAGATTTAAAAGGTCTCAAACAAGGGCAATTGCGCTTGGCTGCAATCACAACAGCTAAGTACTTTATCCCCCGTTTGTTGGGGCCATTCTGCCAACTTTATCCGGGGATTGAAATTTCGCTGCAAGTAACAAATCATGAAGGCATTTTAGACAGGATGAGTAATAACCTGGACGACTTGTATATTATGAGTCAAGTTCCAGAAAATATGGATGTAAATTGTCAACCTTTTTTAGATAATCCCTTGGTAGTGTTTGCACCCGTTAATCATCCATTAGCAAAGGAAAAAAATATCCCTATCCAACGCCTAGCCGAAGAACCTTTTATTATGCGGGAACCGGGTTCAGGAACACGCCGTGCTGTTCAAAGCCTGTTCGATCAAGAAGGAATATCCGTAAAAGTTAAGCTGGAGTTGGGGAGTAATGAAGCAATTAAACAAGCGATCGCTGGTGGTTTAGGAATTTCTGTTTTATCTCTCCACACCTTAATAGCAGAGTCATCAGAGGTGACGATTCTGGATGTAGAACACTTTCCCATTAAGCGAACATGGTACATGGTTCACCCATCCGGCAAACAATTATCTATCGTCGCTCGGACATACTTTGAGTATCTACTAGACGCAGCCAAGAAATTTATCCAGCAAAATACTCATATCGCTTGGGGTACATTTGAGGAAAAACAAGAAGAGGGAACAGTGAACAGTAAACAGTAAACAGTAAACAGTAAACACACTGATAACTGATAACTGATAACTGATAACTGATAACTGATAACTGGTACTTGACGACTAGACCAATAACCATTAAGAATTGACCAGCAGAACCATAAAAAAAGGGGGAAAACTGGTAGTGGTTAACCCGGAAACGTCATCTTCACGCAGAATAATTTTCAGCCAGATTGTTGCTGTGACAGTGTACGGGAACAAAGCCTTAGTGACAAGACTAGGCACAGTTTCCCTAACAGGAATGGAACAGGAATTAGTCATCCCCTCACTACCAGTGACTCTAGAACCTGAATCCGTTAGGGTTCGCGGTGCGGGTACTGTGGGAGTGCGTTTGCTGGGAGTGAGTAGCGATCGCATCTACACCACCGAACCCGTCGCCGAACGAGTCGCGCAGTTGACACGGCAAATTCAGCAGATAGAAGCAGATAAACGCCATTTACAGGCGCAAGTAGATGCTTTAGTTCTGCAATCGAGTTTTATCGCTGGCTTACGGGAAAAAACAGAAGAACCCTTTGCTCAGAGTTTGGCAAGGAAAAATCTCAGCCTGAGTGAAACTCTGGATTTTCTCAACTTTTTGGGTAGTCAGTATGGTGAATATGCGATCGCTGCTGGAGAGTGCAAAAGCCAAGAACAAGAATTAGACAAGCAGTTACAAGTCCTCTACGCCTCATTGCAAAAAATCCAAACACCTCATCCCAAAGAAAGCTTCAGCTTGATTATTGCAACTGAAGTTGCAGGGGAAAGCGAATTTGAGCTAGAGGTGTCTTATATGGTGAATCGCGCCAGTTGGACTCCGCTTTATGACTTGCGCTTTCACAGTACCAGCAATATGGTACATCTAAGCTACTTGGCAGAAGTTACCCAAAGCACAGGCGAAGATTGGCTTGGGGTTGCTCTCACCCTTTCCACCGCCAAACCAGGATTAGGTACACTCCCACCCAAACTTGAACCCTGGTATATAGGAACTCCACGTCCACCAGTGGAATTCATGGACAGAAGACGACTCCCATCTGCTCCTACCATAATGCTTAAACCTTCTTCTGCTGCTGAAGCCTATGGACAAGAAGAAGATGAAGTTGCAGAAAGCAGCCCTATCAAAGCAGAAACTGTCGTTGCAGAAGTTACAAAACAAGGGAGTGTAGTTACCTTTAAACTCAATAGTGGTGGGAATATTCCCAGTGATGGCGCACCCCATAAAACGACAATCTTCCAAGATGATTATCCCAGTAGTTTCGATTATGTAGCCGTGCCACGCTTAGTGAGCTTTGCTTATTTGCAAGCTAACGTCAAAAATAGCCCAAATGGTGCAACTTTTTTACCCGGTAAAGCCAATATTTTCCGTGATGATATTTTTGTGGGTACTACTCAGCTAGAAAATATTGCACCAGGACAAGAATTTAAATTGAACTTAGGAATTGATGAAAGTTTAAAAATTGAGCGTGACTTAGTTGAGCGTCAGGTAGATAAAAAGTTAATTAGCAACCAGCGGCGAATTACTTATGGTTATCGATTGATCATTACTAACTTGCTCAATCAAGAAACTCATCTAAAATTAACAGAACAATTACCAGTCAGCCGCAGCGAACAGATTAAAGTCCGCCTCACCCGCAGCAACCCACACATTCAACTCGGCGAAATGGGGATTTTGGAATGGGTATTAACTCTTGCGCCTGAAGAACAAAGGGAAATATATTACCAGTTCACTGTTGAGCATCCGCCAGAGTTAACAGTTGTGGGGTTAGATATTTAGAATTAGGGAATAGGGAATAGAATTTCTATTTAAAGCAAAGTCCCAAAATATTAGGCTTCTGGTTCTATTCCCAAAGCACGCAATTGAGCAGTGAGGCGATCGGCCCGTTGGCGTTCCTGTTCAGCCCGTTGAGATTCTCGTTCGGCTCTTTCCTCACCAGTCAACAACAAATTACCTTGCAAATCCCACCAGCGTAGCCAGGGTAATTCCATATTCTGGTAGACTCCTAGCCAAATGCCTAACTCAACGCCTAAAGGATGTATGGGATAATGTCCCTGTTCATTTGCTGCTAAAAGCTGATACTGTCCTTCAACTAAGTGATAAACTTCTACACTGGCTTTATTCACTTCATAAATACCGTAAAAAGCCGGATGAATTACCTGCTCATAAATCCAAAATTTCCCCTTCCAAGGGGTTTTATCTCGCTCCTCGCTACCATCCCCAGAGACAAATTCTAAGACAATCAGAGGAGCAATAAATTCTCGCCACAATACATAAGACCTTCGTGTTTGCCCATCCAGTAAGGGTGGTACATTACCTACATAAAACCAGTCTGGTGCTTCTGCTCCTTTTTCCGGGGGATCAGTCATCCGCCAGTAGATCCCACAATCTTGACCAATACAGTATTGCCCATCAGGATGACGTTTTTGCAATATCGGTTTAATCGAGTCCGTGATGAGAATGCTTTGGGGATGTTCCTGAAAGTTTTTCACGAAAGTGCCGTCGGACTCTGGTAGCTGCGTATGATCGGGGAAAGGGGTAAGATTAGTATCGAGGTTGGTTGCAGAGGTCATAAGGCTACCTTTGCTTGGCAGTGAGGATTGTTTTTTAGTTTAGCAATGAAAAGGCGGAGGGGCGATCGCAGTTAATCAGCTTCTGGTTCCACACCAAGTGATCGCAATTGAGCAATTAGGCGATCGGCCCGTTGGCGTTCTTGTTCAGCCCGTTGGTGTTCTTGTTCAGCCCGTTGGCGTTCTTGTTCAGCCCGTTGGCGTTCTTGTTCAGCTCTTTCATCCCCAGTCAGCAACAAATTACCTTGCGAATCCCACCAGCGTAGCCAGGGTAACTCCGCACTCTGATATTCTCCTTGCCAAATACCTAACTCAACTCCTAAAGGTGCGATGGGATAATGTCCCCGTTCATTTGCTATTAATAACTGATATTGTCCACCAACTAATTCATATACTTCCACACTGGCTTTATTCACTTCATAAATGCCATAAAAAGCCGGATGAATCACCTGCTCATAAACCCAAAATTTCCCTTTCCAAGGGGTTTTATCTCGTTCCTCGCTACCATCCCCAGAGACAAATTCTAAGGCAATGGATGGGGCGATAAATTCTCGCCACAATACATAAGAACGGCGTGTTATCCCATCGAGCATGGGTGGTACATTCCCGACATAAAACCAATCTGGTGCTTCTGCTCCTTTCTCCGGAGGATCAGTCAACCGCCAGTAAATGCCTAAGTCTTGACCAATACAATATTGACCATCAGGTTGCAATTGCTTGAGTACGGGTGTAATAGAGTCAGTCAGTAAGATACTTTGCGGATGCTCTTGCCAGTTTTTCACAAACTTTCCGTCCGAGTCTGGTAGCTGCGTGTGGTCTGGGAACGGTGTGAGATCAGTATCTAGGTTGGTTGCAGAGGTCATAAGGCTACCTTTGCTTGGAGGTGAGGGTTGTTTTTTAGTTTAGCAATGAAAAGGCTGAGGGGCGATCGCACTCTTTCTGTTAAGTTCTATACTTCACTGTAGGAATATGGCAACCAACTACTCAACTGTCACGCTTGTTGTGTGCTTTTTTATGTCTATTTTTTTAATTAGACCTTATATATGGTCTATGAGCATTTACTAATCAATCCTTCTCCTGCTGTTTTATGACTTTTTTAGTAAGCCCTAACTAATCTGATGATTAAACACATCCAAAATCTGACGGCAAATCTGTTTTAGCTTATCTCCAACTTCCGAGGAAGGCACAGACACACCAGCAAAACTCCAGTCTTCTATAGTAGAAAGTCGCCACACTTCGCCGCGATGATCAAATGCAGCTACTTCAACACCAATTGCACGTCGGGAATGATTAATGGGGTCTTGATAAAAACGGATTTGAATCAAAATACTGCGACTTCGCCAAGATTTGCTGATCCCAGGAAAGTGAAAACCGATGTCTATAGAATCTGGATCAACTAACTCCCTGGTTTCTGGGTCATTCTTCCAAGGTTTTAGATCCGATTTGGCATCAGGAAACTCGAATTTGAACAAATTAACCACTGTAGCAATCTTGCTCGTAAGTTCAAGGTTGGTTGCCTGTTCAGATGCGTTCACTAAAAAACACTCCTAATATTGTGTCGGCGTATGGAAAATGTGAAAACACAAAAACCGCCAGAAGGCTTATTTTATGGTTGTCTCAAATTATCAATTCCTTTTGTGTTTAGTAACTATAAATAATGCTTTTTGAATAATCATTTTTACTAAAAACTAATAATAAACTAATCTGGCTCATTTTGTGCCAAAAACCTTAACCTAACCTACATTTATCCTTAACTGAACTGTATTGAATAATCAACTGCTTGTTATACCAATTTAAATAATGTTTGTGACATATGGATTGTTGTGAAGGGCGGGGTTTCCGCTACCCTATGATTTATCCTTCGCATTCTTTTTGCAAATTGGTATTAGAGGTTTTTGGATTGCGTAAGACATCTTGAGTAATTATACTTAATTTTCTGGGAAAGTTAGCGCGAACTGCACCGATTTTGAAAAATATGAAGTAAAGAGAAAAATTTTTCAGTAAAATACTTTGCTGACGAGAAGGATAAATTGCGCTAGCGATCTAAAATTACACTGTTAGTCGGCAAACAAACAGCAAAATATTTCAGTATATGGCGCGTCAACGCTCAATTTTTTCATTAATTCTAGTAATTTTGGCAACATTCCTGATTAGTTGCGGTGGCCCTAGTGTGGCAGTTACACCTCCCACTTACACAGCAGCTCAACTGGAGAAAATTCAGGAATACGTTCCTGATATTCAGGCTGTACGCGATCGCGCAGAAGAACTACAACAGCTGATCAAAAACCAAGATTGGATAAATGTGGGGAATTTTATACATGGACCAATCACAGAAGCTAAACTCACCCTAACTTATATCACTCCTAACCTCCTACCCAAGGAGCAACCCACAGCCCGCCAGATCACGCGAGATTTATTCAATCACCTGATTAAAATCGATCAAGCTGCTAAAGTCGGCAATACTCAACAAGCTTTGAGTAATTACAAAGCTGCTTTCGCAGACATTGACAAATTCCTCGAACTGCTCCCTCAAACAAGTTAAGCACAAAGTTTAAGATGGGATGAGGAAGATGAGGAGGACGAGGGAAAATAATTATCTCCCTCTGCTCCCTCATCTTCCTCTACTTCCCCCACTCCTCCACAAAAAAGTAATGAGTCATGTCGTAATTATCGGTTGTGGCGTGGTTGGGGCAGCGATCGCCTATGAACTCAGTCAAGTTCCAGGTTTAAAAATCACTGTTTTAGACCGTCAACCACCAGCACAAGCTTCTACAGGCGCTGCCCTGGGCGTTTTAGTGGGCGTGATTAGCCAAAAAACCAAGGGTAAGGCCTGGCAGTGGCGACAAACTAGCATCCAACGCTATGAAACCTTGATTCCCGAACTAGAAGCCATAACGGGGCATAAAATCCCTTTCAATCGCCAAGGAATCCTCAGTCTTTGTTTGGAAGAGGAAGTGAATTTAGCCCTTCGGCTCCGCTCAGGGCTAACGGTGAGCGAAGCCGAACCGTTAGAAAAATGGCAAAACCTCCAGGCAATTCGCCACGCTCAAGGCTGGGAATTAGAAATTTGGGACAGTAACAAACTCAAAAACATCTGTCCACAGATAGATAATCAAAAAATAATTGGCGCTGTCTACTCTCCTCAAGACCGCCAACTTGACCCCACAGCTTTGACATTAGCTTTAGTTGCTGCCGCCCAGCACAACGGTGTTACTTTTAAGTTTGATGTCACTGTTTTGGGACAAATCCCCAGAGAATCTGAAGCAACAACAAAATGTGATGCAATTGAGACTACAGAGGGAAAAATTGCCGCAGATTGGTTTGTTATTGCCGCTGGCTTAGGTTCAACACCAATAACGGCAAAATTCAACCAGATGGTTGATATCCGCCCAGTATTAGGACAAGCTTTGCAAGTGAGCTTAGGGCATCCATTGGGTAATCCTGACTTCCAACCTGCAATTACTGGTAATGATGTGCATATAGTCCCTGTGGGCGGCGGAGATTACTGGGTGGGTGCGACAGTAGAGTTTCCCCATAATGGGAATGACATTCCGCCGAACGACGAACTATTAGAGTCTGTGAGAAAACAAGCGATCGCTTTTTGTCCTGAATTAGCACAAGCTGATATTGTCCGCACTTGGTCAGGTTTACGCCCCCGTCCCGAAGCGCGCCCAGCCCCAATTGTTGCCAACCTACCAGGATTTAGTAATGTCCTCTTAGCCACCGGACATTATCGCAATGGCGTTTTATTAGCACCTGCCACCGGTTATGCAATTCGTGAGATGATTATTCTTTAGGGCATGGGGCATGGGGCATGGGGCATCGAGGACAAATAACCAATGTCTGATGCCTCATATGCCAATCTATAGGAAAATAACGTGTCGTCAACAGAAAATAAAATAAAAGTAGATTCTCTCGAATGGTTTTATCGCGAAGCTGCGCCAATTGGCAGAACTGACTTATTACCTGTGTTGTTCCTGCATGGTATAGTCTCACAAAGTTACAGTTGGCGCCATATTTTACCTGCTTTGGCGAACCAAGGTACAAGAGCGATCGCCCCAGATTGGATTGGCTATGGCTTTTCTGCAACCCCAGAAAAACGATATTTTGCTTATACACCTGAAGCATTTATCACAGCTTTAGCAGCATTTGTCAAAACCTTAGAACTTGAACGTTTTTCCTTAGTTGTGCAAGGCTTTTTAGGTTCTGTAGGATTACAATATGCCTTACGCCACCCCGAACAAATTGCCAATTTAGCTATCCTGAATACACCCATTTCCACCGCTGCTAAATTACCCTGGAAAATCAAACAAATGGGTTTACCTTTAGCCGGTGAAATGATGACTCAAGACCCCCTTTTAGTTGACCGCACTCTAGAAGGAGGTAGCCGTTATCGCATCGCAGATAAAGATTTAGATGTTTATCGTAAACCATTTTTGAAAAGTTCTGCTCCTGGTCGCGCCCTGTTAGCAACTATTCGTAATTTGCAACTCGAACCAGCCATGACAGAAATCACATCTGGGTTTAAAGAATGGCAACAACCCATTTTAATTCAATGGGGTATGATAGACCCTTGGTTATCCGTAGACACAGCACAAGAGTTTGCCAATTCTGTTCCCAATGCCGAATTAATAAAACTTAATAACGTCGGGCATTACCCACAAGAACACTATCACGAAACAATTTTAGAAGACCTTTTACCCTTTGTGCGTCGCGCTGAATCTAGTTGACAGTTGAATTTGTCTACAGTGGAGGCGGGAGGGGCAATTCCGCCAAAACTGGACAATAATATCCTGCGATTTCTTTAGCGATCGCATCTGGTCGTGAAATTACATCCAAATTGCACAACAAAATTACAGTAATTTTATCATCAATAAAGCGGGTGATATTACTAGCAAATCCTAAAATTGAGCCATTGTGGCCAACGACTTGACGACCATCATAATTCAACACCCACCAACCTAAACCAGCTACATATCTCAGCTTTTCCCAATCATTCCCCCGATTTGGCGGATGGGGACTCCACATCACATCAAGAGTTGATTGCTTGAGTAAAGTTGCACCGTACAGACCCTGCTCCCATTTCACCATATCCGCTATGCTGGAAATTTGACCTCCGGCTGAATAGGTAACAGAGGGGCTGTAGTACGGTTTATTTACGAGCTTATTATTTAACAAACGGTAGCCAGCAGATCGGTTTGGCACAATATCCCTAGGATGATTCATCATGGTTGCATTCATTCCTAAAGGAGTAAAAATTCGTTCTGCTAATAAATCTCCATAGGATTGTCCCGTTACCTTTTCCAGCATCAACCCCAGCAAGTAATAGCCTGTGTTGTCATAAGCGCTAAACTCACCCGGTGGGAACTTGAGAGGTAAATCACTAACTAAAGCCAAAATTTCAGATTTGGATAAATCAAGACGGGTAATTTCCCAGTAGTTTGGAGCATCCGTATAGCTGGGAATTCCAGACTGGTGAGATAAAATCTGCTTGATTGTCACACTCTGCCAAGCTAAAGGTAGATTATCGAGATAGTGTGATACTGGTTCATCAAGTAAAATCTCCCCTGACTCCACCAACATCATGGTGACTGTAGCGGTGAACGTTTTACCTATAGACGCAATTTCATAAACTGTGTTTTCGGATGCTGAAACCGCGTGTTCCACATTCGCCAACCCATAACCTTTAAGCAAAACAGGTTCACCCTCCCGCAGCACAGCAACAGAGAGTCCCGGAATCTGTTTCTGGGTCATTATGTCCCGGATGTAGTCATCTATCATAAATTTGTGTTGACGTTTATCGCAAATGTGACCCCATTCATAAGTTTTGCTTTCACGTTTATTGATTTTGTATAAGCATTTATTGCAAATGTTAACCCATTCATAAGTTTTGCTTTCAAGTTTATTGGTTTTGCGTAAGCATTTATCGCAAATGTCAACCCATTCATAAGTTTTGCTTTCAAGTTTATTGGTTTTGCGTAAGCATTTATTGCAAATGTCAACCCATTCATAAGTTTTGCTTTCATGTTCATTGGTTTTGCGTAAGCATTTATCGCAAATGCGAACCCGTTTGCAAGTTTTGCCTTCACGTTTATTGATTGTGGACTTGGGGATGAGTCATCCTCTGCAAAAGTGCCGAATTTAGAAATTCAGGGAGTAAGTTTCAGAACCCACACCACAACCAAGCCGCTATTTCTGTTTCTCAGCTAAAAGCCCCCTGATTTGTCCGTAGGATGCGTTACACTTCTTAATCTATCTCTAGTCTGACAATTAATTGCCGCATGAAGTTTTGCCGTAACCTGATAGTAAGGGTACTTGCAGACATTTAGGCAATAGCTACTCTACAACAAGTTGAGAAAGGCAGGTTACGATTCATGGCTTATTCGTGGTTTAAAGCATTTCATATTATCGGCTTTGTCGTTTGGTTTGCTGGCTTATTCTACCTAGTACGTCTTTTTATCTATCACGCTGAAGCTAACCAAGAACCGGAACCAGCACGCACGATACTGAAGAACCAGTATCAGATTATGGAAAAACGCCTCTACAACATCATCACCACCCCAGGAATGTTGGTGACAGTAGCAATGGCTATCGGTTTATTAAGTACTGAACCAGAAGTTTTAAAAGAGGGTTGGTTACATATCAAACTGCTATTTGTAGCCTTGTTAATTGGCTACCATTATTACTGTTCTCGTCTCATGAAAAAGTTAGCAGCAGACGAATGTCGTTGGAGTGGACAGCAATTACGGGCTTTAAATGAAGCACCTACAGTCATGTTATTAGTGATTGTATTACTGGCTGTGTTTAAGAACAATCTCCCCACAGATATCACCGTCTGGATAATTTTTGGGACTGTGATTTTAATGGCGGTAAGTATTCAACTGTATGCGAAAAAACGCAGGCAAGATAAGGAAAAGCTCACAGCACAAATAGGACAAGTTGCACAGGAACAAAGTTAGTAAGTAGATCGGCGCAATTAAAGCTAATTGGCAAGGGTTTCCAGCCTTTTTATATTTCGTAACATAATTTGGTTTAGTCCCGCCAACTTACTTAACTTAAGACGGGTGTATTTTTTGTAATTGGGAATCGGTGATTAGTCAAATCCATCATTTTATTCTTGTCGCGCCACTACGAATTATGAATTAGTATAATCTACTGCAAATATTTGACAATCCACAAGATAGGGGGAATTGAAGTTAGTCATTTCCCCGGCTTTTTTACCTGGTATGGGAAATAATCTGGCTGATAATGGTTTATCTAACTTGATGGCTAAAGTTGCCAGATCAGTTAATATTGCTGCAATTTTCTCGACTGTGATATTACCTGGAATTGGTACTGTATCAAGTCCACAGCCACACACTGCTGAATACAACAATAAATTAGTAATATCATAGGTTTGCTCATTTGCTCTCATAGCTAAACCGACATCTTCACAAACTGGAAGCATTAAGCCAGAATAACCACAGATTTTGACTGATAGACTTTTTAAAATACGGGTTAACATCCCAGAAATTGCTAAGGTTCCCGGCTGTCCAAATTTACCATTTAAGAGTTTTTCATAAGCAAAAGCAATGCTATAATTTTTGTCTAATGATGGTGCAAGTGAGGTATCAATTCCATGATATGCAATAGCAAAATTTTTAGATATTTTTTGGGCAATCGCTGCTGTTTTATTTAATTCAATTTCTAAGATTTCTTGCAGTATTTTTTCTGCTGTTTGGATATTTTCAGTTTGAGAGAAGGCTTGCATTACTAAATCACAGCACTCTAAACCGATAGCAAAGGCTGTGTTACCTTCATGGTATGAGGTAGGGAAAAATGGGATAGTTGGTGGACAGTTTGCCCATGCACAAAAGCGAAAGTTCCCATAACCATTTTCAGTTTCTTGAGAAATACGTTGAATAAGTTTTGCAGATTCCTGAATGTTTTCAAAGTTGATACCAGTTTTTATATCTCCAATTTTGCTGGAACAGAAAATCAGCGAGGTATGTTGATTAATATCTGGAATTAAGGCGATGCTTGCTGGTTGATTGGCATAACCAATGTTAAAGAAGCTGACATCTAGGCTTTGACAAATTCG
Organism: Calothrix sp. PCC 7507; assembly: GCF_000316575.1. GTDB lineage: Bacteria > Cyanobacteriota > Cyanobacteriia > Cyanobacteriales > Nostocaceae > Fortiea. Next base: position 787,273 of record NC_019682.1, on the reverse strand, counting down.
TTCTATATTTTGAATTTGATTGATAATTTCTCTATTTGACAATCCAGCTAAATATTCTTCCCAAGAGTTAGTAGATATTCTCTTTGTTTGCACTTCATAACCTTGGTGTTCAAAGACTTCCTTCGCTTGCTGATTAAATTCAGCCGCTTGTCTAATTTTTTCTACATCTGCTGGAGACTGTAGAGAAATTCCTGTTGTGATGGTTCTAATTTTCATGGTTAAAAAAGATTTTGGCTCTTCGGTTACTTTCATGGAGAATTAATAGTAAAATGCCAGTTTAATAAACTGCGTAATCTAAAATTACTAAAGTTACGAAAGCCATATCTAAGCCTTTTAATTAACTTGAGTTTATTATTAATTCCTTCTACAGTACCACTCGTATTTCTGTCGTCAAAATAACCAACTATTTCCCCAAGCCATCTAACTGCAGGTATGCATGACAAGCATCGCATCATTGAGGAGCCGTGTAACGGGAAACTGTTACGCACGGTTTTGAAGACCAACGGGATTGGTGACCATCTCGTTGAGTTTAATTCCCTTTTCCCGCTCCGCAGTTTGTTAAGTTTTATCTGTTTTTTTCATAAAGAACAAATTTTCAGAGCCTTTAAGTCAACTGTGTAACAGTTTATCCACCTTAGAGGTAGCTTAGTATGGACTTTATGGAATGAGGACAGCTTGAGGCATAAACTTATGAAAAGTGTCATTCAATCTCCCTACAGCAGCGAACAAATTTCTGCTTGGCTGCGTGGACTTCTGACTATTGCTTGGGCAGATGGTAACTTTGATAGTCAAGAACAACAATTGATTGCTAGCATTACTCAGGATGAATTAGCGCCGGGGATTAACTTAGAATCACTAGAGGTAATTGCTCCTGAAGAATTAGCGACAATTTTAGGTAAAGGTACGACAGCAGCAGAGAATTTTTTACGCACAGCAGTGATGGTAGCGATCGCCGATGGTACATATTCACCTAGCGAAGATCAAGTTTTACATCAATTGTGCCAAGCCTTAGACCAGCCAAAGGACATACTAATTGCTCTACGCCAGACATTAGAACATAAAGAGCAGCTAGCGGTGTTAACTACACCCAAAGCACCTCCAGCAGACACTCTCAGCCCATTACGCGACTGGTTGGATGGATTAGACATTCAAGACCCCAGACTTGCTCGCTTTTTGTGTAAAATGATTCCTTCTCAATGCCCCTTTGAGCGAGATGTCACCCTCTTTAAACGCAAAATTGTTCACATTCCACCATTATGTAAGATTAATCCCCTCTATGAACAAATGGTAGGCTTGCGTTTTCGTGCCCTCTCCTTTCTGGCAGATGATTGTGGGGAAGATGTTTCAGCATATATTTAGTTAGTAGTCATTAGTCATTAGTCGTTTGTCATCAGCAAAAGACTTTTGACAAATGACCAACGACTAATGACAAAGGACAAAATATGCAATTTATCGATCAAGCAGTAATTGAAGTTGAAGCTGGCAAAGGTGGCGATGGTATTGTCGCCTTCCGGCGTGAGAAGTATGTACCAGCTGGTGGCCCTTCTGGTGGTAATGGTGGGCGCGGTGGTTCGGTAATTTTTGTAGCGGTGGAAAATCTCCAAACCCTATTAGATTTTAGATACAATCATCTTTTTAAAGCACAAAATGGCACTCGTGGTGGGCCAAATAATTGTACTGGTGCCGCCGGAAAAGACTTGATTGTCGAAGTCCCTTGTGGTACCACTATCTATGATGCCAGTACAGGTGCTGTACTCGGCGATTTAATTGAGCCTGGACAAGTTTTTCGGGTTGCTGAAGGTGGTAAAGGTGGATTGGGAAATCAACATTTCTTAAGTAACCGCAACCGCGCCCCAGAATATTCCCTCCCCGGACTACCAGGGGAAATGAAGGTGCTGCGTTTAGAGTTAAAACTCTTGGCGGAAGTGGGAATTATTGGATTACCAAATGCTGGGAAATCCACCTTAATTTCATCTTTGTCAGCAGCACGTCCTAAAATCGCTGATTACCCTTTCACTACTTTAATCCCAAATTTAGGTGTAGTCCGCAAACCCTCTGGAGATGGCACGGTTTTTGCTGATATTCCTGGACTAATTGAAGGTGCATCCCACGGGGCGGGGTTAGGACACGATTTCTTGCGCCACATTGAGCGCACGCGGGTACTTTTGCATTTAATTGATGCCACTAGTGAAGATGTGGTGGGTGACTTCAACACAATTAAACAAGAATTGCAAGCATATGGAAGGGGTTTAGCACAGCGTCCGCAAATTTTGGCGCTGAACAAAATTGATGCAGTTGATCGGGAAACTGTGGATTTAGAAGCACTGTCCACCCAACTTAATCATCTCTCTCTCGCTCCTGTTTTTATAATTTCAGCGGTGACTCGTACGGGGTTAGAACCGATGTTACAGGAACTTTGGCGCATTCTGGATGAACTGGATGCTGTTGAACAAGTGGAAATGGCGGGCTTGAAACTGTAACTTAATTGCTGGACACATCTGTAAATTTCTAGTTATCTTGTACAGGTATAGGCATAATCGTATCCATCCTTCCTGTGAACTGACGTTAAGTAGCCCAATTTGAAGGGGAATTCCAAAACTCCCCCCTGCTCCCTGCACAAGAGCCTCTTCGGTCAGCAGGTAAAGTTTTCAATTGGGCGATCGCCCCAATTATGAACTGCAACCGACAAATGTCACCAACCGAATTGGAGAGATATCTAACCACCCTTCAGCCACAAGGCTTCCAGAAGTTAGAATTGCCTGCTGATTCAAATTGTAATCATCACAGACAAGTGCGATCGCTTTTTCAAACCATGTCGGCTCATTCTCGATCTCAGCAAGGAAACAAGCAGCGATCGCCATTCTACAATTGGCAGAAGGCAGTTATCGTGAAGCTGGCAGATTTACCGGGAGTACGCAGATTAAATCTCCGAACTGGAGCGCTTAGGTATTCAGCTACAACTTACAAAGGAGACTGAGAACTGGGTAAGAAATAGGCACATAATGAATCTTCCGAGTACCCAATCTCTTTTATTTACGAGGCGTGATCGTTCACTTAAACATCAACATTTATCTGTTCTATCTGTCTAGCAGCTTTCTCCCAAAGCTTTGCTGAGGTTTCATCTTGCCAATGAGTTCTCAGATTTTCCGCTTTTTTGTGACATATTCGCTCTAACATTTCTAAGATTGCGGATAATGTCAATTTATCAATTAATGCTTCTAAAATCTCCATATATTCTTTTTGCATGATATTTACCTCCTTAACGTCCGCCGATATTTTCTGACAAAACCCATGTAGATGAATTTTGTGTTCTCAAATAATAGATCAGATGGACAAGTGGTTAGAACTTGATACTACTACGAGTCGCTGGGTCAAAAAACCCAGTCGTTGTGACTGGGCTTTAGTGAGGTATATTCCCCAGGCTATTTATAGAAGTAATTTATATTCAGCACTCTCAGTGCGATCGCACCTTGATCAGATATCTGGGAATATTTGATCATTGTGTTGACAAGATTTCAGTACAATGCCTGATTGGTTATCTGGGGTAGCGGTGGGGACTTTTATCAGATCGCCACATCAGACTCAATTAAATTGAAGCCCCAAGGTTTCATCGCTGCAATCACTATTTCTCTATCTACACCTACATAAGCCTCCCATTCGGACTGTTTATCTTTAGGGTGTCCGTCGCCGACATGACCTGCAACTTTGATCACCGGAAAGCCCGCTAATCGATCGCGCTCCAACCCTTTTGGCAGTGCTAATTGGAGTTTGTGACCTACAAACTTCGAGGCGCTGGAATTAGCTACAGATTCACGGATTAAGCAGATATCACCAGCAGTCCCCCAAGTAGTTGAGTAGATATGGAGGAATGATATGTAGGTTTCTGGTTTGATGGCTCTTTTTAGAACTTGCATTGTCTCTGACCTTTACACATTTGATAAATAAATCATATGAGTATTTTCTATCCCTTGCTGCAACTACTTTAATTTTGACCCTCTCTCAAAGTATATCCAGTCTCTCAAACCCTCTTCGACTCTCAGGCGGTGATGAATTGGCAACGAGGGAACGACGCTACAGAGCGGTATTGATGGCAGGTTTAACTGAGGTTCCCGTCATTGTCAGGAAATATGGACAATAGGGCAGACAAGTTGGCAATAGTTCGTTACTATTCAACAATTCTAATTAAGCTCCAGATCTGTTTAAGTAACGATATATTGAGAATCTACCCCGCACACATCCACTGTTTGTTCTTGAATCTATGAAGTCGTATTTAGCCGCCGCTATTCAATTGACAAGTGTGCCAGATCTACACAAAAACTTGGCACAGGCAGAAGAATTAATTGATCTCGCCGTGCGTCGAGGTGCTGAGTTGGTGAGTTTGCCAGAAAATTTTTCCTTTATGGGAGAGGAAGAAGACAAACTTGCCCAAGGAGATGCGATCGCCCGCGAAAGTGAAATATTTCTCAAAAAAATGGCTCAACGCTTTCAAGTTACTATCTTGGGCGGCAGCTTTCCAGTCCCTGTTGGCGACACAGGCAAAGCTTATAATACAACTATACTAATTGACCCCAACGGTCAGGAAATTGCTCGCTACCAAAAAGTACATCTATTTGATGTGAATGTTCCTGATGGTAACACCTATCGAGAATCCAGCACGGTGATGGCTGGACAGCAACTACCTCCCGTATATTTCTCAGAAAAATTCGGTAATCTGGGACTTTCTATTTGCTATGATGTCCGTTTCCCAGAACTTTACCGACATCTATCAGATAAGCTAGCTGATGTTTTGTTTGTTCCAGCTGCCTTTACTGCCTTCACTGGCAAAGACCACTGGCAAATATTACTACAAGCAAGAGCTATTGAAAATACCTGTTATGTGATTGCGGCCGCCCAAACTGGTAATAATTATGCCCGTCGCCAAACCCACGGACACGCCATGATTATCGACCCTTGGGGGGTAATTCTCGCCGATGCTGGCGAACAACCAGGAATTGCGATCGCAGAAATCAAACCCTCTCGTCTAGAACAAGTCCGCCGTCAAATGCCCTCCCTGCAACATCGGGTATTTTAACATTCCGCAGGCAATAGAGAATTATCATCTATTGCCTATTGCCTATTGCCTAAAATGCTTCTGGTGGGGAAATATCTGAGCCGACAACAATACCAGCGTTACTAGATTTTAGTCCTGGTTTAACCGTTGTTTCCGTCTTCTGGGCTGACTGAGATCGGGATGAAGCAGGCTGTATCTCTGCATCTGAACGATGTGTTTGGTCAGAATTGGCTTGCTGAGACATGAAGGATAATCCTCCCACGGCTCCAGCTACAAGGGTTGCATAACCCAGATACAGATGCACAGGACGGATATCCCATCCTATCCCTGTAGGAGTATTTTTTGACTTACACCAAGAGGGTAAAACTGATTTGACGGTATCAGATGCGGGTAAAGAAGCAGCTAAAGCTGTGCCATTGAGTCCTAATGTATTCCCCATAATCCGGATAAAGCCACGAACAAAGACATCTTCTGGTAACAACTCTAAGTTGCCATTTTCTAATGCCTCCATGTGATGGATTGGTATGTGAGTGTAAGTTTTCAGTTGGCTAAGAGACATCCCTTTAGACTCACGAGCCTTTTTTAGTTGCTGGCCAATTTGGCGAATAATTTCTAAGTGCTGTTCTACTGTGATTTGCTCAGTTAATTTAGTATGAGAAGATTTTTTATGGACGTTCAGCCACCTCATCCGTCTCGCTTCTGGAGATTTCTGTTCGGGGCTGATTACCGGATTTTGTGCCTTATTTGCTACTACCTTATTTTCTGAAGGTAAGCTATCTTCGCTAGTATTTATATTTGTTTTTTTAGATTGTAATTTAACGCTTGTTAAGCACTGTGATAATTCATTAGTCTCTTGTGCTACTTTAGGAGCAACGCTAGCAACACCTATTTGTTGACTCACCGCTGCAACTTGCTCGTGCTGTTGGGAGAATTGTTGAAATGCCAAACCTATAGCTTCTCTGCTGACAGCTTTAACCAAAATTTTGGCTTGTTCTGCTGAGGAACCCAGCATCTTTTGCAAGGTAGCTAAAACACGGCGATAAACTTTACTGCGATGCAATTCTGCCTCAATTTCACCGAGTAGCGATCGCAATTGGTCTTGAGAAATTTCAATAGTATGATTTCCAGGAGTTTTTAACAAGTACATGGGCGTTGTAGTCATAGTTCTATTCTCTTCTCGTACTTGAACAAAAAGTTATTTTACCTGTATCATTTCTTCCGCTGGTTTTTGGCATAACCGGATTCTTTGGTATCATTTTTCTACCGTCTTAAAAAAAAGTGTAAAAATTGTTGCTGTCTTCATCTTTTCATTTTGATGACTGTTGACTGGGTATTAGAGAAGAATTATCCCATTCCCCATTGCCTATTGCCTATTGCCTATTGCCTTCTTCAATACTTGCGAGCATGTACTTGTTGAGTAAAAGTATCTACCCATTGCAGATATTTCTCACCAGCTATGTCTGCTGAGTCATTATGTTCTGCACCTGGAACCAAAATCAGTTTTTTAGGTTCAGGCGCAGCAGCATAAAGCTTTTGGCTCATGAAATAAGGTATTGTAGAATCGGCAATGCCATGAATAAATAAAACTGGCATTTTCAAATTTGGTAATTTTTTAATAGATTCAAACCGTTGTGTCAGAATCAAATCGACGGGGAATATCCGGAATGAGTTCCTATATGTCACAATATCTCGGATGGAAGTAAAAGAACTTTCGACAATTAAGCCGGCGGAGTCTGGGTGTTTGACGGCTAAATCGATCGCGATCGCACCACCTAGAGAATGTCCATAAATGAAAATGTGGCTGGGTGGAACCTGTCGCTGTTGTACTAAGTAATTCCAAGCTGTGGTTGCATCCTGATAAACCTGCATTTCATTGGGGAAAGCGCCTTCACTCAAGCCGTAACCCCGATAATCAATCAGCAAGACTGAAAAGCCTAATTTGTAAAACCGACTGGCGTGGGCAACGTTTGCACCAATATTCAGACCATTTCCATGTAAATATAACAATACTTGGGAATTGCCTTGTTTGCCTTTGATCCACCAGCCGTGAATACGCTCCACTTTACCTGATCGCAGTTTTACTGGTATCCAAACCTCTTCGTATGGAAGATTAAACAATTTGGGTGTTTTTTTGATCTCACTAGTAGGGAAGAAAATAAAACGAGGTTGCTGAACAAATAGCAGTAAACAAAATCCACAGTAGGCGATCGCTGCAACCATCATTACCAAAAGTAGCAAATTGAACATCATAGATACTGAAATTTGCAGCTTCTTAATTTTCATGTACTAGATTTTTTGGCTTTTACATGTATTTAACAATACAATGCTTATCCTAAGCTAGATAGCTGGAAAATTTTCAAATTCAGGAAGAAAAAATTCAATTTGTTTGATGAAAGCTAGTATCATCCATCAAGGGTAATTTGGCGGGTTGGGATGAAAAAGCTAAATAAACAAATGCTGATTTGGCTGGGTGCAGCCACCATGATTTTCGGTTTGATGGGCTGTAACCGTTTTTTTGGCGCTGCGGGAGACTTGGTTGAGCGAGTCAGTGATGGGGATACATTAGTAGTGAAAGACACCAACGGTAAAAATTTCACTGTGCGCTTTGCTTGTATGGATGCGCCAGAAATCCCCCATACCAATCAAGAGAAGCAAAGTAAACGCATCGGCGATCGCAATCAATTTAGTTGGGGTGCGAAAGCGCAAGCAAGATTGCAGCAGTTGGTGAGCAAAGGAGGCGATCGCGTGACTTTAAATATTACAGATAGCGATCGCTATGGGAGGAAAGTTGCCGAAGTCAGGTTAAAAGATGGCACTTTTGTGCAACAAGTCTTATTGCGGGAGGGTTTGGCAAAAGCCTATCGCCCTTATTTAAATAAGTGTCCTAGTAAAGACTTAGTTCTGCAAGCCGAAGCAGAAGCACAGCAGCAAAAGCGCGGTGTTTGGGGAGATACTAAGTTTACCAATCCTTGGGAGTACCGTAGTTTGAATAAATAAAAAAGTTCAAAGCCTTGTTCACTGAGCTAAAAGACTCAAGCGCATAACATCTGGTTAAAAAATTATTTCTAGACTCCGGCTGAGAACAAAGAATATCGTGGCTGGGGGTTCCACATTTAACTTTTGCAGCAAACGAACATTGAGAATTTGCAAGGGATAATCACCCAGAGTGGAAAGGTTATTGTTCAAGACTCAACATTCAATTTTGGATCATCACAACAGACTTCTGTCCAATTTTTACAATAGACTTCTTGCAAAAGTGGTCATTTTCGTGTTCTTCTTTGCGTCTTCTCTACGAGACGCTACGCGAATGCGCCTACCCTGTGGGATCGCTAAAAGCGATTGCGTGAGGCAAAAAAAGATTTATGCAAGGAGATACTGTATTTGCAGAGTTAGATTTATAAATTCACCAAACAGAAGCGCAAATATATTATCACAAAGATAATTGACAAATTGATTTTAAAGCTTGTAGCAACTGACTTGAACGCTCTTTTTCCATTAAATTTAATTCTGGCAGCAGGTAATAAATAGGCGGATTTCCTTGTTCTATATAGACAAACTGATAACTTCTACCATTAGTCGTTAATCCCCAAACTGATTTTTGATTATCTAAATTTTTATAAGCATATGTAAGTAGCTGGGGTAAACCTGTTGAGATATCAATTTGACAATTTTTAGATTCAATTAACAGTACCCAAAAATATGTTTGAGGTTTTGTATGTTTAGCTTTACTAATAGCTAAGATATCAAATCTGCCTTTAATTTTGATATCTTCATCTTCAACTTCAATATCAGCAATATTCTCTTCTAAAACAATCTCAATAGGATAGCGATAAAAACCCGCTAATCTTAGTAATGGCGCAACTGCCAGAAACTTCACCTGTCCTTCAGAAACTTTACCTGCTGTAAGGTAGCGTTGAAAGTCATTTCTAATTTGCTGAAGTTCTTGTTGTTCTACTTCGAGGAGAGGTTCTAGAGATAACAGGGGAGAGAATGAGTCACTATACTGTTCTTGAAAGCCAAACAGACGTTGAACTTCTTCTAGGGATAAATTACGAGCGTTGAGAATTATCATACATTTTCGCTTAATGAAGGTGCAACCAAATATTAACCTACAGCAAAATCTGTAAACTGTCTTTTATAAGGCGAGTGAAATCCTAACACAATATCTTGTTTAGGAATTCCTAAAGCGACTAATTCATCACCAATATTAGCTTCCGTCCCATTATGTTGAATCCAAACTTTCCCTTTCTTAAGATCTAAATGTAATACACAACCATATACACGCCGCTTGTTTTCCCAACCCACGTATACTAATTGGTAGTGGTCGTGTTCAGTGTCAAAGATAGTCTGTGCTTCCACTTGACTCTCGGATTTTTCATGCTGACTATATACTGTTAATAGCTGCTTGATATATTTTCTATATTTCTCTAAGTTATCCATCTGACAATCACCTCTTTTTCAATATCATAAAGCGGTTTCTACCGCCGATTTCACTTCCCTACGGAAAAATTATTATGTATCGTATTTCTTCTGTCGCTGCACTGGATTCATCCACGCTTCTAATTTGCTAAACGCCTGTGAAGAAAGCAGCGTCAAACATAAATAAATCACTGCTACACCTGCGTAAATTTCAAAGGCGCGATAGTTATCAGCGACTATTAGCTGTCCTTTACGTACCAATTCTTCAAATCCAATCACAGAAACTAAACTAGTGTCTTTTAACAAACTAATAAACTCATTTCCTAAAGGTGGAATCATCCGCCGAAAGGCTTGGGGAAAAATCACATAGCGCATGGTTTGCACAGAACTTAAACCCATTGACTGTGAAGCTTCTGCTTGTCCTGGTTCAATTGATTGAATCCCCGCACGCACAATTTCAGCAATGTAAGCAGCGCTATTTAAACTTAAGGCCAGTATCCCAGCTACGAGACGATCAAAGTTAAATGTGAAACCCAATTCTTGAGCAACTGCTGGTAATCCAAAGTAAATCATAAAAATCTGCACTAGCAGAGGTGTTCCCCGGAAAAAATCTATATAAGCCCTAGCAAGCCAACGCAAATATACAATATGAGAAAGGCGAATTATGCCAATCAAAGAACCCCCAACTAAACCCAGGACTACAGAAAATACTGTTAGTTGTAATGTTACCAATGCTCCCCATAATAAGGTGGGAAAGGATTGCAAAATGATGCCTATAGAAGTAAATATTCCCGATTTACCACTATTAGTCTGATTACCAATTGCTAATTTTTCTGGTAATTGTGGCGGTGTTGCTTTAAACCACTTTTGATAAATCTGGTTATAGGTGCTATCTTTTAACACCTTTGTCAAACCTTGGTTAATCAGTGCCAAATTCGCAGAATTTTGAGCGGTAACAATGCCATAATATTCTTCTGTCAGTAATTGCTCGACTACTTTAATACCCTGCAAATTGCCTGTATTAATGGCATACAAAGTCACTGGTGCATCATTAATGACTGCATCCACATTCCCATTGAGCAATTCTTGCAGCGCTAAGGGTGCTGCATCAAAGCTGCGAATTTTTACCCCTGGAATACTCTGGGCTTTTTTCGCGCCAGTTGTGCCAAGTTGTACGGCGATTTTTTTGTTCTTGAGACTGTCAAAGCCTGTAATATCTTGATTATCTACTCGAATGGCGATCGCCAATCCTGCTTTAAAATAAGGACGGGAAAAGGCAATGGTTTTAGCCCTCTCTTCTGTAATCGTGATGGAACTAATGGCCGCATCTACTGTTTTGGCTCGCAAAGCGGGGATAATGCCATCGAAGGGTAGACTCTGAAAGTTTACTTTAAAGTTGGCAGCAGAAGCGATCGCTCTCATCAAATCAATCGAAAAACCCTGTAACTCTCCGCCAGTTCCTTGAAATTCAAAAGGTGGAAACGCCGGTTCTGTCGCCACCCGCAGTGTCTTCCCCGCGCTAGGGTTCACAGCACAGCTAGCGAGTAATAAACTCAAGCTAACTACCAAACACCAACGAATAAAACTAAATTTAGTCATATTTATTTAAAACAGCCAATGAATAATTCTACCCCGGCGATCGCTTTTGAAAATATCGAAAAAAGCTTTGGTCCTCTCAAAGTTCTCAAAGGAATTAGTGGTGAAATCAACCGGGGAGAAGTCATTGCGGTGATTGGTTCTTCTGGCTGTGGTAAAAGTACCTTACTACGTTGCTTTAATCGATTGGAAAGCATTAACGGTGGACGATTAGTAGTCAATGGAATCGACTTGTCCAGAACCCTGAATAACTATCATCAACTACGGCAGCTAAGAACACAAGTAGGGATGGTCTTTCAGCAATTTAACTTGTTTCCCCATCTCAGTGTACTGGAGAATTTGACGCTCGCACCGCGTAAAGTTTTGGGAAAAACGCCGAAGGAAAGTGCCCAACTAGCGGGATTATATCTCGAAAAAGTCGGTCTTTTTGATAAGGCCTCTGCTTATCCTGAGCAACTTTCTGGTGGACAAAAACAGCGTGTAGCGATCGCCCGCAGTTTATGTATGAATCCTCAGATTATGCTGTTTGATGAACCTACCAGCGCCCTAGATCCAGAACTCGTAGGTGAAGTTTTGCAAGTGATGCAGCAATTAGCTGCAGAGGGGATGACGATGGTAGTTGTCACCCACGAAATGCAATTTGCCAGAGAAGTCGCCCATCGTGTGATCTTTATGGATCAAGGCTTGATAGCCGAACAAGGTTCAGCACACGAAGTGTTGACAAATCCAACAAGCGATCGCTTACGTTCTTTTCTCAGTCGTCTTAATAGGGAATAGACAATTGGGAACTCTTGACAAAAGTTATGGTTCTAGATTTTTAATGAGATAAATAGTCCCTTAATATAGTCTTTTAAAAATCTCTTAATTTATTTTCCCATGCCCCATTCCCTATTCCCCAATTTAAAGATATTCACGCAAGAAATCAAAGGGATCATCTTCCCAACAGGGTTCAGGTGGTAGCAAACGCAAGCTACCATGAACATCAGCATCAATTTCATCTACATCTTCTCTGTCAAACAGTTCTAACAAGGCTTTCCAGTCACGGGTTCTTAAAGCAGTTGATGGTGCAGCGTGTACCTCTATATTCATAATTCTAGTTTTGACAAACATAGTTTAAGTGAATATTTTAGCCAGATTTTGATATCTACTTATTCAGTAATTACACTATGAATCTCCTCAAACCGGAAGAATTATACACGCAGTGAATTAATAAATTCGACGCCAAACACTCCAGCAAAGGATTGTGCTACATGAGAACGTACTTCTTCACAAGTGATACCTGGAATCCATTCGGCTAAACTGCCTACAGGCTTATCAGTAATCCCGCACGGTACAATTTGTTGAAAGCCTGACATTTCGGGACAGACGTTTAGTGCAAAGCCATGCATGGTAATCCAACGGCTGACTTTAATCCCAATAGCCGCTACTTTCCGTCCTTCTACCCACACGCCAGTAAAAGCTGCAATCCTTTCCCCCTGTAACCCGTAAACAGCTAAGACGCGAATTAAAACTTCTTCTAGTTGGCGCAAATACCAATGCAGATCCTGGCGATAACGTTGCAGATTTAAAATTGGATACCCTACTAGTTGACCAGGACAATGGTATGTGACTTCACCGCCTCGTTCAACTCTGTGTACCTCGTAAGGAATTTCATCCGGGTTGAATTTGAGAAATTCTGGACTAGCGCCTTGTCCCAAAGTGTAGACGGGAGGATGCTCTAGCAAGATTAACACGTCATCCAGGCTGGGATTACGAATGCGATCGCCCAAAAGCGATCGTTGCCATTCCCACGCCTCTAAGTAAGGTATTAATCCTTGGTTATATAACAAACAATTATATTTTTGCGACTCAGAACTACGGATCATTGCTAAAAATCAATTAGAATAACAAAATATATTGCAAGTAAGCAACCTAAAGTCAGCAAATGTCAAGCTTTGCAAAGGATTTTAAAGGAACGTCAAGGGAATCTGCTTTGGAAAATACAAAGTGCTAGGTTGAATATATAAATAACCTCAACGGTGTTAGGAGGAATTCTCTGCAATAAGCATCACGCCAAAACAAGAAAAAGGAAAATACTGGCTGATGACGCCTAATATAATGTTTGCATCCCACAAGACTCGGTGAGGAATCTACGAAGACTACCTTACTCACGTTTTCTGTATAGTTATCCAATTGCCTGACAAGCAGTTAGAGAGTGGTGCAGAGATAGAGAACTTAATAAAAAAGATGGGTGTTAACAAAACATGATTTTAAGTACACCAGCAGTAAAGAGAAACACTTCGCATATTGTTTTGGTGGCAGTGATAGACCTTACCGCAACTTCGTTTCACTCCAAACAACTTCACATCATATATTTAGCGGGGGATTTTACATGAAGCTTGTCATCCACGGCAAAAATATTGAAATCACCGATGCAATTCGGGAATATGTGCATCAAAAAATAGAAAAGGCAGTTAACCACTTTCAGAACATCACCAATGAAGTAGATGTTCACCTTAGCGTAGCCCGCAATCCCCGAATTAATACTAGACAAGCGGCTGAAGTCACTATTTATGCAAATGGTAGCGTCATTCGTGCTGAGGAAAGCAGCGAAAACTTATACGCAAGTATTGACTTGGTTGCAGATAAAATTGCTCGTCAACTGCGTAAATATAAGGAAAGGCGACAAGATAAAATCACTCAGTCTCCACCCACAACAGATGTATTAGTCCCAGAACCAGTAGCAGCCGATTTAATAGGCGATCGCACTCCCGAACTACCCAACGAGGTCGTCCGCACCAAATACTTTTCCATGCCACCTATGACTCTGGCAGAAGCCTTAGAACAGCTGCAACTAGTCGGACATGACTTTTATATGTTCCACAACGCAGAAACCGGAGAAATCAACGTCATTTATGAACGCAACCACGGCGGTTATGGTGTAATTCAACCCCGCCAAAACAATGGCCACACCAACGGCCATAGCAACGGCAAAAACGGTAAAGCAGTCCAAGCTAATATCATCATGCCAGAAAAGTCACACTCCAATAAAACCTAATTAAAACGCAGAGGAACAGAGAGTAATTACTCTTGCGTTCCTCTGCGATTACCTCCGCGCCCCTCTGCGTTAAAAAAATATTACTTACTTACCAAACCTTGTAACTTTGTCAACGCTTCCTCAACGTGACCTTTAAAATTGAACATTGAGTCAAACACATACTGTACAACCCCCTGTTTGTCAATCACATAAGTAACTCGCCCTGGGAACAAACCAAAAGCCGCAGTCGCTCCATAAAGCTTGCGTATGCGATCGCCTTGATCACTCAAGAGAGTAAAAGGTAAATTGTACTTGGTAGCAAATTGCTGATGTGACGCGCTAGAATCACCACTCACGCCAATCACTTCAGCACCAGCAGATTTAAACACTTCATATTGATCGCGAAAAGCACACGATTCCGCCGTGCATCCTGGCGTGTCATCCTTCGGATAAAAATAGAGGACAACAGCTTTTTGCCCGCGAAACTGTGAGAGACTCACAGTCGAGCCATCTTGAGCAGGTAGAGAGAAATCGGGAGCAGTATCTCCAACTTTAATTGCCATAGTTGCTAAAAAATTCCCAATTCAAGGTTTAAAATTATGCAAAAACATCATCTAGTCTAACAACTTAATCCAACACTTCAGCTCGTGCATTAACAACTGCATTCCTAGCCCTGATTTCATCAAGATATTCCTGCGCGCTATCTTCTCCAAAATATTTTTTGAGAGTCAGATAATGGTTAATAGGTGCGTAATATTTGATAATTACAGCCTCATATGTATTATCTTGGGGGATACAAACTTGCCAAGTGACTAAATGGTAGGTATCAGCTTCTTCTTTACTACCTTTCATCACATAGGCAAAATAGTCGCCTGTTTGGTTTTTTGTATCCCGCTCAAGGTCTTCAATGTAAGATTCTAGAGACATTCATGCTGTGCCGCTCCCACTTAAGTGTAAATTAGGGGCACTTGCCATTGGTCTAGAAAACGTGATTAAAAATAAAAAATATCGCCTATGCGCCTGACTTCTCTTGATGTTTTTCGCGGCATCACAATCGCTGCTATGATTCTCGTCAATATGGTGGGAGTCGCGGATGATAAATATCCGCTTTTAGACCATGCTGAATGGAACGGCTGTACACCCACGGACTTAGTATTTCCCTTCTTTCTATTCATTGTCGGTGTAGCAATGACTTTCTCTTTGTCAAAGTATACCGAAGGTAATAAACCTAATTCTTCTGTTTATTGGCGGATTTTACGCCGCGCCGCAATTCTGTTGGCGTTGGGTTTATTACTCAACGGTTTTTGGAATAAAGGTGTGTGGACTTTTGACTTAAGTAGCATTCGCTTGATGGGAGTGTTGCAGCGGATTAGCTTGAGCTATTTAGTCGCCTCTGTTACAGTTCTCAACCTACCACGTAAAGGACAATGGATACTGGCTGCAGTGTTACTCATTGGTTACTGGTTGACGATGATGTATCTACCAGTTCCCGGTCATGGTGCGGGAGTTCTGACACGGGAAGGCAATTTAGGGGCTTATATTGACCGCTTGATTATACCCAAAGCGCATCTATATAAGGGGGATAAATTTAACTTTATGGGAGATCCAGAGGGACTGTTTAGCACTATTCCCGCTATAGTTAGCGTCCTGGCTGGATACTTTGCAGGATTGTGGATACGATCGCAACCAGTGAGATCGCGCACAAGTATAGGATTAGCATTATTTGGCATTGGTTGCTTAATTATTGGTTGGGCTTGGGGGTGGACATTTCCCATTAACAAAAAGTTGTGGACGAGTTCTTATGTTGTTTTTAGCAGTGGTTGGGCTTTGTTGCTGCTAGCTGCTTGCTACGAACTGATCGAAGTGCGGCTGATCCGACGTTGGAGTAAGCCTTTTGAAATTATGGGACTAAATGCGATCGCTCTTTTTGTTGCTTCTGTCTTGCTAATTAAAGTTTTAGCTAAAACCAATATCGGCACTGGAGAAACTGCACCCAGTACTTACAATTGGATTTATCAAAATGTTTTCGCATCTTGGGCGGGTACGTTCAATGGTTCGCTCTTATTTGGCATCGTCACCGTTCTGTTCTGGTTATTAGTCGGCGTCTTCATGTATCGACAACGCTGGTTTATTAAAGTTTAAAACCTCTTCATTTCACCGTAGGGGCGTAGTGAAATCGGCGGTTAGAAACCGCAACTACATAAACAAAACCCACACTTCGACAAGCTCAGTGACCGCCTCCGTGGGTTAAAAACCTTAATTTATTGTGAGTCCGCGGAGGCGGACTTTGTCTGTGTAGCCGTGAATTCCATTCGCCCTGGCTCTAGTTGATACTGGCAATCATTAACCATAGTTAAAAAAAATATTAAAAATAATTTATTCTCCTGATATAATGCCTGAAACTATCTAATAATACATCACACAATTGAATCAAAATTAGCACTCATAGGTCGCAAGTGCTAATTTTCAACAGAGCTTAAACACCTATCGCGATGTGCGATCGCCCTACTTTTTTCAAATCGAATCCCAGGAGTTTTTCCCAGGTAACTTTTCTATAAAACCAACCTGATATACAACCGATTAACAATTGGAGGACTGGTATGAAATACACATTTGACATTGTAGGAATATCCCCAGTTTTGAACTTTTTTAATCACCAACAGCAAAGTATAAATCAACCACAACATCAAGGAGTGGAATACTTGAGTACTCATACTTGCACACTAGATGCATTCATCAAATCTGTGGAAATAGTCCCAGCAAAATGGGGTTGGAATTTGGATCAAGTAGTAGATACTGTAGTTCAGTTTTGGTTGGATAACTCAGAAAGTATTAGTTATTGGAAATTACGCTTAAATGATGCCGGTCAGGATAATTTACTAGTGGCAAGAATCGCAGATATCAAAGCTTTAAAAGCCGAATTTGAATCTCTGATGGATAAAAATTGGTAAAAAGATAAATATAATTGGCTACACCTGTTTCTAGCTCTCATTGCAGAGATTGCGACTGCGATCAAATCGACTTGAAGAGTAGTAAAGCTATAATTAAACGACAAGTGTTGATAAGTCAATGACTGTATAGCCTTTCCTAGGCTACTGAAGTACAAATTTATCTGCGTTTATCTGCGTTTATCTGCGTTTAATTATTTTATACCGTACCTTACTGGAGTGAGAAACGCTATATCCGTAGAGGTAATTAGATTGTTGCAGTCCATATTCCGCACTGCAAAATGTAGTATTTTAAGGTGCATGGTTTGCACACTATACTAAAAGGTTATATGAATGATGTATCCCAGTTATCCCTAGCATCTAACCCTCAATCCACCTCTTCCCGTTTGCAGTTGCTCGTTTTAAGCAATGGACATGGAGAGGATATCATTGCTGTGCGGATTTTGCAGGAACTCCAGCAACAAGCAAACCCACCAGATATCTGTGCTTTACCATTGGTAGGTGAAGGACGTGCTTATCAACAGTTGAATATTCCCCTCATCGGTGCGGTACGCGCTATGCCTTCTGGTGGTTTTATTTATATGGATGGGGGACGCCAGCTTGTTAGAGATGTCCGTGGCGGTTTATTACAACTTACCCTGAGTCAGATTCAAGCTGTACGTCGTTGGGTCAAATATCAACAACAATTAGGTAATCAAAGCGCTATCTTAGCCGTGGGAGATATCATACCGCTGTTGTTTGCAACTTTCAGTGGTGCTAATTATGCTTTTGTTGGTACGGCGAAATCAGAGTATTATGTGCGAGATGAAGTCGGTTTAATACCACGTAAAACTAAAGGTGCTAGTTGGGAAAACTTTTCTGGTTCTATTTACCATCCTTGGGAACGATGGTTGATGAGTCGCCGCCGTTGTCAGGCGGTGTTCCCTAGGGATACATTAACGACAAATTTTTTAAAAAAATGGCCAATTCCGGCTTTTGATTTGGGTAATCCGATGATGGATGGTTTGGAGGCGACGTTTCCCACCCAACGCTTTTATAGTGCGGATATTCAACAGCAAGAAATAACTCGGCCTCTGATTGTGACGCTGCTTCCTGGTTCTCGTCCACCAGAGGCCTATAGGAATTGGGAATTAATTTTGGTGGCGGTGTCTGCATTGATAGCTAGTTTTCGGGAGCGCGATTCTGTCTTTCACACTTCTGGTACATTGGTGTTTTTAGGGGCGATCGCTCCCGGTTTGGATAGCAATATTTTATGTCAAACTTTGAAAATCCAAGGCTGGCGACCTGATTCAGAGTCTCCTATTGCACTTGATGATGCGAATGCTTTGATATTTAAACAAAAAAACGCCTATTTAATAGTGACGCAACAAGCCTATAACAACTGCTTGCATTTGGCAGATTTAGCGATCGCTATGGCAGGGACAGCAACAGAGCAATTTGTGGGTTTAGGAAAACCGGCGATCGCCATTCCAGGTCATGGCCCCCAATATAATCCCAGCTTCGCTGAAGCTCAAAGCCGTCTTTTAGGCCCATCCCTAATTTTAGTAGACCAGCCAGGAAAAGTTGCCAAAGTCGTGCAATCACTATTCAAAAATCCTGACAGCTTACAACTAATTGCTCACAATGGTTTACAGCGCATGGGTAAACCAGGAGCCGCAAGACGAATTGCTGATTGTTTGCAGGAAAAATTAGGTATGGGGAATAGGGAATAGGGAATCCCCATCCCCATTTAACCCACTAACCCAGAACGTAAGGCGCGAACAGCAGCTTGAGTCCGGTCATCAGCACAGAGTTTATTTAAGATATTCCGCACATGTGTCTTAACTGTGCCAACTGTAATATATAGTTTCTCAGCAATTTGCCCATTGCTACACCCACCAACAATCAACTCCAAAATTTCGAGTTCCCGTTGAGTTAGAGGATAAGTCTCTAAAACTTGTTCATACTCCGTCGCTAGCGCCTCGATTTTCACAGTTTTTGGCTTATCACCTGACTGCACCTCACCGGGGAAACCTTGGCGCATCTTGCGTAGCACCACATTAGCGATCGCTGGATCAATCCAGGAGTTACCTGCATGAGTTGCTTGGATCGCTTCTGTTAACTTATTAATACTCGTCTCTTTCATATAATATGAGTCTGCCCCAGCCGCAAAAGCAGCTAGTACTGCATCCTCAGTGTGATCCATAGTCAGGATCAGAATTTTCGTCCCTAATTGCCCAGTTTCTGCAAATTGGTGGGTTACCCTGCGGGAAGCGAGCTACAGTCGAAATGTTAAATCCCAGGACGAAACCGTGATCAATGTTCACTGATTTAATTGCATCTTTTATAAGGCTTGGGAAAAAGCTTTGAAAAATGGACAATATAGAACAAACCGAAGCTGACATAGAAGAAAGTAAAATAGGATTTGGTGCCACTCAAAGGCAGGTATTTGAATTTATCTGGCGGTTGTTATTGATGGGGGAGTCAGCATTCAGAATTCATGATAGTTCCATATTCTGGCTCCTGATTTTTAGCAAAGCCGATGTTTTGGCTGCTGGTGACAGCGTTTCTACCGTTGATTTTGTCACTCAGCCCTTCATGGCATTCCATAATAACATCAGTCGGGCGATCGCTGAGAAAATTTTTGCCAAAGTAGGAGGTACGATCAGTTTGGCATCCACCCTAGGTACTGAAAGCACTTTTCGCTTGATCTGGACCAAGCACCCCGATGAGCAAACTTGCTCAAGTTCACGGCGCACAATGTTCGTGTGCAACTCTCACCAATGACTGAGGACGGCTGCTTATCCACTCATTTACAATTGTGTTGAAGCTTGATAAGTATTTTATTTTACCGTAGTTTAAGTCTGTCTACTTCGGTGAATAATAAATTGTTGTCAGCTTCTGAGTTGCTAATGATTTGATCAGGGTTAATCTTTGGGCATGGGCAATTAGTCTTTAACTGCCCGCTTACTGTTTCTACCCCAATCAATTGCCTGTGTTCTAAATACCCCTTTATTATTTGGATAGTTGAACAGAGCAATGTTACACATCAACCTGTATTTGACAGCGAAAATAAAAGCCGATGGAAGAAACGCTGAAAATTTTGGTTGTAGACGACGATGAAGTCGATCGCATGACTGTCCGTCGAGCCTTGACTAAGGCAGGTGTACAGATGGAATTGTCGGAGGTAGGAAATGGCAATGATGCTATCTCCGCTCTTGCGAATACCAACTATGACTGCGTTTTCCTCGACTATCGTTTACCAGATCAGGATGGTTTGACTCTGATTCACAAGCTACGCTCTTCAGAAATTAAAATTCCTTTAGTAGTCCTCACTGGTCAAGGAGATGAACAAATCGCTGTAGAGTTGATGAAAGCTGGTGCTACAGACTACCTCTCTAAATCTAGAGTCTCCTCAGAAACACTAGCCCAGGTTTTGCGACATGCACTGCGGGTACACCATGCAGAAATGCAAGTAGCTTTAGCAAATCAGCAACTCCGAGAAAGTCATGAACTTCTCATGCGGAAAAATCAAGAACTAGAAAGACAAAGACAACAGATTCATCTGCAAAACTTGAAGCTATTGGAGGCGTCTCGGTTAAAATCACAGTTTTTAGCCACTATGTCTCACGAGTTGCGAACACCGATGAACGCGATTATTGGGTTCTCCCAGATTTTGTTGCGTCCCAAATTTGGTCAACTTACCAATCAGCAAACAGATATGGTTGAGCGTATCCTGAACAATGGTAAGAACCTGCTGATGTTGTTAAACGAAGTTCTCGATTTTTCCCGGTTAGAAACAGGACGATTAGAATTAAAGCCAGAATTATTTGATCTATCAAAAGTCATCAATAGCACTGTCGCCGAAATGCGTTCTTTACTAGAGGCAAAAAAGCTATCTTTGGTAGTGCAAACAGACTTAGAAAATCCTTTAGTCTTTAATGATTCAGTTCGTGTACGACAAATTTTAGTTAACCTCCTCTCCAACGCTATTAAATTTACAGACTCTGGGGGGATTTGGGTGGAAGTCAGCGAACTTCCTGGTAATCGAGTAGCGATCGCAGTTCGGGATACAGGTATTGGTATAGCTGCTAAAGATTTTAAATATATTTTTGAAGCCTTCCGACAAGTCGATCAGAGCATCACCCGCAAATATCCCGGCACAGGACTGGGTTTAGCAATTATCGATTCGCTAGTGCGAATGATGGGCGGCAAAATAATTCTCGAAAGTCAATTGGGGGTTGGTTCTATGTTTAAAATTGAGTTGCCACGTCAGGTAAAATTACCAACTACAGGCGGCGATAATCCAGCTTTATACTTGGATAACGATGAGATTTTCTGCTCTACTCAGAACCCTCATCAGCCTCATCCTCAATCTACTAATAAAGCACCCGTCGGTTATCCCAACTTCAAACTATAAATTAATCTCCCAAAAGTTGATAAATCATGTCTGTTGTCGCAAATTCTAAGATTGATCGTATTCTCGCCGTTGATGATACTAAAGACAATCTCATTTTAGTGCAAACAATTTTAGAGAGTGAGGGTTATGAGGTTGACTTAGCAGAAAATGGCATAGCAGCTTTAGAATATGTCGCCCAATCTCCACCCGACCTGATTCTCCTAGATGTGATGATGCCAGGTATGGATGGCTACGAAGTCACACGCCGCATCCGCAATAATCCTGAGATTAAAAGCTATATTCCCATTTTGCTGATCACTGCTTTTCATGAAGCTAGTGTGGCTGAAGGTTTAGACGCTGAGGCTGACGATTTTATTCGCAAACCATTTGACACTGACGAATTATCCGCCAGAGTGCGATCGCTTTTGCGCCTGAAACATAGTCTTGACGAACAACAAAAAATGACCCGTCAGCGAGAAGACTTTGTTTCACGTCTCACCCACGATTTGCGGACTCCCCTAGTAGCCGCAGACAGGATGCTCACTTTATTTCTGGAAGAAACTTTCTGCAAGATTTCACCAGAAATGAAGCAAGCCATCAGTGTCATGATTCGCAGTAACCAAAACTTGACCCAGATGGTCAATACCCTCCTTGAAGTCTCTCGCTTTGAAGCAGGTAAAAAAACATTAAACTGGGAAAGTTGCAATCTACGAGAAATAGCTCAAGAAGTAGTCAGCGAACTATCTCCCCTTGCTAGTGAGAAAAATTTAACACTCAAACTAGATGTCCATCAATTAGACAAACAAGGAGAAACAGCTGGTTTCTTAATGGGTGACCCCTTAGAATTTCGCCGAGTTTTGAACAACCTACTCGGTAATGCCATTAAATTTACAGATACAGGAGGTGTAGAAATTCGCATTTTTGAACAATCAGCTAATCCTACAGATCAAAATTGGCTCACAATTGAAGTTGCAGATACAGGATATGGCATTGCTCCAGAAGATCAGACAACTATTTTTGAGCGATTCCGCCAAGGTAGAAATAAACGTTCCGGTAGTGGCTTAGGATTACATCTATCAAGCAGAATTGTAGAAGCACATGGTGGCAAAATTGAAGTCACTTCCGAACTAGGTCGAGGTAGCATCTTTACAGTCCGACTACCCAAGGAAACATAAATGGGAAGGTTGACGGATGACCACTGACAAACTACTCTTGACATAACTCAAAAGCTGTGTGAGCCTTGAGTTTCCCACAGAGCAAACGGCGAATTACAGCTTCTAAATCCTCAATCATATAGGGTTTGCTGATGTAGTCATTAAAACCTGCCTTCAGAATCCGGTCTCGATCTTCCCTAGTAGCTAAAGCAGTAACTGCCAATACAGGAATATCCCTAGTCAGTGGTTCTTGCTTCAGATGACGCACCACTTGGATTCCATTCAGACCTGGCAACAAAATATCTAACATAATTAAGTCCGGCTGATACTCCTTCGCCACTAGCACCGTCGTTGTACTATTTGTTTGACAAATGAATCTGCAGCCAAGTGACTCAAGAGCATAACTAATCAGCAATAGACTATCATCATGATCCTCAACAGCCAAAATTAAAGGCTGTTGAGAGTCCTGCTTCTTCTCATCACTCATGAATGAATGTGCCAAATACATCTCTTCTCCAGAAGATTTAATTGGGATTCACCGTCTTGCTTGAAAAGCAGACGCGGCATTCAGGGGGCAAACAGCAATAACGCACTTATTTAAGATTGGCTCGTTTCGCTTTTGTTGAGTTGATCATCTTGGCCTACACAAAACAAGCTTCGATGGTAGAAAACCTTAATCAGATAGCCTTAGCAGACACCCCTCGATTATAAGCAAAATTACAGAATTTTTTCCCACAGACTTTATATTAACTTTAATATCTAAAAATTTAAGACAGTAAAAACCCTACTATTACAGATATATCCAGAAGTTAAAGATACAAGCTACGCCCTATCGCTCAATAAACAGTGTTATATTCATCACTGTTAATGCTGTATAACAAAATATCAGCTAAACCTCGAATACTCTTTCTATTCTCAGTTATAGCAATTCGAGATACTCAGTGATTGCATAAATATTGCTTATTTTTTATCACAGGGTATACGCAAAAATTTTCGAGATACTTGACTTTTCTGTAGTATATCTGTAGTATATTAAATGTAACTAACATAATCATTAAATTTCATTTTTGACATAGATAGAAGATAGGCACTGCTAAAGAAGGCACATTTCTTGTATAACCGGTGTTTTAGCTATTCTTGGAGGGGAGATTACCCACCCCACAAGAGCTATACTTTATGCATCATTTTAGTCGTGTCAGTCCACTACGCAATTTAAGATTGATCTTATACATAATTTCCAACTCACTAAAACAGCTACTTTCCGGTAGTAGACAATTCTACTCTGGCGAATTGCGGATAAGTGGATTATATTACGAGAAAACTTTTTAACATCTCGGCTGCGCTCAATGTTCAAGCGGAGCCGAAGCTTTCAAATCTCCTAAGTAGCGTATTACCTAAAATCGTAGAGTTTGTTAACGCAGAGTCTTTCTCAAGACAATTCGCTACGATTATCAGGACAGAATAAAACAACCATCGCCACAGCAATAAAAATATGAATTTTGATGATTTTAGAAATAACGAAGGCAATTCTGCAAATAACAACCGTCAAAATTTACTTTCCAGTGGCTGGCGACCATTTCACCGTGACTTTGATTGGAGATTTTTTGGTCAAATTCTGTTTCATGACACGCAGGAATTAACCCAAAAAGGTATTAATCTCGCAAGTTATTATGCTGATGCTTTAGGAAGAAGAGATTATAGTTGGTGGGCAAACTTGTTGAATGTCGCTTCAGATTATACTCGTGGCGAATTAGAGAAATTTTGGAACTATATTACCCCAGATCCACTGACACCAGATAACCGTTACAAAGACGTTCTGAGTACAGAAACACCGATTACACAATTTGTTAGCCGTCAGAGTATTCCCATTGAATATGTACTAAACCGACTGCAAGAAATTACTGTATTACGAGTTTTAAAATTATTAGAACGCCCTGATATTATTACACAGTATTACTCTGAAAGAGACTTTTATTTTCCCGTAGAAAAGTTTGTCAATTGGGAACGATTAGAAGTTATTAATACTGTTTATGCTTACTGGGTTAAATATGATGTTTGGTTACAAATTGACCCTTACGATCGCGGGCGACGACAATATACTTTAATGGCGAAAAATCTCGCGCCTCTCATTAATAAAGGGACTTATGATTTAGCAGTCATGTTAAGTGGATATCAAAGTCGTGTAGGCAAAGTGCATAGTCAATTCCCAATCCGCACATTTCCTACAGATATTCAAAACTTTACTGACACAGTACAGCAGGCAATTCTCAATCAAAATCAATTAGCTGTGGTGGTACATGGAGAACCGGGTACAGGTAAAACAGCATGGACTCAGGCTGTAGCCAAAGAGATTCTCATGCCCTTGGGGTATGTAATTTTTATTTTGGATCATGATGCCATCACTAACTTTGTGCCACCCACCTATTTAGAGCGGATTTGCATCATTATCAATGAGGCTGATAACTTAGCTCAAAATCGTGCTTATGAAGTAGCGCAATACAACAACAGAACAGAGCATATTTTGAGTTTGCTAGATGGAACTTTATACCAAAGTGTAATTGACGAATCTGGGATTCAGATTAAACAGCGTTTAGTTATCTTGATGACTTGCAATACGACGGAACGATTAGATCCAGCAATGCTACGTAAAGGAAGGGTAGATTTGATGACTGAGTTTACCCAGAAGTATGTTTAGGGAGTAAAGAATTTTGCCATTGGTCAAGAATTATTTTTCCCTCATCTCTCTTTTCTCCTTTCCTATAGGACTTATATTTGATTTCTGAAATACACGTAGGGGAGCCACCCTCGTGCGCGGTGAGCGCAGCCACACGTGCATCTGAAGCACCGGGTGGACTGCCGAATCCGGAGGAGTTTCCCGCGTTGAGAGGAATTGCCCACCGTATCATGGTTTTGGTGGGCATTGCCCACCCTACAAATACTACAAATACTGAGATTTTTTCAATAATCAAATCGGATTCCTATATAAGAATGCGATCGCCTATCATATCAGCCAGGAATTAGTAGCGATTTATCCGCAATAAGCCGCAAGAATTTTCGAGACTTCCATCAATGCAACAAGATAACGCTATCACTGTAAATGATGTACAAGCAGCCAAAAAGCGCCTTTCTGGGATTGCTCATCGGACACCTGTACTAACTTCCACAACTGTCAATCAACGCACCGATAGCCAGGTGTTTTTTAAATGCGAAAATTTCCAACGCACAGGATCGTTTAAGTTCCGAGGTGCATACAATGCACTCACGCAACTATCTAGTTTAGAAAAACAACGGGGTGTTCTGGCTTTTTCTTCGGGAAATCATGGACAAGCGATCGCCCTATCGGGAAAACTATTAAATATTCCCACTGCGATTGTTATGCCTAATGATGCACCATTTGTCAAGCAAACTGCGACTCGTGGATATGGTGCTGAGGTAATTTTGTATGATCGACACACCACAAATCGGGAAGAATTAGCTCAAAGTTTAGCAGGCGATCGCCATCTCACGCTAATTCCGCCTTATGATCATCCCCATGTAGTGGCGGGACAGGGTACGGCGGCATTAGAACTGATTGCAGCGGTGGGGCAATTGGATTTAATATTGGTTTGTTGTGGGGGTGGTGGATTAATTTCCGGTAGTGCGATCGCCACTAAAGCACTTTTACCTAACTGTAGAGTGATTGGAGTCGAACCAGAACTAGCAGACGATGCTACCCGTTCCTTTCACAGCAAAACTTTGCAAACTGTCACCAATCCCAACACCATCGCCGACGGCGCACGCACTCCCAGCTTAGGTAAAATTACTTTTCCCCTAGTATTAAATTATGTCGATGACATGGTGACAGTATCAGAAGCCGCAATTCTTCGCACCATGTTTTTGTTATGGGAACGCCTGAAAATCGTCGTTGAACCCACAGGGGTATTAGCAGCCGCCGCTTTATTAGAAGGTGTAATCACAGCACCAGGAGCGAGGATTGGTGTAATTATTAGTGGTGGAAATGTGGATTTGGCGGAAGTGGGTAAATTGTTTGCTGAAGATGACCGTTAGCCCCTACGGTTCACCGACAATCTCATCTGGAAATCTCCTAAGGGACTTCCAGAAAATAAATTATCCAAATTTACTCAGATAATATTTTTCTTTCTCCCCCTGCCCCCTGCTCCCTGCCCCCCTGCCTACATAGCGATAGGATATTTTTTTAGTTGGAAGTCCCTAAATTCTGACTCCTAATTACCCTAATTCAGTCAAGCACATCAGCATCTGAAAATTTTTCCTTGGGACTACTTTGAACCTTTATCTCACCCATCCGGTCTAATAACTACAAGCAACAAGACAGATGGAGGAAAACGCTTCAGGTGTTAGTTGTACCCATAAGAGTCTCAAAGGACGGTCAATTCCCAAACAAATCCACGAGCGAATGTGATGGTTATTTGGTACAGCAGTGCTTGCAAGGTGATACCCACAGCTACGGACAGCTTTACCGTCGCCATCAACAACGTGTGAGATCCATCCTCTATCAACTGTGTGAACCATCCAGCTTAGATGATTTAGTGCAGGAGGTATTTTTGCGAGCTTGGAAAGGATTACCCAAGTTTCGCCAAACGGCCAAATTCTCTACCTGGCTCTACCGCATTGCTTGGAACTTGGCGACTGATCAACGACAGGCGTCTGTGCAAAGGCGAAATCAATTACAAAGCCTGACTGAAAAGTCTTCTACCCAACAGCAAGCGCTAGATCTGATGGATTTGCATTATCAAGACTTAGTGCAGCGGGGACTAGCAAACTTAAGCTTTGACCATCGGACGATACTGGTTTTGCATGACTTAGAAGAAGTACCTCAAAAAGAGGTTGCAGAAATCTTAGATATTCCTTTAGGAACCGTCAAGTCACGCCTATTCCACGCTCGTGCTGGTATGCGTCAATTTCTCCAGCAACAAGGAGTGCAGCTATGAATCAATTTCCCAACGATGACAAAGACCTAGTTAATTTTCTTCGTCAACATCGCCCTCAAGTTCCCCCAGCCGCTGCTAATTTGGAACAGCAAATTTTACAACAGGTGCAAGCTTCATCAGTACAATCCCGCCGTCAGCGATCGCCATTTTGGTTAGTTCCGCCGATGATTGCTGCGGGATTATTGGCTACTGTGGTGATACACCGTAGTTTAGTGCCTGCTCAACCCAGTGCCGCTGAATTGGCTTCTTTGGAGACTTTCATCGAAAATAATTGGCAAGGTACACTCAGTGAACATACAGAGAGCTATGTGTGGCATTTTACAAATTTCAGTAATGACTAGTTTTAGGAGGTCAGTTTGATGTTTCTACGTCGTGTGGCGATCGCTGCAACTATAGTTATTGTCTTCGGTTGTGCTAACATCTTTGCCCAGCCTGCACTGTCACCTCTCCAGGTTTTAGCCCAAACTCCCCCAACAAATTCACCTCAAAAGCCCCAGCGTCAAACAGGGTGGCTCAAGGATTTGAATCTGACACGTGAGCAAACGGAAAAGATTAAAAATATTCGTAATCAATCTAAAAACCAAATAGTACAAAAGAGAGAGCCTGTACGTCGAGTTCAGCTAGAATTACGCGACCTATTGGCGGGGAAAGCCCCTAAGGAAAAGGTCAGCGAGAAATATAATCAACTCAAGTTACTCAAACAACAACTCGCCGATGTCCAGTTTGAAAATACCTTGGCTATTCGGGAAATCTTAACTCCAGAGCAGCGACAGAAGTTTGCCGAGCGGATGTACAAACAATAAATTTTCTCTAATCGTCGCCAAAAGCTTATGATTGTGCAACCTAAATTCTGGGTATTATCGCTGTTGATATTAGTGGGAGGAATTGACCCTAGTAGTGCAGCTCCCGCATCTGTTGACCCAAAAGTAATACATGTCATTAATCGCCTGAGTTTTGGGCCTCGCCCCGGAGATATGCAACGGGTGAAGTCTATGGGTGTAGACCGCTACATCAAAGAGCAACTTTCGCCAGATACCATCTCGGAGCCGCAAAGTCTGACTAGCCAAATTTCACAGCTAGAAACTCTCCGGCTAAATACGGTAGAAATCTCACAATATATTAGACCTCAGCCAAAACCAAGCCGAGAAGAAAAAAAAGCTGCCCAAAAGAAAATTGATCAGATTTTTCAAGAGGCTGTCCAAGCAAGGTTATTCAGAAGCGCTGCTAGTCCTCGACAACTCCAAGAGGTGATGGTGGACTTTTGGTATAACCACTTCAACGTTTATTCAGAGAAAGGACGCGATCGCTATTTGGTAGGAGCCTATGAACAAGAAGCGATTAGACCCTATGCCCTAGGTCGCTTTCGTGACTTATTGGGAGCAACCGCCCACCATCCAGCCATGCTGGTTTATTTAGATAACTGGCAAAATCAAGTTAACAATCGACCCAACGCCAAGGGAAAATTACAAACTGTCAATGAAAACTACGCCCGTGAGTTGATGGAATTACACACTCTGGGTGTCAAAGGAGGCTACAGCCAGCAAGATGTCATTGCGTTAGCACGGATTTTCACTGGTTGGGGATTAAGTCGTCTCAATCAGCAGACAAATGGTAGTTCCTTATTTTACTTCGACCCAAAACGTCATGATTTGAGCGACAAAGTTTTCCTAGGACATACCATCAAAGGTAGTGGTGAAGCAGAAGGAGAAGCAGCCCTAGATATTTTGGCACGCAGTCCGGCTACAGCGCGTCATATTAGCTACAAATTAGCCCAGTACTTCATCAGCGATCGCCCACCGGATGCTTTGGTCAAACGTCTCACCCAGAAGTTTATCGCCACTGATGGCAATATTCGTACTGTCCTTGATACTTTATTTCACAGTCCTGAGTTTTGGGACGCGAAAAATTTTAATACCAAATTTAAAACACCACTACAATACGCAATTTCGGCAGTACGGGCTACAGGTGTTGAGGTGAAAAATACCAGACCAATATCCCAAATTCTCACAAATTTGGAAATGCCCCTCTACGGTTGTCGCACTCCAGATGGTTATAAAAACACAGAAGATACATGGTTAAATCCTGAAGCCATAAACCGCCGCCTCAACTTTGCCACAGCGATCGCTTCTGGACGTGTACCCCTAGCGGAAATCCCCAATAACCAAAATAAAAATAACCAAATCAGTCCAACTCAGCCTGTGGATGCTTTACAGCTAGCGAATACACTAGGTAATTTCTTTTCAGCTAAAACCCAAAGTGCGATCGCCTCCAGCCCCCCCAATCTCCATGCAGCATTAATCTTGGGTAGTCCAGAATTTATGCGGCGTTAGGAAATCAGTTATCAGTTAACAGTCATCAGTCCCTAAATTATGAACAGACGCAACTTTCTCATTCAAGCTGGCATGTTTTCAGCTTCGGCGATCGCCACTCTCAGCAGCAATGCTTGGGTTGCTAGATCCGCCACCCAAAAAAGTAATCAGCAGCGTTTGATTGTCATCTTCCTGCGCGGCGCAGTGGACGGCTTAAATATAGTAGTTCCCTACTCAGAGACAGCTTACTATCAAGCACGACGGAGAATTGCCATTCCCCAACCAGGCAAAGACGGGGGAGTCTTAGATTTAGATGGACGTTTTGGATTACATCCAGCCTTATCCTCCCTCATCCCCCTATGGCAGCAAGGCAACCTAGCATTTATCCATGCTTGTGGTTCTCCTGATCAGACTCGCTCCCACTTCGATGCTCAATATTACATGGAAAGCGGTATCCCTGGTAAACAAAATACTGCCGATGGTTGGATGAATCGTTTACTAGGTGTGATGTCTAACAATACACCCATTCAAGCAGTGAGTTTAGGTGTAACGACACCGCATATTTTATCTGGTCGGATGCCAGTAGCTAATGTAGCATTAGGTAGAGATGCCAAAAGTTCTCTAGATCGTCCACAAGTTGGAGCCGCATTTGATCGACTCTACAGCGGTAAAGATGAACTAAGTCAAACTTATCGTGAAGGACGAATATCACGTCAGGTTTTAATGAGTGACCTGGATAGCGAAATGAAAATGGCCAATAATGGTGCGCCTTTACCCAACACCTTTGCTGGTAATGCCCAAAAACTTGCAAAACTCATGGTCAAAGACCCTAGAATTGAGCTAGGATTTATGGCTTTGGGTGGTTGGGATACCCATATCAATCAGGGTGGAAGCCAGGGAAGTTTAGCTAATAATTTAAGGAAGTTGGGTGATGGTTTAACTGCTTTGGTGACAGGTTTAGGGTCTGTTTATGCCAACACAGTAATTGTGGTCATGTCCGAATTTGGTCGCACAGTCAACGAAAATAATAACGGTGGTACCGATCACGGACACGGAAATGTCATGTGGGTATTGGGTGGTAAAGTTCGCGGTGGTAAAGTTTACGGAAAATGGCCTGGTTTATCGACAGCGCAACTTTACCAAGGGAGAGACTTAGCAATCACCACCGATTTTCGGGATGTGATTTCTGCGGTGTTAGAACGCCATCTGAATCTCAACACAGCCAAAATCAATCGAGTTTTGCCAAGTTACACCCCAACTCAACAATTAACATTGATTTAATATCCAAACTGTGTTTTTGAGATTTGGCGATCGCCACACCATAAGTTTTCCATAAAAAATACCCATAATTCCCGTTGGGGCGGGGTTTCCCCGCCCCATAGTTTCTGTCTAACGAAAATTAGATTTGTGTCGGATTAAATTCATAAACTCTTCGCGGGTTCGTGCATCCTCTGCAAATATACCGCGCATAGCACTGGTGACAGTCCAAGAACCTGGTTTTTGTACACCTCGCATCACCATACACATGTGAGTTGCTTCCACCACTACTGCTACCCCTTGGGGTTTGAGTAACCCTTGCAGCGCATCAGCAATTTGCAGAGTCAGACGTTCTTGCACTTGCAAGCGTCGTGCATACATTTCACAAACCCTAGCAATTTTAGATAAACCAATCACCTTCCCATTGGGAATATATGCAACATGAGCACGACCAATAATTGGTAAGATATGATGCTCACAGGAACTGAAAATATCAATGTCCCGAATCAATACCATTTCGTTGGCATCTTCTGTAAAAACTGCTCCATTTAGCAGTTCATCTAGGGATTCGTTATATCCCTTAGTCAGAAACTTTAAAGCTTTGACAACTCGCTTAGGTGTATCTTTTAGCCCTTCACGGTCAGGATTTTCTCCCAATCCAAGCAGCAACGTACGTACAGCCTGCACCATTTCTGCTTCCGTTACCGTTGGTGACTGCTGAGTAGATAAAGATGAAACTACTTGAGCAACAGAATTCATATCGGGACTAATCGATAAAGTCATAGTCTGTGTTTGATTGTTGGAGATTATTGAAGTTGCCAATATTCAAGAGCCAGTAGTCAGTCTTTAGACTAATGACTCAAGATGATTAACTAAATGAGAATTGCTTAACACTTCTTAATCATACCAAACATTTTTATAGTTGTGACTGAAATCGGCTGGCTGCCAATATCAAGTTATGGGCTTGACAGAAGTACCAAAATCAGATTTGTTAACTCTGGGTGCAGTTGAAGTTTCATATTGTTAAATTAAGTATCACGAACTTTCCTCATTCCCCATCCACAATCCTAAGAACCGTTAAACTTCATTGCAAATTAAAAAGCTATTCTCAACAACATGATAAGTTCTACTCATGTGAAGCAATAGCATAAGATTAAAAGAGGAGAGGAAAGTGGCAATGGAATCAAATTTACTAACGGGCACTGGTGCAGTAAGTGCAGCAAACGATGATTTTAGTGAGTATGTTGCCCATTTACAGCTACACATGACTCTGCAAGCTCGCAATCTGGTTCCATCTCTCAAACAGACCCAAGAAGGTAGTCGAGAACAATTACTCCATCAAACTCAAGCTAACTTTGAAAAGCTAATTTCTCGGCAAGGGCTGTAAAAGATACAAATATTAATCTAATTTCACATAAAATAAAAGCAGGCTATGATTGGGTCAACATTCCATAACGTTCCCAGAAAGTCTGCTTTTTTCACATTTTTTAAGTATCAGGTTAAGAAAATCACTCTTTTGAAGCAATAGCAAGCAACGGAAAGCCGTTAAAATTGTTATTGCAACACCTACTCAGCAAAGGCAGTTAGTTAAGGCTAGATGGCGGCTCGAATCAAAATGACTTCATTACTTCCACGAAATCTCAGCGTTGTTATTCGACCAGTCCAATATCGGGATCTGGACGGTATTGAACGCCTAACTCAAGAGTCATTCGCAGCCCTCACTCCCAAGGGAGGTTGTTTTGCCGTACGCCAGATGCAATGGCTGCGTCGCTGGTATGGGTTCATCAAATGTTTGAGTTGGATTCCCAACCCATTACAGTACTTATTTTGTTCCTATGTAGCAGAGCAAGGACGGACGCTACTGGGGATGATTCAAGTGTCACCGTTTAACCGGACGCGCAGTACTTGGCGCATTGACCGAGTAATGCTAGAGCGTGGTGCCGATAAGCAGGGGATTGGCTCGCAACTCATGCGCCACTGCTTTGAGTCGGTTTTGGAAGCGCGTACATGGATACTAGAAGTTAATGTCAGCGACATGGAAGCCCTAGCGCTGTATCGACAAAATGGATTTCAGCGGCTAGCAGAAATGACATATTGGGAAATTTCCCCAGAATTGTTGTCTGAACTGGCACAGGGAGAGCCAGACCTACCTAATCTGTTGCCTGTCAGTAATGCTGATGCCCAGTTACTCTATCAATTAGATACGGCATCCATGCCTCCTTTGGTGCGTCAGGTATTTGACCGCAACACCCGCGATTTTAAAACCAGTTTGTTTGGCGTTTTAACCGATGCTGTCAAACAGTGGGTGACTAAAACAGAAGTCGTGAGTGGCTATGTATTTGAACCCCAACGTAAAGCCGCGATCGGACATTTTCAGGTGCAACTTGACCGTAAGGGTATTGCGCCCCACGTAGCAACGCTCACCGTTCACCCTGCCTACACTTGGCTATATCCAGAATTATTATCCCAACTGGCTCGCATTGCTCAAGATTTTCCACAGCAAGGGTTACAACTGGCTTCCTCAGACTATCAGCCAGAGCGAGAAGAGTATTTAGAAAGTATTGGAGCCAATCGCATCGAACATACCCTAATCATGTCGCGCTCAGTTTGGCATAAACTCCGTGAGTCTAAATTTGTCTCCTTAGAAGGGATTCAGTGGCCGGAAGTTTTGCAAGGTCTACAACCGGCTCGTAAACCGATCCCCGGCGGGATGTCATGGGTACAACAAGTACAACAACAGCCAGCACCAGAAAGACCAGTACCAGCAAAATCGGAACCGATAAACTTCAGCGGCAAAAACTGTAACATGGAAGCATCTTGCCAGCCTGAATCAGCAGATGCACAGCCAGAGCAGTAGTATGACACCCCAAGAGCAACCAAGACCGTTGATTTCAGCGTTGGGATTAGATTTCGGTCGCAAGCGGATTGGTGTTGCTGGGTGCGATCGCACGGGTTTGATTGCCACAGGAATCACTACAATTGAACGATCATCTTTTGAGCAAGATGTCGAGCAGCTACGCCTGCTAGTGCATGAGCGCCAGGTGGAAATACTAGTTATGGGTTTGCCTTATTCAATGGATGGTTCCTTGGGGTTTCAGGCGCGACAAGTGCAAAAGTTTGCTACTAGACTGGCTAAGGCGCTAAAACTGCCTGTGGAATATGTGGATGAGCGATTAACTTCATACCAAGCAGAGCAACTGCTAATAGCTGAAAAGCGCTCCCCCTCAAGGCATAAAGCTTTAATTGACCGCAAGGCAGCATCTCTAATTTTGCAACAATGGCTAGATATCCGACGGGCTAAATTTCATAGCTCAGTGGTAGCTGTTGAGTATTGATACCTTTTAACATGATATTCTGAAAACTATTCCCCAGCGGTTGTATGTAAGTCTAAAGCTATTTGTTTGACATTATCTGTTATTAAATAGTTAAGCGATTGACAACGTCGCTGGTATTTATAAAGTTCCACACTTCGGCTATGTTTTCCTCTGAATTTCCTGAAGAAAATGATCACGCTCATTCGGGTTCCATCACTTTGACCGACGACAAAGGGCGAACCCTCGAATGTTACATTGAGCATTCCCTCGCAGTGGATGGTCAAGAATACGTATTACTTCTCCCCGTTGACTCACCTGTAGAGATTTTTGCTTGGCAAGGTGAGGGTGAAGAGGAAGAAGCTGTTCTAGTAGAAGATGACGACACCATTGACACAATTTTTGCCACTGCTCAAGCAGTACTATCTGAGCAGAACCTGATCTTGAAGAATACTGCTTATGCTCTAACGGTTGCAGGTGATTTGCCACCTGTAGAAGAGTCAGAACTCTTCACCTTAGAAATTGAAGATGACGAAGCAGATTTAGAGCCGGAGCAATTACAGCTACTCGCTAGCTTCTACGATGAAGAACAAGAGTATGCAATTTATACCCCCCTCGATCCACTGCTGTTTTTTGCACGTATATCAAAAGCAGGTTTACCAGAATTACTCTCTCCAGAAGAGTTTCGTAAAGTACAGCCGTTGCTAGAAGAACACCTTTTTAATGAGGTTGAGTAGCATTAAAAATTAAAAATTAAAAATTAAAATGTCACATTTTTAAATTTTTAATTAGGAATTTTTAATTATAATCGCAAACAAGATCCACCCTTTTGCATTTACCAAGAGTCAAGCAGCCGTTGTAGCAGGTGATTTATTAATCATGTCCGCTGATACGGGGACTAGGGATTAGTAGCTAGTAACTGAAAATATGAGGGACTAGAGGAGTAGGAGAATAATTCTTGACTCTTGTGCGCGATTAATCGCGTCTCTACTCTTGACTCTTTTACACGATTAATCGCGTTTCTTGAATTCTGAATTCTGACTTTTATTTCTCGATTATGCCCTGGAACAATCTTTTACAGCCGGATTTGATTTTGAAAGGTTCAGTTTTGAATTTAACACCAGATATTATCCAGCGATATGAGCTTAGGGGGCTGGTGTTAGATGTGGATGAAACCTTAGTACCCATGAGAGTAGGGGCGGTTTCACCAGAACTACGACAGTGGGTAGAGCAAATCCGCGCCTGCACTGCTTTGTGGTTGGTAAGTAATAACCTAAGTGAAGCACGCATTGGTGGCATCGCCCGATCGCTCGATTTGCCTTATTATCTGGGTGCCGCCAAACCCTCACGACGCAAAATCAGGGCTGCACTCAGATCTATGGAGTTACCAGTTCATCAAGTGGGGATGGTAGGCGATCGCTTATTCACCGATGTCTTGGCTGGTAATCGCTTGGGGATGTTTACCATCTTAGTCGAGCCAATTATCCATCCCGATGCTGTTCTCCGCTCCCATCCCATCCGGAATTTTGAAGTCTTGGTATCGGAAATCCTAGGGGCTACAATTACCCCCAAGCGCACAAAAATTCACAAAAAGTAACAAATCACCAAAAAAGTAAATCTAAAGAAATAATTAAGAAATCTTTATTCATAGCAAAAATCGGGGATCATAAGTATTAATAACATGGGGTTCAGCAAAATAAAGACCCTAACTCATAAAAAATAAACATAAACCCGTAGAGCGTCAGCCTTCACATATAGAAGAACTGGCGCTTTACAATTTAGTCAAGAGTCAAGAGTCCAAAGTCCAAATTTAAGAGTTATGACCTAGTGGTTTGTCAATTTTGTTTTGAGGGGTTTTTGGTAGTGCGGGCCGAAAAGCCCGCGTGAGCGAGACGCTCACACTACAGTCCCTCATTTCAACCCTGACAGATTACTAGCCCTTTCAAGGTGATAAACGAAGATACGTTGTTTTAGTGTGATCATCCTGAGTTATCCGCTCAGATTTTGGGATTTTTAAAGGTTGAAATAACCAATTTTCGTTTTTTCGTTCCAAATTTCACCACATTGAAAGGGCTAGAGTTATGACCCTTAACCCTTGACCCTTGACCCTTGACCCTTAACCCTTAACCCTTGACCCTTGACCCTTGACCCTTGACCCTTGACAAAAACAATTGTCGTCAAAATCGGTACATCTAGCCTGACGCAACCAGCAACTGGAAAACTAGCGCTTTCCACCATTGCGACTTTAGCGGAAACACTCTCTGATTTAAGACAGCAGCGCCATCGCGTGATTTTGGTTTCCTCTGGTGCTGTGGGGGTTGGTTGTGCTAGGTTGGGCTTAACTGAACGTCCCAAAGCGATCGCTCTCAAACAAGCAGTTGCAGCAGTCGGACAAGGTAGACTAATGCGGGTGTATGACGATTTATTTACTACCCTGCAACAACCCATTGCCCAAGTTTTGCTAACTCGCAGCGACTTAGTGCAACGTAGCCGCTATCTCAACATTTACAATACCTTTCAAGAACTGCTGGGACTGGGAGTGATTCCCGTGGTGAATGAAAATGATACGGTAGCAGTTGATGAACTGAAATTTGGCGACAATGACACCCTTTCGGCATTGGTCGCTAGCTTAGTAGAAGCAGATTGGCTATTCTTGCTCACCGATGTAGATAGGCTATACTCCGCTGATCCGCGTTCTGTGCCGGATGCTCAACCGATCGCTTTAGTGAGTAGCATTAAAGAATTAGCAGAATTACAAATCCAAACAGGTACTCAAGGTTCCCAATGGGGTACAGGTGGTATGGCGACTAAAATCTCTGCAGCTAGAATTGCCACTGCTGCTGGTGTGCGTACCGTGATAACCGAGGGAAAATATCCCCGAAATATAGAAAAAATATTACAAGGTGAATTATTAGGGACACACTTTGAACCGCAACCAGAACCAACATCAGCCAGAAAACGCTGGATAGCTTATGGTCTTGTGCCTGCGGGAAAATTATATTTAGATGTGGGTGCGATCGCTGCAATTTCTCAAGCAGGAAAATCATTGTTAGCGGCTGGTATCAAAACAGTAGAAGGAGAATTTGATCCTCAGGAAGCAGTGCAATTGTGTGATATCAACGGTAACGAAATCGCCAGAGGATTAGTCAACTACAGCAGCGTTGAATTGCAAAAAATTCGCGGTTGTCACTCGCGGGAAATTCCCACACTTTTGGGATACGCAGGTGTAGAAACCGTGGTGCATCGGGATAATTTAGTTTTGACTTAATAAACAACATACTCTTCTTATGATTTTTTGGATAATATCCAGAAAAATTCTAGATATCCATCTACCCTAAGTTAAGTCAATATACTTATCAAGTCAGTATAAAATTTAAATAGTAACGATATCCAGAACATTTGTTGATTT
Organism: Calothrix sp. PCC 7507; assembly: GCF_000316575.1. Classification (GTDB taxonomy): domain Bacteria; phylum Cyanobacteriota; class Cyanobacteriia; order Cyanobacteriales; family Nostocaceae; genus Fortiea. The sequence goes on along the minus strand of NC_019682.1, from coordinate 749,477 downwards.
TATGATCAAAATCCTTGTAACACATTCTCTCACTGGATATATCAGTTTGATATACGGAAGTTTCCTGCATAATAAATAGTTAACTGTCTCATCTACTGAGAGAAATATGACTGGAACGGACGGTATTTTTAGAACAAATGGCACTGATGAAGTTTACTGCGCCATTAAAGATGAAATAAATTCTCATTGCCAGGAAGCCAAGATATTTGTTGAAGAGCTTTGGAGAAAAGCACACAAATATCTTGACTCAGATATCCTGAAAGAGCTACCAGTTCAGTTTCACCAGCGTTTCTGGGAAATTTATCTGGCGGCATCATTGCTTGAGACAGGTTTGAACCTTCAACATAGCAGTGGTCGAGATGGCCCAGACATTTGTATCAAAGCTGATGATGGATCAAAAGTATGGGTAGAAGCTGTAACAGCATCCCCAGGGAAAGGAAATGATGCCGTTCAAGAGGCAGAAATTGGTGCTGTAATATCTGTCCCCGACGACCAAATAAAACTTCGGTTACTGAATGCATTTGCCGAAAAAAGTAGAAAATACAAACGCTATAGAGAGAAGAATTGGGTTAGTTCAAAAGAACCATATATCATTGCCATCAATGCGGCTCAAGTCCCTTCAGCAAGGCTTGAGCTTGAAATTCCTAGAATTGTCAGATCTCTTTTACCCTTTGGATTTCAAGTTTTACATTTGAGTAGAGAGACTTCGGAGGTGACTGGAACCAGCTATGAGTATCAAGGGGAAGTAATTAAAGAATCTGGCACAAGAATAGAGACTACTTCCTTTTTGAATCCAGAATATTCTGGAATAAGTGCTGTCATTTATTCATGTGTTGACGCTTTCAATTATCCAACAGAGATTAGTAAGGCACTCTTATTGTTCCATAATCCTCTAGCCACGACTCCATTACCGTTAGGCTTCCTAAAGAAAGGCTATGAATATTGGGTTGATGAACATCTCAAAAACAAAAATTGGCATCAAGACGAATGATTTGATATACGTAGGACTTACGCACAACACAACGACAGTAGGGGTAATTAATGAATTACCCCTACGCAAAAATCAGGTTTTCGGTCACATTTTGCGTAAGTCCTAATACGAAGAATTTCCATATAGTAGTTAGGCGAAGGAGGCGGCTCTCGTGAAGAAACTCCCGAAGACAGACAACTCCTTGGTGCTTCGGAGTGACTTCTCTGATGACTCTGCGTGGGAGTCGATCTGTGCGGCGATTCGAGAACCGGTGGGAGAATTTCGAGCATTCGTAGACTGCATCAACGATTCGGACTATGAAGGGTTGACCATTGAGCAGTTGATCGCGATCGCGCCGAAAGGCTCGGATCATTCTTTCGTATTCATCGTTGATCGGACTGCGCTCACGCATGTCGAGCATCCGATTTTGGTCGTCGATTTGTATGATGAGCCTGGTAGGACGTTTAGGGTCATCCCACGCGAAATGTGGAGTGTGGAGAACAACCTTTCAATAGCAAACATGGAATACTGTGAGTTTGCGGTTAGCGTTGATCAAGATGGGATTTTCCGTGGCTTCCCGCAGTCGTGATTCCTGGTATCGCCTAACAAGTCACCGTATATTATTGCCCACCTTAGAGATCCAGTAGATGATCCTCAGAAAAAGAAGGAGAATTCTCAATAGTCCGTAAATAATGAAAATGTAGGCTTCGATGGAGATTTTTAACAGGGATAAAGTTTGGTAACGAAAAGATTGGGGTAAGATGTCATAGTTTCCTATAAGATTATTGGATTTATGAAGCTCAATGACTAAGCCTTATCAGCTTCAGCTTTTCAACTCAACACCTGAATCCCACGAAAATATTCAATCAAGGATTATTAAAGAGCGGACAGGAACTTTCACAGACAATATGAAATTGCCTATCCATCGGTGGTTTCGCTATTCTGCTGGATTTTCAGCAGCTTGGGTTGAAGGGGTAATTACAGAGTTAGAACCTAAAATTATTCTTGATCCATTTGCAGGTTCTGGTACTGTTTGTGTTGCTGCTGATAAGCTGGGCGTAACCTCTTATGGTATTGAAGCACATCCTTTCGTTCATAGGCTGGCAAAAGGAAAGCTGGCGTGGGTAGTACATATTCATGAGTTTTTAGAAGCAGCTAATAAAATTAAGCATTCTGCTGCTATGCTTCAGCCAAAGCTTCCAGAAAAAATTCCGATACTATTAAGTAAGTGTTATACAGAAGAGACATTAACAGACCTCTTGAGAATTAAGCAAGCCTATCTTGAACTAGCTCCTTTTTTATCTGAAGAGGTACAATCTCTAATTTTTTTAGCAATTTGTGCCATTCTCAGATCAACTAGTTATGTCGGCACAGCGCAGTGGCAATATATTCTTCCCAACAAGCGCAAAGCTAAAACTGGTGAGCCATTTGAGGCGCTAGAAAAGCAGGTGGCTATGATGCAAGAAGATATGTGTCAAATGCAATCTATCACTAGATCAAGCCTGTCTACACTCGTTCAAGACGATGCAAGAAGCTTAAAAAGTCTTCCTGATAATTTAATAGATTTAGTAATAACTTCTCCTCCTTACGCAAACAACTATGACTATGCAGATGCTACACGCCTGGAAATGACCTTTTGGGGCGAAGTGAATTCTTGGGGAGATTTACATGAAACGGTTCGTAAATTTTTAGTTCGTTCAAGTTCACAACATGTTTCAAAGGAGCGGCTGAACTTAGATTCTTTGATAGCTGAATCGATTATTGAACCGATTCGAGACGAACTACTTCCTGTTTGTCAGGAACTAGCAAATATTCGAGGAACTAAGGGTGGTAATAAGGCATATCACACAATGATTGCTGCTTATTTTACCGATATGGCATTCGTCTTTCGTGCGCTGCGTCGAGTTGCATCGTCTAATTGCAAAATTTGTTTTGTGGTGGGAGATTCGGCTCCCTATGGAGTATATGTTCCAGTTGAGCAGTGGCTCGGTAAACTGGCTATTGCAGCAGGATTTGATTTCTGGTCTTTTGACCAAATTAGACAGCGTAACGTCAAGTGGAAAAACAGAAAGCATAATGTTCCACTACAGGAAGGAAGACTTTGGATCGAAGGTGAATGTATGGCACAATCTCCATCACACAAATTTGGGCAGGATTTAGGAAAGCTTCTTGAGGATATAGTCGAGTACGATATTCTTAAACCTCGACTACAACAGTTTGCACAAACCAAAAACTACTATCTTGATTGGCAACGCTCTCGTCCAGCTAGAAGCGGCAAAAAAGTTACCTGGGAAGACAAATATGGAAACAAACATGATTTGGATTTTGTAATTGAAATCGATGGTACGGATGATCAAATTGGTAGACCTGTTGCATTTATCGAGTCTGCATGGCGGAGATATACAAAACATTCAAAAAATAAAGCTCAAGAAATCCAGGGTGCTATATTACCCATCATTGAGCTTCATCATTTGTCAGCACCATTTTACGGCGCGATATTGGCTGGAGATTTCACAAAACCAGCTTTAGATCAATTGAGAAATAATGGATTTACAATTATTTATATCCCTTATAAAGATGTAGTAGCAGCATTTAAGGAGATTGATTTTGATATTGAATTTGACGAAGAAACTCCCGATGAAAGCTATACCGAAGCCTCAAAGAAGTTGGCTGCTCTTACTACTTTAGATAAAGAAAAACTTCGACAAGCTTTAATGCGAGTTTCAAAACAAGAAGTCGATAGATTCATGGATACCCTGAGAAACTGTCTTGAGCGTTATATCACCAAGGTAATTCTTGTACCGCTTTTTGGCATCAAATATGAATTTGAGCGGATTGATGATGCAATTGCCGGACTGAATACACTTAACGTTGACAATCCAAGTGGTGAATTTGAAAGATTTGAAGTCATCGTTGATTACAGCAATAGCGACACAATTCGAGCAAGTTTTCAGACTAAGACTCTGTTGGCAGATTTCTTGAGAAAATTGGGAAGTTGAGGTTAGCTTAACAATTGGGTGCGATCGCTACAATTTCCCAAGCAGGAAAATCATGGTTAGTTTTATTTCTCACTTAATATAGCGATCGCCTCCTCACACCAAGCAAGCCACCCGATCTCAAACTGGATGCCATTGCGGAGAGTCAAGTAGCGAAACAGATCCTTCTCTGACAAATTCCCAGGATTGGCAAAGGCATTCTGTTGAATCTGTTGATAAACTGCCAGCCGCTCTTGGTGTAGCCCTCGATGCTCCCTGATTTCGGTCAGTATCGTCTCCCTTGGCACCACAAACCCGGCAAACATCTTCACCAGCAGATCATCCCGCAATGGTGCGATCTCACAAGGAGTTTGAATCCAAGCCTCTAAAAACCCTTCACCATCCCTCGTGACAGCAAAAACCTTCTTATCTGGGCGACCCTGCTGGGCGATCGCCTGACTCTGCACTAGCCCCTGTTCCTCCAACTTTCCCAGTTCGCGATAAATCTGCTGGAAACTAGCCTGCCAGAAAAATCCTACCGATCCTTCAAACCTCTTCCTCAGGTCATACCCACTGCATGGACAATCCATCAGTGTCGCCAAAATTGCATGAGCCAGTGCCATCGCCAATCAGTTCTCCCATCTAGTTGACATATTCAATTAATTGATTATACAGTGTTTAGTATAGTCAACTAATTGAATATGTAAATTTTCTGGGAGACATCACCATGCTGAAATCTGCGGTTTATCAAATCCAACTACCTGAACATCCAAGTGCGATCGTCTTTGTGAATGGAATGATTGCCCGCGATCGCTCAGGCTTTCTCTGGCTGTGGCGTAACCTGAACAGTGTTCGCCAATCGACTGCTAAAGCACCAGGCTGCATTCAAGTGAAAGCAGGAATTTGCAGTCCCAAAGAAATCGTCATGGTGAGTTACTGGGAATCCGATCGTTATTTGATGGACTTTTTCCGAGGTGCAGCCCATCGCCAGATGATGCAATTCACCACCCGTCATCCCAATAGCCTTTGCCTCTATAACGAAACTTACCATCCCTCAAAAAGTGGGAAGTATAGCCATGAGCCACAGGGAATGGCTGCCGTCTATGGGGTATAGTTATACCATTTTGGATTTTGGATTGAGCCACGTAAGTGCATAGTCAAGCGCTGGTTCTGTGAATTTCAGCCAACGCCACGGCTCCCCACAACGGTGCATCATCCCCTAAAGCCGCCGGGACAATGGCAAAATCAACTTCTGGTAACGCCGTCTCCCTGGCTATCTTCCTCACTACATCCCACCAACGAGTCCCCGCCTTCGTCACACTCCCGCCCAGCACAAACAACTGCGGGTTAACCAAATTTGCCACGTTACCAATCCCCACACCCAAGCCCCAAGCACTGCGATATAAAATCTCCTGTGCCAACTCATCCCCTAAAGCCGCCGCCTCACTCACAACCTTCCCTGTCACCAACGCCAAATTGTCTCTCACTATCTCCCTAATTATTTTCCCTGACAATCCGTTTTCCATCTTTTCCCGCACATCCTGCGCCATATAAGGCCCCGATGCTAGCCTTTCTACACAACCTCGCTTCCCACACAAACATACAGGCCCTGCTGGGTCTACAACCATGTGTCCAATTTCACCAGCCATCCCCACTGCACCCCGCCAAGGCTGACCATTGAGTATCCAACCACCACCCACACCAGTACTGACGGTGATGTAAAATAGGCTATCATAGCCATTACCAGCCCCAAAACGATATTCGCCCAAAGCCGCAACATTGGCATCGTTGTCTACACTAGTAGGAACGTCATATTCTTTTTCTAGCAAGTCTTTGAGGGGAATTTCTTCCCAACCTGAGACATGATGAGAAAGTCTGACTGTTCCCGTCTTAGCATCCACTGGCCCGCCAAAGCTAACACCTATAGCTACTGGTTTGGTATCTTGTAGCAAGGAATGAATCAGCGATCGCATAATTTCTAAATCACTGTGAGCATCTGCATTCATCGGTGAGAAGCGACGTTCATGATGCAACCAATCCCTAGAACCAAGATTTACTACCGCTGCGGCCAGTTTCGTACCGCCAAAATCCAGCGCTAAAATTAATGTCATAAGTCAGTCCGTCTACAAACATTTATAACTATTGAGAATATATATCTTTTATGTTGAAAAAATGAATGCTTATTTTGATCAGCTATTAACAGCTTATCAGCTTAATTTAACAAGTATACCGTTAGCTAAATTTTGGTTCCAGACACATCAGACGCTTTTTCGTGGAGTATCATTGAATGGCGATCGCTCATTAAATTACCACCATTTTTATAAACTAATTGATAATATTTTGCAATATGTTTTTACAGATAGATCACTCAAAAATATGTAGTATCGTTTTACACAGAAATATAGCCATAGATGTAAAAACAGAGGCTATCAATAACTACATGGATAATTTAATGAGAAATTTAAATAGCTATGATTATCTTCTCACTATTTATAAATGTAATATCAGCTACTACGACTCCTTAGAAAATTTAAATACGCAATTCTTTATACGTTGCCTAATCCCCATCAATATATTATTTCAGCAATTGAAAATTTTTGTATTGTTCGATTACAGTAGATACAAAATTAACTTTTCCAGTACGTAAGAAGCTGGCTGTTGCCTATTTTGAAGAATTTAATTAACCGGAAAGACATTTACTAGGAATGAATGTTATAAAGTGGCTACCTGGTTTGAACCAGAAAAATTTTCTTTTCGTTGCGTTCATTAAAAGATATTGTAGCCCGGATCACAATTTTGCTGCATTATGCCCTTGTCTACAAAATACATAAATGAGTACAGCTAGATGAATACTTTTTTTTGTGCCGATAACTCCAGGCAAATAGGAGAAGATATTATTGGTAGCGCCACCAATTGCGAAACCTATATTTTAATTGAGTGTCCACCACCTTGGGCATCAGAAGCTTTTGATTCTAGATGGGTACCAAATAATTTAAAGAATTTAGTAGCAGAAGTAAACCGCGCTAAATTACCGATTAGATTTCTCTTAATTGCTAATGACCAATCACATAAAATAGACCAGACTACTCTTTTAATTTATCAAAAACAAGTAGGACTGAGTTCTGGATATCAAAAGCATGAATTTAAGTTAGCAAATATTGAGCAAGTAGCAGAGTTCGTGAAAAAGTTTTTATGGGGGACAGTACCTGATAGTGAAATAGACACAAATTTCACCAGAGATATTTTAATCTGTACCCACGGAAGCCATGATAAGTGCTGTGCCAGATATGGTAATTCCTTTTATTTTTATGCTACAGATACTATTACTAATTTGTGCTTAGATCATGTGCGGATTTGGCGCTCTAGCCATTTTGGGGGACATCGATTTGCACCAACGGCTATAGATTTACCAGAAGGAAGATACTATGGTGTTCTCAATCAAGATTATTTCCAGTCAATTTTAACCCGAACTGGAGACATTCAATGCTTCAATCAGGTCTATAGAGGCTGGGGAATTTTGCCAAGCGCGATGCAGATTTTAGAAAAAGAATTAATTCTGCGCCACGGATGGGATTGGTTAAACTACAAAGTAGCAGGTAGAATTATTGAGCAAAGTTTAGATAACAATACAATAATGGCTGAGTTAACTTTTGAAAACCCTTCTGGTTCGTTATATGCTTACCAAGCAAAATTAGTTAAAGACGAAACTAAAACACTAGAAGTCAAGAGTTCATGTAATGCTCAAAAATCATCAGTAGTTGTTAAATATGCTGTAGCTAGTTTGTGGTTAGCCTCTAAAAAGGTTGTGAGTTATAGTGTGTAACTGTTTTGCAAGAGAAATTAGCTCTTAATTAATCAAACACTGCACTAAGTTCCTAACATTTGTAAATTATGTAACGTAGCATACATCCCACCTTGTTGTAACAATTCTTCATGGCTTCCTTGTTCGATTAGTTCTCCTCGCTTCAACACAAAAATTCTATTTACATTGCGAATCGTAGACAACCGGTGAGCGATAATAATGGCGGTACGCTGCACTAATAGACGATTTAAAGACTCCTGAATTAGAGCTTCAGTCCCCACGTCCAGACTAGCTGTAGCTTCATCCAATACTAAAATTTGGGGATTACGAATAGCAGCACGCGCAAAAGCTAAAAGTTGCTTTTGACCACTAGAAATATTTGTACCTCGTTCTCTAAGTTGTGTATTGTAACCTGCTGGTAGTTGTTCAATAAACTGAGCAATATTAGTTAGTTGAGCTGCTTGTTGAATTTCTTCAATGGTGTAATTGTCTCCTAAGCTAATATTGCTTTTGACATCACCAGCAAACAAAAAACCTTCTTGCAAAATCACAGCTAAATAGCGGCGTAATTCTGCTTGCGGTAACTCTTGAATATCTACACCATCTATGAGAATACGCCCTTGAGTGGGTTCATAAAGGCGGCACAAAAGACGAATGATGGAACTTTTTCCAGCACCAGTAGGCCCAACCAATGCTATTTTTTCACCAGGATGAATAGTGAAATCTAAGTTTTTAATTACATAGTCATGATCTTTATAGGCGAACCAGACGTTTTCAAAGCGAATCTCTCCCAGTTGGGGAGGGAGGTTGAGGTTGTGAGATTCTAGAGAAGCAACTACCTCTTCTATGTAACCGAACTTAGCATCGGAGGTTGAGAACCGCGAATTAGTGACGTTATTTTTATCACTGATTTCTATCGGTTCATCCAAAATGCTAATTACACGTTCAATGGCGGTGAAACCAGATTGAATCACAGTGAATTTTTCGGCGAAATTCCGCAAAGGGTCGAATAATTGCTGGGCATATAAAACAAATGCTGATAGAATGCCAAAGGTGAGACTTTTTTGCAATAGCAACCAACCACCCATCCACAATACACCGGCGATCGCTATTAGGCTAATCCATTCTAAGATGGCGGAAACGGCTGAATCATAAAAGATGGTCTGATCTACTTGTTTGGTATAGCGCTGATTCGTAGTGCGAAACAATTCGGCATTGAATTTTTCCCGGCGAAACAGCTGCACTATATTAATACCGACGATATTCTCTTGCAGCTGGGAATTCAATTGAGAAAGTTCTTCCCTAGCTTTGTAATTCGCTTGACGGTATTGTTTCTGCAAGTAAACAACGAGAAAGGTAATCGGTAATAACATCACCAGCAACAAGCAAGCAAGTTGCCACTGCAAAGATAACATTAAACTGATAATTACCAGCATGGCAAACAAATCGGACACAATACCCACAGCCCCGGTAGAAAAAACATCTCCCAAAGCTTCCACATCGCTAGTGAGTCTGGTAATTAATTTACCTACGGGTGTCCGATCAAAAAAACGCACTGCTAGAGATGTTACATGATGAAATAAGTCTTGGCGAATTGCCGCTGTGATTTCTTGTCCTAGTCTTTGGACTAGATAGCCCTGAAAGCCTGTCAATACGAGTCTGATAGCAATTGCAAACAGCAGCAATCCTTCAAGGATGTTTAACCCTTGCAATAATGGGCGATTCTTGAGAAATTCATAGGTTCCCGGTTCATGACGAATCAGGGAAATTGCTTGACCAATTAACAGTGGTTGTACTGAATTAGCCACCGCAATGGGTACAAGTAAGAACATTGATAAGGCTAATAGCCGCCCATGACGACGGGCATAAGGTACTAGCCGTAAAAATAACCGCCAGTCATTTTCACGCCGACGGTATTCTGTGTCAGATTTTTTAAAGGATTGATCGGTGCTCATAGTAAGAGCATTATATTAATTTTTGCAATTAATTATCCTGCCTGAGTAGGAATTCTCATTTTTGAGCAATAATTTGCACTTTAAAGCTGGAATATGCCAGTAGTTGAGAGCGATCGCTCCTTCCCTAATCAATGAGCAAGTCCGCCAATATCTGATAACTCAGCTGATGGCTTTGTGCGTTCCTAAGGGACTAAGGGGGGTAATTTAACTGTGGTATCTGCCCCACATCTTCTCACCCTCATCGCCAAAAATGCGATCGCCCAAAATCATCGTTTAATAAATGGTGTGTAGTTTACTGCGATAGCTACGTCTTGTAATAAGCGGTAAGTATCCCGGACATCAGAAGCAGTACCGAGTAAACTCCGTAGCCCTGTCTTCTCCAACCAGTTGTTTTTTAACAGAGAAATGGTTTTATTAGACAATAGACTGATGCGATCGCTATAACTGATTTGTTCTTTGGGAATATCATTACCCTGAACCAACGAAACCTGACCATAACGACCCGGTTGCCCATCTGCACCTTTGCGGCCTCTGTTCCCACTCTCCCCATTGTCACAAGTAAAAGTTTTCTGCTGTGACAGACCAATATATTTCCAGCCATAACGGTAATTCGCATCCGGAGGGTGGGGCTTGGGTCGATTTTCTTTTTCATCGTAAAACGCATCGCCAGAACAGCGAAATAATTTCCGTTCTACTTCTGTCCAGGTGGCATTAGCTACATTAAGCCTTTGCGCCATGAATGCCCAAGTACAATAGTTCACAGTCCAGCGCGGTTGAGTGCAGTTACATCCATCACCAGCCTGTCCGCCATTCCCCCCAGAACCTGCTCTCCCGCCCCCATTCCGTAACACCACATTTTTAAGTTGAGAAAGTGAATCAAAGTAAAGAGTGACATTCCCGCCTTTACCACCATTTCCCCCATCACCACCATTCCCGCCATTGCCACCTTTGACACCGCATACATTAGCTGCTTTTTTCGGCTGTTGGCATCCAGAGGCGTGTTCACCAGAAGTAGCAGATTCTCCGGCTTCGCCATCTGTACCGGTGAGGTCAACTGTTTGTAGTTGCTGGCTAGCTCGGATTTTTTGCTCAGATGCTGAGATGCCGTTTCTTCCAGGACGACCATCTACCCCATGCCTACCAGCTTGACCAAAAGTTTGGACTTCGGCAGTAGCGATATTGATAGTTAGACCGTTGAGAATTGTCGTCAGCAGGCACAGTTTTAGGATGTATTGAAATGGCTGATTAATAGTCACAATAATAAATTTGAGGATGTGATTGATAGTTAAAGTTTTAATTACTTGATAAGTTGACTTTTGCTAAACTAGGACTAACTTAAGTATGAAAGGAGAATGGTAAAAATGACAAGCTTAGAAGTAGCGATCGCCAAAATCAAGAGATTACCTATTGAGCAGCGAAATGAAGTTATTGAATTTATTGAATTTTTAGAATTTAAACTAGGCAAAATTAGTCATATCCCAGAGCAGATAGAAACTAATGAGAAAGAAGTTTCCTTTACTGAAGCAGCACAAGAGTTTATTGGTTGTTTAGACAGCAATTTGGAAGATTTATCTTATAACCCTAAGTACATGGAAGGCTTCGGTAAATAATGCGAAAAAGTATCATTATCGATACAGGAGTTTTAGTAGCATTTCTGATACCTAGTGATAAATTTCATCAATGGGCTGTTTCTTCACTGACAAATATTCAGTATCCTGTCTTGACTTGTGAGGCTGTTATAACTGAAGTTTGCTTCTTGTTACAAAGAGTTCACGGGGGACGTGAAAAAGCTCTACAATTAGTCAAGCAGGGATATATTAAAATACCTTTTCACTTATGTGATGAAATTGATTTTGTTGAAAAACTAATGCAGCGTTATGATTCTGTACCAATATCTTTAGCCGATGCATGTTTAGTGCGGATGTCCGAAATTTATACAGAAAGTTCAGTGCTTACATTAGATAGTGATTTTAGGATTTATCGTCAGCATCGCAATCAAGAAATTTCTGTGATTATGCCTGATATCTGATAGTTTTGGGTAGATTGCCGCAGTAGGCATCGCTCTAGGTTTTTAGTTTATTCAGAAAGTGCGATCACCCAAAATCATCGGGTTATGAAAAGTGTGTAGCTTACCACCTCAGGCATCGCTTCCCCTAGATCCCCGACTTCTTGAAGAAGTCGGGGATCTGAATGAGTGAAAAATGCGATCGCATTCAATCAATAGGGTTTCATTTTCTTATCTTTAAATTCCCAAATAGATAATTAATTAGCCCTGATTTAAAGAGCAGAATGTGGTACTAGAAAGAAATTTGAATTTACTGACATTGTTGATGAAAAATCTGCTTTCCTGATTTGGAAATGCTTAAAAAAGCTTGACCTCCACGCCCCTCAAACCTCTTTGCTAAGATATAGGAATAATTACCATTTTTAAACATATAAGAATTGGCGGTATGACCAGTTTCCATCCTCCCGTTTTTTAATATAAGACTTGGGCGATTTCTAGAAGCATTTTTATCATAAGCAATATAAGTATAATTACTACTTAATGAGTCATACTCTACTTTAGTCTGGTATTGACCAGCCGTACAAGTTAAAACTGTTTCGTTTGCTATTGCTTGTGAAGACAGTGCTGTAATTCCCAAAATAACTGCACTTATACCTAATCCTAACGAACCATTTACCTGATATGACTTCATTTTCATATGCTCAATTTTTATGTATTGATGTGTTCTCGGAGCCATTGATTAGTATTGTTTAAATTTCCTAAATTTTTCATTAATCATTAACCTATTTTCTGATTCATCATTTTGAGATAATTTATAAACAACAAACTCTTTGCGTGTAACTCTACCTCTATAATAATCATTTCCAAATTTATATCCTCGTAATTTATTATCATAGTAAGCAGATGCGAGTCTTGTATAATCATTCACATCGCCACCAACATAATATAATTCTAAGCCAGAACCAGATTTACAGATTGAAACATTATATCTTCTGGTTTCTCCATAAGCGTAAATTCTCATACCTTGATTGGTACAAAAATCTTGTGCTAATGCAGGTTTGGGAAAATTAATAGAAGTTGCAGTGGTTAAACTAATACTGAAAATCATACCGCTAACAAGTGTAAATAATAATTTTTTGTTATTCATTTTTGACGACTCCATGATTAGTTTTAGAATGTAATTGTTCTCTAAATTTAAGATTTTACTCAAATTAAATGTTCTTTTTAATTGTTAAATATTTCTCCTGTTGTATCTAACTTTTGTCCATAATAATAATTACTATTTTTATCTGGTTTAGGTAGGCTGTCTTCTGCTAATCCTACAGTAGAAACAGCTATTGCTAACATAATTAAATTGCGAAGCATAGTTTAACCTCACAAAAATTACCCTAATCAACTGATTAATAGATGGAATAAGGAATTGGTTCAATAAACTGACTATTGGCACGAACAAAACACCGAATTTTTACATCTTCTGCACTTCCTGATCCAGCAACATAAAACCAAGGTTTAGCTTGTCTATCTCGATAAATTTTCGGGTTGCCAACAATACTAACATTATCATTTTGTAAAAGTAACTTTATTACACGAGAATTTGACCCAGCTTGACTGCGACAATTAAGTTCGCTACTGACAACCTTCCAAACTAAATGGGGAGATTTGTGACCATTTTCAAAAGTACTTAAAATAGATATGTAGTCACCTTTTTGGTTCGGTTGTGGATAATGAAAGCCATTAGTTTGAGCATTTGCGACAAGTGGCATTGATGCTAATAATGGCAGTGTTCCTAATAAAACCCGATTAGGTAAATTCAGTTTCATAGTCAAATCCTAGTGAAATAAAGCTTTTATTTTCTGCATTTTACGTACTGAATATCTAAATCAAAAACATATGATCACATAAAATTTTCAGGATATTAGAGAGTGCGTAGTTTACCACCGCAGGCATCGCTTCCCCTAGATCCCTGACTTCTTCAAGAAGTCGTGGATCTAAATGACAAGAAAACGAATCGCAATTTTTACGTATTGGTGTATTCTCGTATTTTTAATTTCGTGGTATTGGTTTAATAAAACTGCTATTAGCTCTCACAAAGCAGGGTTTTTCATATTGATAGCCAGTGGGTAAAACTGCTAACCAGGGTTTACCTTGCCTATCTCGTTTAATCATTGAAAAGTTCTCCTTGTCTCCAGTAAGCAGATAACTTTGAGTGTTCACATAAATTTTTTGGCTATTGTAAAATTTTTTGATGACACTGTAATTTCCATTAGCATCACTACGACAGTTTAGTCCTTTGCGATCGCGATCAACAACCAGCCATTCACGCCATTGTCCATCATAGTAATCTCCCTTTCTATCTGGTTGGGGTAAACTTTCTTGAGCGAATACTACAGCAGGAACAACACAGATAGAAGTAGCTATTGTTAGCAGAATTAAATTACGAAACAAGAGTTTATCTCTTTAGTATTTTTTTGCAGAGCAGATTTAAAGTTGTAAACAATGTTGATTTACAAAAAGTTAATCGGGAACATATAATCCCCATCTCTTAATGACAAATGTGCAAGCGCATAAAACAACTGTGCATTATAGAATGCGATCGCATGAAATAATCTGGTTATAAGAAAGCGCGATCGCATTCCAACCCAAACCCTCATAAATGCGAATGACTTACGTCGTGCAAGCTTCGCCTAAAATAATCCTGTTATGAGAAAGAGCGATTATTTGACTTTTAAGACAGCCGCTACCAAAACTATCGAAAAGTCATCGTAAAACTACCAATATTTTTACCCATATCTACCTGTTTTTCCCAAACACGTCCATCGCTTGAACGTGCCTTGAAAGTCGCATTGCGCCCTATAACGCCATCTGAACCATTTAAAATTAAACCCTTTTGCCCTGGAGAAAATTTCCACGTACCAAAGTTTCTCCAATAAGGATCATTACAACTAGCGCCACCAACACCAGCACAGTTTTCACGAAGTTTTTCCTGATAGTATGCTCTTACATCAACCCAAATAGTAGTCCCAGTTTTGTTCTCTACTGAGATAACAAAACCATCTCTAGCACCACCAACTAAGTTATTACCAGATGTTCCGACTGTACCATCTACTTTACAACCCCTTTCCCAAGGATAACAGAATAAATCTGCTTTAGCTGGTTGAATAACTGCTATCACTGTCGCCGTGCTTAGGGCAGCCAAAGTTAATCCCATTACCGAAAGAGTTTTTAATAATTTCATTTCCTGGTTGCTCCAAAAAAAATATTGTGAATTATCAAGTTATTAATTCGAGAAAGTGATGTCTAAGGCGGTAAAATACGCGCTTGCACTACCATCCTTTTGAATTGACTTTCTAGTGTGCCTAAACAAAACATAGCCAAAACCCCCACCCCAAATCACCTAATGAGCGTTAGCAACACCATTAGCAATTTCCGCAACGCTAAACCCCGGCTACATTAGTACAGCAACTCACACAATATTAAAAAATTCTTACCCCTAACCACCAAATTGAATAGAGTTACTGAAGGTGTTCAGATCCCCGACTTCTTGAAGAAGTCGGGGATCTGATCGTTGTTACGCTAAATGAATTACAAAGATTATATGTAATATCTTCTATGTAGGAATACTGGGGTTAAGATAAGCAATACCGGTTAAAATAACTACTACTAAAGATAGATATCTACTAGAACTGTAATGACATTACCCCCTCATCCGTGAGAGGTTAAGATAAAGCGCTTTTTGTCAATCAATTAAAATACTCAAAATATTTTTATAAAAATGATACACGAATGTCCGCGAGCCGATGATTTAGCCCAGAAATTTGCAGAGGTAAACGAACATTGGAACTTGAAGAAGTTGTATCAAGACATCGTAAATGCCAAGCAGCAAGAAAGACGTAGACAGTGTAAACAACTGACTCCAACAGAAAAAGCTTGTCTGCGGGGGTTGTTATGTAATTACAGTCCGACTGAAATTGCTACGGCACTTAATCGAGAACCGAATGGATTGAGAGTTGAGCTTTCTAGAGGTTTATATCGATATATTGAAAGTCTGACAGGTTTAGATATTAAGAGTTGGAGTAATGTTTCCAAGCAGTTAGAAAATGCTGGTTACAAACTCCAGAATGAAAATCAAGAAGCAGTAAATCGCACCTCCACAATCACAAATGGTGCTGGAAATACACCAAAGGCGCAACCTCAAATCCAAAATCAGATTGATTGGGGAGAAGCAATTGATGTCTCGATTTTCTACGATCGCACAGATGAACTAACTAAGCTACAAAGGTGGGTTGAAGAAGACAAATGTCGTCTAATTGCACTGTTAGGGATGGGTGGAATTGGTAAAACTGCCTTATCGGTGAAGTTAGCCCAACTAGCGCAAGAGGAGTTTGAGTTTGTTATTTGGCGTAGTCTGCGTGATTCTCCTTGCATAAATGAATTATTAAATACATTAATTAAAGTTCTATCTTGTCAACAGGAAACCAATTTCCCTGAAACTGTAAGTAGCAAAATCTCACTATTAATTGAATATTTACGTAATTCCCGCAGCTTGTTAGTACTTGATAACTTTGATGCTTTATTTAGTGATAGTGAACGAGCTGGGAGTTATCGGGCTGGTTATGAAGAGTATGGCGAACTGCTGCAACGCTTGGGGGAAGTATCGCATCAAAGTTGTGTATTACTCACTTCGCGGGAAAAGCCAGCAGAAATAGCAGCCTTAGCAGGGGAATTTCTGCCGGTTCGTTCTTTGCAACTATCAGGATTAAAGAATGATGCAGCACAAGATATCTTAGCCGCAAAGGGGCTGTCTGGCTCTGTGGATGAGCTAGAAAAACTCATCGACTGCTATCGGGGAAATCCATTGGCATTAAAGATAGCAGCAACTTCAATTTTAGATTTATTTGATGGCAGTATTGCTGATTTTTTAAAAGAAGGTACAACAGTTTTTAATGGCGTTCGTAATCTTTTAGAACGACAATTTCAACGTTTATCACCTTTAGAAGCAGAGGTAATGTACTGGACTTGTATTAATCGCGAGCCAGTACAAGTAAAAGATTTACAAGATGATATTGTACCAGCAATATCAAAGGTCAATTTACTGGAATCGTTGGAGTCTCTAGCTTGGCGTTCTTTAATTGAAAAAGGTAAGGATTTGGAACACAAAGCTTCCACCTTCACTCAACAACCTGTGGTAATGGAATATGTGACAGATAGACTTGTTACAGGTGTCTCTCAAGAAATAATTACGGGTGAGATTAACTTATTAAATCGCTATGCACTAATTAAAGCAACGTCAAAAGATTATATTCGAGACAGTCAGATTCGGGTGATTTTGCAACCAATTTTAAATCAATTAAAAATAAACTTAAAATTTGAGTCAGCCATTGAGCAAAGATTTCAGGAAATCATTTCACAACTGCGGGATAGTTTTGCAACTAAGCCTGGATATGGTGGCGGCAATATAATCAATCTATTGCGTCAACTAAAAGCTGATTTTACTGGTTATGATTTCTCGAATTTAACAATTTGGCAAGCTGATTTGCAAGGTGTTAATTTACATCAAGTCAATTTATCTCATGCGAATATCAACAAATCTAATTTTAGCCAATCTTTAGCAAATATCCTGACGATCGCATTTAGCCCAGATGGAAAACTTCTAGCTTCTGGTGATACCAATGGTGATATTTGTTTGTGGAATACAGAAGATTTTCAGATGCGAAATGTGGCATCTCTCAAAGGTCATATTGGCTGGGTTTGGGAGATGAAGTTCAGTGCTGATGGTAAAACTGTGGTTAGTTGCAGTGAAGATGGTACGATCAGAATTTGGAATATTAGCACTGGTAAATGCTTACAGGTTATCAAAGCACATACAACAGGATGTGGAACGATTAGCCTTAGTCCCAACGGTCAGATTTTAGCAAGTGGTGGTGCAGATGCAACTATCAAACTTTGGCATGTTAGTAATGGCAAATGCCTAAAAATATTTAAGGGACATACCCAGCTTTTGCGTAGGGTTAATTTTAGTCCAGATGGAGAAATTCTGGCGAGTGGAAGCTGCGATCGCACTATTAAACTTTGGGATGTAGCAAGCGGTAAATGTCTGTATACTCTGCAAGGACACACAAGTGAAGTTTTAGCATTGGCTTTTAGTCCCGATGGATTGACACTGGCAAGTGGCAGTGCAGATAAAACAGTAAAATTTTGGGATATCAACACAGGTCTATGTTGGAGAACCTTACAAGGTAAGCAACTTGAATCTGTAGTGACAGTTGCTTTTAGCCCAGATGGAAAAACTTTGGCTGCGGCTGGAGAAGCCTCTGCAATTAGTTTGTGGGACGTCGAAACAGGACAGTGTTACCAAACTTTTGGAGGATACACTAGGCGGATTTGGTCTGTTGCTTTTAATCCTCAAGGTAATATTCTTGCTAGTGCAGGTAGAAACCAAAGCATAAAACTATGGCAAATTGCGACAGGAAAATGCCTCAAAACCCTGCAAGGTTATACAGGCCGTGTTTGGACTGTGGCTTTTAGTTCTGATGGTGAGTCTTTAGCTAGTGGTACTGACCAAACAGTCCAACTTTGGGATGTGATTAATCGCAAGTGTCTCAAAAATTTATCTGGTCATACCTGTGAAGTCTCCACCCTTGCGTTTATTGAACAAAAGCAAACTCTAGTTAGTGGTAGTTACGATCGCACAATTCGAGTTTGGGATATCAATACAGGGCAATGTTTAAGAACATTGAGGGGACATAAAGGTTTCATCTTTTCACTGACCTGTAACCCAGATGGTCAAATTATCGTTAGTGGCAGTGCAGACAATACCATTAAACTATGGGATGTGAAAACTGGGCAATGCCTCAATACTTTAGATGGACATCAAGATTGGGTATTTTCAGTTGCTTGGAGTCCAAATGGAGAATTTCTGGCTAGTAGTTGCAGTGATGGTAATATCAAGTTGTGGGATACCAAAACTTGGACTTGTCTGAAAACGCTAGAAGGACACCAGGGTTGGGCTTTCTCGATTGCTTTTAGCCCAGACAGTCAAATATTAGTCAGTGGTGGTGCTGATTTAACGGTGAAGTTATGGAATGTGAAAACAGGACACTGCCAACAAACATTTTCTAGGCACACAAAAATGGTGACAGGTGTCAGATTTAGTCCTGATGGTGATTTGGTTGCTAGTTGCAGTTACGATCGCACGATCAAAATTTGGCAGAGAAAGACGGGAAGATGCTTGAAAACACTTTCTGGACATAAGCATTGGATTTTGGGCATAGCCTTCCACCCTCACAGAGGAATGCTAGCGAGTGCTTGTCAAGACCAAACAATTAGACTTTGGGATGTAGATACAGGAAAGTGTCGAGAAATATTGCGATCGCCACGTCCCTATGAAGGTATAAACATTACAGGAATCATGGGGTTAAACACAGCGCAGAAAGCTACTTTTGCAAATCTCGGAGCAGTTGATTATGCAAGTTGGCGATGAAAAAATCTCTTATGATCAATAATTCCTTGATGGTACAGAGCAAGCAGATTTATCTGTGGAATCAATCCAAAATCCTGTTGGGTAAAATTCTCAGAGCAAGCAGATTTATCTATGGGGTCAATCCAAAATCTAAAACTTGTACTGAGCTTGTCGAAGTATCCAAAATCCAAAATTGTTTGACACTTGCTTAAGTCCTAGTAAAAATTTTCAGTTAAATTGTTGATTCATATCCTTAATACTAATCTGCTGCTGTTTAGTCAAACACATCGCAATGCCTTTTTCATAATAAGCTGCTTCATTGATAAAAATCGGCCAGACAGTTGATTTACTCTCATAAGCAATGGTTTGACCATCTAAAGTCAAAAACATTGGATCTCCTGGGTTTAACGCTTGATAATCTCTGTCCTGAAGCTCTGGATGAATCATGGCTGTGATTGCGCCATCCTCATTTTTAGGATAGTCTACAACCTCCAAATGTTGATAAATAGTCAGCGGAATATTAGTTAATTCTATTTCTCCTAAGTTGAACTTTTCTAGATATTCTAGTATTGTATGAATAAGTTCCTCTGTTTGTTGAAATAGGCTTGCTCTCAAGATACCTTGAGCGATTGGGCCTACTTCAATTGCAAAGCCTAATTCGCATAGAGAATTGAGAAATGGGTTGTCAGCAACTGATGGAAATGAACAACGATAAACCTTGACTAGAGGGTTAATTTGACTAAGGTAAGCAGCTAGTTTCAGATTGAAGGGATGACTGTTTACCAGAATGATTGTGAGACCCATATTAGCTGTAGTGCTGTGCAAGTCTAAAATAAAATCCGCCGGGGAACTTCCTTTTGAACCCAAGATTTTATAGATTGACTTGGCGCGCATTTCTTCATAGCTGCCTAAATAACGGTTTTGTAAATCTTGTTGGAGAAAACAGCGGTTTAAGTCTTTATCCAGATAGCGCCGTGCTACTTGAAAAGCTCTAGGATTAGCTAGCAGTGTAATAGTTACAAAACTGGATTTAGTGATGAGATGAGGAAACTGGGTAAACTTTTGAATTAGATAAGCTCCCGTAAACTCATTACCATGAGTTCCACCGACAATTGCAACTCGACTTATTTGGTTCACAATTTCACCAACTCCAGTATGCAACTATTATTAAAAACCTTTGTAGAGACGCTACATTTTACATCTCTACACCAATATTCATACAGTTAACTGTATGAATCCATCCTCCTAAAAACCAATATGGATACGATCCTCGACTTCGGAAAATTTTTCTTCTGCTGCTTGTTCTCTACCTAATAGAGAAACAACAATTCCCACAATAAATGCTAGGGGAATCGTCACTAATCCCGGATTTTTCAGTGGGAAGGGTGCGGTAGCGTGCTGAAGAATTGTGATTTGAATTGTGGGGGAGAAATAAATCAGCACCAAAGAAGAGAAAGTACCCACTAACATACTCGCTACTGCACCTTTAGTGGTGAAGCGTCGCCAAAGCATAGATAGCAGTAACGCTGGGAAGTTAGCACTAGCAGCGATCGCAAATGCTAAACCTACCATATAAGCCACATTTTGTCCCTTAAACAAGATACCTAACAACATCGCTAAAGCACCTAAAAGCATTGTCGCTCCTCGTGCCACTTTCAGCTGTTCTGACTCGTCAGCATGACCACTACGCACTACATTCACCCATAAATCGTGAGATAATGCAGCCGCACCTGAAAGCGTCAAACCCGCAACTACTGCTAAGATTGTGGCGAAAGACACTGCAGCAATAAAGCCTAAGAACGCATTCCCCCCTAGAAATTGTGCCAACATGGGTGCTGCCATGTTACCACCGGTACCAATTTTCTTGATGGCATCTTGACCGACTAGCGCCATCGCCCCAAAACCCAGGATAAAGGTAAGGAGGTAAAAAGCACCGATGAAAGCTGTAGCGTAAGTCACAGAAGTCCGTGCGGCTTTCGCATCTGGTACTGTATAAAAGCGCATCAGAATGTGGGGTAGTCCAGCGGTACCGAACATCAACGACATCCCTAAAGAAATAGCATCCCAAGGGTCAGAAACCTGTTTTCCTGGTGCTAAAACACCGGGATATTTATCAGCCGCAGCAGCGAACAGCGCTAGGGGGTTGAAGCCAAATTGTGCGAGTACCAAAATAGCTAACAAGATAGTCCCACCTAATAGTAGAACTGCCTTGATAATTTGTACCCAAGTAGTGGCAATCATCCCACCAAAAATTACATAAGCCATCATCACACAACCAACGATGACTACGGCTAATTCATAGTCAAACCCAAAAAGTAGTTTGATGAGTTCACCAGCCCCTACCATCTGAGCAATTAAGTAAAAGCTAATTACTGCTAACGTACCAATAGCAGCTGCTATCCGCACGGGTTTTTGCTGCAGGCGATAAGCCACCACATCAGCAAAGGTGTATTTGCCCAAGTTCCGCAGTGGTTCTGCAATCAGGAACATGACAATAGGCCAACCCACCAAGAAGCCGATAGAATAAATTAAGCCGTCAAAGCCGTTGAGTGCTACTAGCCCCGCAATCCCTAAAAAGCTAGCTGCACTCATGAAGTCGCCAGCCAGGGCTAGCCCGTTTTGGAAACCGCTGATATTTCCCCCAGCCGTGTAGAAATGCTCTGTATTTTTGGTTAGTTTTGCCGCCCAGAAGGTAATGCCTAGAGAACTCGCCACAAACAGTGCAAAAAAGGCGATCGCCAACGGGTTAAAATGACCAAGACTAGCTATATCTACTACTGCCATTGGTAGATCACACCACAAACTATTCATGCCCATATTGGTTGATATTTTGAATTTTTAATGTAAAGAAAGCTAATAGTTATCAGTCAATTCATTTGCGTGTCAGCCTGGCGATTTGGTCATCGTAACTGTTATTAGCCCAACGGACGTAGAGAAATATTAATACCCACGCTGAGATAATCACCAGCGCCCCCAGCAAAATACCCAGGCTAAGTCCTGGGACTACTAATGATGCCAATAAGGGCTTATTAAACGCAATTAGCAAGATAAATCCAAAATAGATAAACATCATCGCTCCACTCAGGAGCAGGGATACTCGCCAACGTTCAGCCGCTAGAGACTGTAGAGCTTTTGTGCGATCGTTCATGTCTTCCTTTACGTTGAGAAGATTAGGACAGATTGTCTCACCTAAATAGATTTCTGTGCAATTATCTTAAAATTTATTAGTAAATAAATTAGTGCTGCACAAAAAGAATATAAATAAAATAAAATTAAGGCTAAAATACAATACTTACGTAGGTTGAGGAGCCACTGCGTTGGATGGGTTTCCCGGCTTGTTTGCCCTTAGCGTTCCCACAGGGTAGCAAGTGGCATTTGATGAACGAAACCCAACATGATAGACTTACGGCAAAAGTCAAAATAAAACTAAAAAAACACGGATGAATAACAATAATTCATCCGTGGTTCGGTTTCAAAACCCTTGACTTATGCAAGAGGTTTTATATATAAAAAAGGGTTTAAAATTTACTCTTCTACACCAACAGCAACCTTTTTGGTGTAATATTCATTCTTGGCATAAACACTAATAATGCTGTCGCCAACTATAAAAAATGTACCTTCTTGCTCATCTTTAGAAAACTGCAAATTAGGATATTGTGCTGCAAGTTCTTCAGCAGTCATCGCTGTTGCTGACATCTCATCTGGTAATAATCCAGTAGCACCAATATAGAATACTAAAGGAGAGATATCATCGCGGTAAATTTTTTCAGCGTACTTCTCCAGCTTAGTATGTGCAGCAGTCAAAGCTGTAACCATTTCTTCTTGGCTGACATGCTGATTGCTCTGTTGATCGCGCAATACCCTAATCAAATTATCAGCACCAACTTTTGTCAAAATAGTTGTAACTATGCCATGATTTTCTAGACCAAGAAAGTCATCAAAAATTACTTTCATCAATTCATCAACTTTGGTAATTTTGATGCGACTTGAAAGTGGCTTATGTCTAAAAGCATAGTTTTCGTGAAAAGC
This sequence comes from Calothrix sp. PCC 7507, assembly GCF_000316575.1. GTDB lineage: Bacteria > Cyanobacteriota > Cyanobacteriia > Cyanobacteriales > Nostocaceae > Fortiea. Next base: position 726,282 of record NC_019682.1, on the reverse strand, counting down.
CATTTTCAAACTAGGATTGATCAAAATTTCCCCAGTTTCTTTGTCATGCACTTGATACACTCTGTCAAGAAATTTGTTCGCCGAATGTAGCTTATGAAGATTGAGAATATCTTGACTACCGATGTCGATTTTGTAGCTGACTCTTGAGTCCAGTGTACCATTAATCAAAGCTTCCTTGATATCATTGTATTCATTAGTTGTGGGGAAGTTGATATAAAGGTTCTTAGACAAATAGTGCTTTTTCAAGTCATCCAACTGTGCGGGTAAAAACATATCTGATTCTTCTTTCAGATAAGCAGCTATGATACTAGTCATAACTTTGATTCCTGCTAGCTGATCAAATAAGCCATCAATGCTGCTGTAATTTCCATCGATAGGTACTAGTGGCAAATTATCAAATAAGATGGTATGTTGCTCACGAAAATCGAATTTATCGGCGGTTAATACACCCTTTTCCTTGAGTAATTCAAAGGTCTTTTTATTACTAATTTTGACCTGTAAAGATTTTATATTTACTTCACCGTCACTCACAATTGTATAATTATTAAAGCTAGTTAAGTCATTAACTAATAAACCTGCAACTTCAAGAATTGGGGTTTTATCTTCAGCTTTTACAAGCTTAACTTTACGGTTAACGAGCATGTTAATGGTGGCAGTATTTTGATTAATTTCAAACCTACCCATACCGACATATTCACCATTATCTATATATTCTGTTCTCAACCAAGGCTCGATCAATTCCCCATGCTGATCTCTCACGCCATTAACGCGCTTAATCCCTTTTCTCTGATAGTTTTCTTGCAAGTGCTTGATATTAATTATGATGCTATTATGATGTTTTTCAAAAATTTTAATAAGCTCTAGAAGAGAAATCTGATTGTTAATCTTTACCATATCTAAAATCTCATGTTTTTGTAAAACACCGGGGGAAAAGAGGACGCTGTCAATATCTTGAGCAAATTTAGCTATATCTTGATTAGTGAGTGCTTTGGAGTGTCTTTCCATTAAAGTTAAGTTAAAAGTGCTGGCGATCGCATATTTAGCAGTATGCAAATGTCCCTCCACTAAATTAGCCCTAGCAAAAGCATAAACAGACTCATGATTTTGTGCTATTAGCACATCTTTTAGTTGCTCATAAACCTGTTGACTAATTTGCTTAAATTTATAGATAATCCCTTCATCTTCTGGTTTCAAACCGAAGATTTTTAGGGTCTGGTTTCCCCCATTAATTTTTCTAGCACTCCTTGATAAAAATACTTGATAACTATAATCTCCTGACAAGGTTTCTTCTATTGCCAAATCCACTTGATTACCTAACAACTTGGCAGTACTATACATAGCATCATAAACTTCTTTGACATTGCCAGCTTTTATACATCTTCCTGAGACAGTATTCGCAATTTTGGCAAGTAGTTTAAAATCTGAAGAATTAGAATAAGCAATAGTGTTAACAAACACGTTCATGTGTTTTAATTCATTGCATATTTTTTGAATAGCTCTAGCTTCAGTACTAGGACTACTATCATTAGCATAGCCATCGCTATGCAAAGTTATCGCCGTAATTTCTCCTTCTTTAATCAGCGATTTTGCCACTTGTATTGACTGGGATATACAAGTGAGATAGCTAGCTTGAATGTTTTTAATCGCTTCTAAGTAAGGAGAATTTGTTTGCATCACTTTTTGAATGGGAATTCTCTGAAAATGACAAGTCACATCTCCCTGAGAAGAGTAAGAAATCAGGCTAATGACTAGTTGATAATTAATGTATTCATCTAGTGTCAATAGTTTAATCAATGTCTCTTTTAAGGCATGAATATCATAATACATTGATCCAGAACGGTCAATGATAATAATACTATGAGCAACCTGTCTTTGAGGAAGATTATGCAGCTTTCTTTCTAACTTGAACTCGTCTACTAAATAGTATGCTTTCTCTTTACCTGCAAAGTTATAAAGCGTGAATTTTGTTCTATTATTCCTGGTAGATATTTGACTAGCATCTAGAGAATTTGCAGTCAAAAATTTTCTAGCTTTGTTTGCCATATTTACACCTTCTCTAATTACATTAATGACTCATTAACATGTCAAATTATGGATGTCTTTTTTCTACTGGTTGATATGCTTACCAGTTAGAGAAAAATGATGCTAAATCCACAAAAAATGGTCATGAAATTTATGCCAATTCAATGTTAAAATTGACGAAAAAAGTACAAGTTTTTGCAGGGATAATTGAATTCACGCAGTGAATCCTAGGGGCGTTCAATCACTACAAATTTGGGATATCCCTAGAAAATTTGCGTCGCATACTCAACCAATACTGATAACTATATAGTACACTTGTACTATTAAAATGTCAACGAAATCTGGCGATCGATTATTCCCAACCTCTAAAACCAGGGCGATCGCACTTTCCAGAAAAGCTTGTGATCTACTTATTCACGTAGCATTTAACTACAGTGATTTTATTCTACGGTAAATCTATCAAGTTAATGTAGAATAAATAAAACTCTGGAGAAGTCACATGGGCTACAAGCACATAGAAGTCAAACAGGTAGCTGGTTTCACAGGTGCAGAAATCAGTGGTGTAGACCTTTCGCGTCCTCTGCACGACGATGCGATCGCTGAAATTCGTAAAGCATTGTTAAAGTGGAAAGTCGTGTTCTTTCGTAATCAGAATATCGATCACGTCGCACAGATTGCATTCACATCTCGTTTTGGTGAAGTCACCTACGCCCATCCCCACGAAGATGAGCCGATTGAAGGCTTCTCAGAAATCCTACCAATTGACCGCAGCCGCTACGAGCGCCGCAATGGTTTGCGCCGTTCCAGCTACGAGAACCGTTGGCACACCGATGTGACAGCAGTTGTCAACCCCCCTGCAGGGTCAATTTTGCGTGCTGTTAACGTCCCCAGTTTCGGTGGTGACACCCAGTGGACTAATCTAGTCGCAGCCTATGAAGGCCTGTCAGCACCCTTACGAGCATTAGCAGACACATTAAAAGCCGAACATCGCTTTAATGCTCGTCTACGGCTCCCCAGCAGCAGCAAGCTCGTGCAACGCATCGCTGCAAATCCCCAGGTATCGATTCACCCAGTAGTCCGCGTTCATCCAGAAACAGGCGAACGTGCATTGTTCGTTAACCCTGGCTTCGTCTCCCACATTCTTGACGTGTCACCACAAGAGAGCGACTTATTACTTGAGTTGTTCTTTAACCAAATTACCAAGCCCGCCTACACCACCCGTTTCCGCTGGAACAACGGTGATATCGCCTTCTGGGACAACCGCGCCACCGCACATTTAGCTCCGCAGGATCTAGATCATATAGAAGTTGAGCGTGTACTCTATCGCACCACCATCACCGGTGATGTTCCAGTCGGTCCCGATGGTTTCCGCTCGCAAGTGGTTGAAGGTGAACCCTTAACCAGCCAATTACCAACCGTCTTGAAGAAAAAAGCCGAGAAGTTAGAAGCACAACCAGTGCTTTCTTAAGCTACAGAATGGTAGACAGGGCTACAGAGATATTCCTTAGCCCAGTTTACCAACTTAGTTTCTACAAAACTGCACGTCGCAACTCTGGGAACACTTTAGACACCTTACCCAAAACATAATCGCCATAGGTTCCACGAAAATCATGAACGCTAGCCCCATCCCAGCGTTCTTTGCTATCGTCATTCACCACTGCATCCAGTTCAATTGGTTTCACCTCAACATCAAAATTGGGATCAAAAAAGAACGGAAACGAAAGACGATTTTTTCCTGAAAAATTCTGCACACGATGAGGTGTAGATTTATATAATCCTCCCGTCATGCGATCGAGCATATCGCCGATATTACACACAAACGAACCAGGAACCGGTGGCGCAGCAACCCAGCCTGACTTGGATTTCACTTGCAACCCGCCTAAGTCATCTTGTTTGAGAATAGTTAAAACACCATAATCAGTGTGTTCACCAACACCCCATCTGGGTTGATCATCTAAGTGTGATAAATCAGGAGGATAATTAAAGATGCGAAACAGCGTCAGCGGCTCCGAAGTGTAACGATCAGCAAAGTAAGATTCTTCTAAACCCAGGCTGAGAGCAATACCAGCGATGAGAGTGTGTCCCAAGTTTGTCATCGCCTCCATATATTCCAGCACTGTCTCGCGGAACAGGGGAATATTGGCTGGGAAGAGGTTAACACCATGCATCGGTGTGTCAGCTTTCACAAGGGGGTGATCCTCTCCCAACTCAGCACCAAAATAAATACCCTCCTTTAAGTCAGGCTTACCTGATGTCAGTTCACCTCCAACAGGAAAATATCCCCGCCAAGCTTTACCACCTAAAGCCATGCGGATTGCGAGTTTTGTCTCTAAATCTTGAGCAAAAAACCCTCGACTGAGTTGTTCTAGCCGTTGCTGCAACTCTTCATCTACGCCATGTCCGATAATATAAAAGAATCCCCATTCACGGCACGCCTGAGCAATTTGATCTGCTACTACAGAACGATCGCCTTTACCAAAAACCAGTGGCTGAATATCAATAATTGGAACTTGCGAAAATCCTTCTACCGCCACTTCTAAGGTTATCATGCTAGGCTTCTCCTCTTTGTGAGTCATCTAACTATGAACTAGACTGCATATAGCGGTTCTCGGTCGGATGCAATACAACAGAGGGCGGGGAAACCCCACCCCTACAGGATTTGCGATTTAAAACTGTACCTCACTAAGAAAGAAAACCGCTGTCTTTCAAAAATATTAATTATTCTCCTCCTCTTTTACTCCATACTCTTCCTCATCTATTATTTTTAACTTTAAATCGAGGTGTCAAAATTTGAGTTGGATAGTTTTTTCTTACTCGCTACCTTCTAAATCCTCTTCTAGTCCTCGTGTCACGTTGTGGCGACGGTTGCGGCGATTGGGAGCTATTTCACTGAAAGGTAGTATTCACGTATTGCCTGCTTGCGATGAGTGTGTTGAATCTTTCCAGTGGTTGGCTCAGGAAGTTCAACAGGCGAAAGGTGAGGCGTTGGTGATGCGAGTAGAGCTTTTTGAGGGATTAGCCGATCAGGAAATCATCGAACTATTCCGTAAAGCCCGCCGCGAAGAATATCAAGAGATTGAAACCCAAGCAATTGAACTCGAAAAATCTGTAAGAGCGATCGCCACTCCCGAAAATCGCACCAATATATATGAAACTCTAGAAAAGCTGCGTAAACAATACACCGACTCTTCTTCCCTGCGCTCACGAGAAAGTCCCCAATCCACCAACCGAGTTCCGCCGAGTTGAACTCAAAAATTAAATCCGCATTGGGTCATCTGCAAAGTTACCAGATGCCCCGAATTTTATCGATATAATCATAAAAATTTGCATCTTGTGCCTGAGTTCTGCAAATTTGGCGCGCATTTGCTCCAGTTAGCTGATAAATTTTAAAGAGAATCTTAACCTAAATTTGTACCAGTTTTAACTCAACCTTTGCTAATACCGTAAGCCTTAGTCAGAAGATTGTGAGGTTACTATGGCAAAATACAATATCCAATTGGGGTTTAGATGTATCAATTCCATCAACCCAGAGCCAAAATTCACGTTGGAGGCTCTTACAAGTTGCTGTTCAATGCGTTTAGGACATGGATTCATGAAATTGCAACTTCCTAGAATTACATAGATTCTGAGCATAATAAAGTGGAGCGTAAATCCACAAGGTGCTTTGATGCGAAAACTGGAGGACACTACGTTGTGGAAAGATTATGGCGGGAGGCTTTCTTCTTACAATACTTCGGAGGGTTGGCGAGGCAGCGCGTTGCCAAACCTGTGCCGTGGTGAGTCAGCACTGCACAAAGAAGTCTGATCTGCAAAATTGTAGATCATATTTTTTCCTGCTATCGCAGACGCTGTGCCAACGGAGAGGTTAACCCAACCCAGGTGACTGCCATCCCGTTATCGGCGAAATACCTTTCCAACGGGTAACAAGTGTCCATCGTCGCGTCCACGCACACACCATGAGATTTGCATTTTTTCTGTGGAGTTTTCTTACTAAACTTGAGGAGTACAAATGCTTGAGGCTATCGCTGTTGCTTGGCTATTACTATTTTTTGGCGATTTCCTATCTACCTTCGTTTATCACGTACCCGAGCATGTTTTTGGTAGCCTCCACCTGAAAACACACCACTCCTGGAAGAAAGACTTCCGCCACTACGCTATTTTGACCTTCAATGCCCAGGTTCTTTTAGATGGTATCCTTGGTGCTTTGCCTTATGTGCTGATGGGAGTAGTTCTGTGGTCTTTCTCACCAATTGGCGTGATCGCTGGATTGCTCTTGGGTCAGTTTCATGTATGGTGGAGACACGTCAGTGTTTTGGATTGGCAAACTCCAAAGTTTGTGACTTTTTTGTGTCAAATTCTATTTATCACCACTCCTGAGAGACATTGGCTGCATCATCAAAAAACTAACCAGGGTTTTGGTGATATTTTCACTTTCTTTGAGCAACCATCACTAGTTTGGATGCGTTGGTTACGTTTGCTCAGGGTTTATTTCCGTTACTCACGTGTCCAGTTGGGGCTAACAGCTTCTAAAGAATAGTAGCGCAGTTAATTTAAAATTCGTTTTGAAAATAAGGTAAAACCAATTTCAAAAAAGAATAGGCTAATACACTTTTAATTTGCATACTCAGGGCGGGCAAGATGCCCGCCCTTGCTATAAGTCGAAGAACCCGCCTAAAGCAGTGGCTCCCCTATCAGAGTTTTCATCTTCAGGGTGGGATGCAATCAAATGTCGCATAGCTGACGACAGATATTACATATCCCCCTCAAGTTCACAACTAGTGGTTTGTCAATTTTGTTTTGAGGGGTTTTTGGTAGTGCGGGCCGAAAAGCCCGCGTGAGCGAGACGCTCACACTACAGTCCCTCATTTCAACCCTGACAGACTACTAGTGTGAGCTAGGGGGAATCAATTATCTGATAAAAACTGCTCTGGTGTTCTAAAAGGCTGGAAATTTTCGTAGGTTTTAGCGGCACGCAACACCAATATATCTCTATATTTTGCACTCACAATTTGCATTCCTACAGGCAAACCATTTTGAGTAAAGCCACAAGGTACTGATGCGGCTGGTTGTTGAGTGAGGTTAAAAGGATAAGTGAAAGGAGACCAGTTCAGCCCTTGAGGGTAGAGAGATGACTGAGGTGAGGTTTGGCCGACTGGAAAAGCTGTTACAGGCAAGGTGGGAGTAATCAGCAAATCGTAAGTTTGGTGAAAATGTTGCATGTATCGACCAAGGTCTTCCCTCGCATCGTTGGCACTGAGATATTCTGCAAGGCTAATGCGATCGCCTTCTTGAGCATTAGCTCGCAAGCCTTCTTCAACTAAAGCTTTTTGCTCTGGGCTAAATGAACGCAGTAGTTTGGCGGCTCCCGTTACCCAAAAAGTCCGGAAGATTTTGTAGGGATTCTCAAAACCGGGATCAACTTCCTCGATAATGGCTCCTTGCTGTGCCAACACATTGACTGCGGTTTTCACCAATGCTGCTATCTCCGGTTCCACCTCGGCATATCCTAAATTAGGGCTGTAAGCAATTCGTAATCCAGCCACACCGCGATTTAGCTCCCCTACATAATCCTCCTGATCATCAGGTAACGCATACCAATCACGAGGATCAGGATGAGCGATCGCATTTAGCATCAGTGCTGCATCAGTTACATTGCGAACCAAAACCCCAACATGAAACAATGTGCCAGTGTGGGCTGAGGGATAACCGGCAATCCTCCCAAAACTAGGCTTAAAACCAAAGACACCTGTAAATCCTGCCGGCAATCTCGACGATCCCCCACCATCAGTAGCGAGGTGGAATGTACCCATACCCAAAGCCGCTGCCACCGCCGCGCCGCCACTACTTCCCCCTGCTGTGAGATCCAGATTCCAAGGATTGCGTGTAATTCCAGTTAAGGGAGACTCGGTGACACCTTTCCATCCAAATTCAGATGTTGTGGTTTTACCAATAAATACCGCCCCCTGTTCTCGCAATCGCGCCACGGCTGGCGCATCTTCTGACCAAGATTGATTGGGCGTAATGGCTTTGCTACCGCGCAGAGTCGGCCAGCCTTTAGTTAACAGCAAATCCTTGACCGTAGTCGGGATGCCATCAACAATACCCAACGGCTTACCCTGCAGCCAACGAGCTTCAGATGCACGAGCTGCTGCTAAGGATGATTCTTCATCAACAAGCGCAAAAGCATTAACTAAGTGATTATACGTAGAAATTCTCTCTAAAGCAACCTTTGTTACTTCTACAGGAGAGAGCGATCGCTGTTGATATAGTGATACAAGTTCACTTGCAGAAAGATTGGTAATCTCAGCTGCTGATTCTGGTAGACGAGTAGTAGTCATAAAAAATGGGGAATAACTGGTTTTTCTCCCTAAAGCCTCAAATTTTCGGAGGCTGGGAAGCAGGACGGGTAATTTCAAATAAATCTTGGGTGCGGGTATACCAGTTTCCCGATAGACGACCGATCGCATGTAGTTTGCTGACATCAATGGTGTTTTGCGGTGTCAGCAAATCGTCGCGGACATGCCATAGCACAGCCTCAGCAATAATTAATCCCGATTCGCTTCCCTCATTACCAATATAAATTACCTGTTTCAGCACACACTCAATATTAATTGGCGACTCAGCCACTCGTGGCGCACGCACTCGTTGTGAGGGTATGGGGGTTAGTCCCGCTACCTGGAACTCATCCACATCTGGAGGGAATTCACCACTAGTGAGATTCATTTCGTTCCCCAATTCTTCGGAAACTATATTGACTACCAGTTCTCCCGATTTTTCCACATTCACCAAAGTATCCTTTTTAGTCCCACGCCGAGAGCCACTGGAAATGGCTAGAGTCGGGGGATTGCCTGTAACACCCATAAAGAAGCTAAATGGTGCAACGTTTGGTGTCCCATCACTGGCAATGGTTGATACCCAAGCGATCGGTCGGGGAACAATGGAACCGATGAGTAATTGATAAGTGTTTCGTGGGTCAATTTGGGCAGGATCAATAATCATGTAAATTTTCCTGACAAAATTAAAATTTAATCTCCCAAGGCTGATTCAAGCAGTTTCTGCTTAAGATTAACAACTGCTATTGCTTTTTCCTACTATCTATGGGATGTTTTTACTCAGCAAGTATACTACAGTTATTCGACCAAGTTACCGTAGTTTTAACAAAAGAGCCATTAATTCAAGTGTTCAGGTCGATGTAATGAAAATCAAACCACAAATCAATACTTAATAATTTTTTTCTAAATCAAAACCACTGCGATCGCACATATAAAAAATGATCAGATATGAAACAAATACATCTAGCAGGTTTCTTACTCGCTTCCCAAGTGGTTCACTCCCATGCTGTTTGGCGACACCCCAGGACTGAATTAGGCTTTCTGGAACCTGAATATTATCAAAAAATTGCCCAAGTACTAGAACGAGGCAAATTTGATTTAGTATTTTTTGCAGACTCCTTAACAATGCCCGATACCTATGGCGGGAATTTTGCTGAAAGTCTGAAGTATGGCGCTCAAGGGGCACTCAGGCTAGATCCGCTAGTGCTAGCTACGACAATGGCAGTTGCTACTAAACATATTGGTCTTGGTATCACCCGTTCTACCACTTACTATCAACCCTATGACCTAGCACGGGGATTTGCTACCCTCGACCACCTGAGTCGAGGACGAGCAGCATGGAATGTAGTCACTTCGAGTAGAGCTAGCGAAGCTGGGAACTTTGGCTTTGATGAGCATTTAGAACATGACCTACGCTATGATCGCGCCGACGAATTCCTCGAAGTTGCTACCAAACTTTGGGGTAGTTGGGAAGAAGGCGCATTAGTCTTGGATCAAGAAAATGGTATTTTTGCTGACCCCACAAAAGTAAATTATGTTAACTATGTCGGGCAATGGTTAAAGTCACGGGGACCATTGACTGTCCCGCGTTCACCCCAAGGGCGTCCAGTAATTATTCAAGCCGGCGCTTCTAATAAAGGTAGAGAGTTTGCTGCTAAATGGGCAGAATTAATTTTTGAAATTAGTCCCAATCCCGCATTGATGAAATCCTACTATCAGGATGTCAAAACTCGCATGGCTAAATATGGACGTGATCCAGATACTTGTAAAATTCTGCCTGCGGTGATGCCGTTTGTAGGAGAGACAGAGACAATTGCCAAAGAAAAACAAGCTTTTCACAATGAGTTAGTACATCCGATGGCTGGCTTATTAACTATGTCTAACCATTTGGCTGTTGATCTCTCCCCATATTCCCTAGAGCAATCAGTAGAAAAAGTGGAAGTTCAAGATTTCCAAAAACTATCTGGTGTGCTGCAAAGACTGAATTTAGAAGCCAGTGTCACCTTGAAAGATTTAGGCAAAATTTACGGTAGAAGCCTATCTGTCCCGCAATTGGTGGGTACTGCAACTCAAATAGCCGACAAACTAGAAACCCTCTTTCGAGACGAAGTAGGCGATGGCTTTGTGATTTCCCCCGCTTATTTACCGGGAGCATTTGAAGAGTTCGTCGATTTAGTGATCCCAGAATTACAAAAACGTGGATTATTCCGCAAAGAATATCCCGGCAAAACTTTAAGGGATTCTTTAGGACTTAATTAAAAATTGGCATTTGGCATTTGTCATTATTCCCCAATCCCCAATCCCCAATCCCCAATCCCCAATCCCCAGTCCCCATTCCCCATCTAGGAGAACAATATGTCAGAACCACGCTATGGTATTTGGGCACCTGTTGGCGGTAACTTTGGGCCGCTGGACACGCCAGAAGAACCCAGAGACGCTAGTTATGAGCGGACGCGATCGCTGATTCTAGAAGCTGAACGTTTGGGCTACGCCTCAACTTTGGTAGCACAGCACATCGCCAACCCCCGCAGCCTAGAATTAGAGCAGCTAGAAACCTGGACGGCTTCTGCAGCTTTAGCAGAAGCCACAGAAAAAATTGAGATCATCGCCGCCATTAAACCTCTACTTTTCCATCCGGCTGTTCTAGCGAAGATGGCGCTGGGAATTGACGCTATTAGCAATGGACGTTTTGCCATCAACTTAATCAGTGCTTGGTTCCGCCCTGAAATGGAACGTACTAATATCCCGTTCCCGCCCCACGATGAGCGCTACCGCTATTCCGCTGAATGGTTAAGAGTTGTCAAAGCACTTTGGAGTGGAGAGAGGGTTAACTTCCAAGGAGAATATTTTCAAATCACAGATTTGAAGCTCAACCCTGCGCCCATCGCCAAACCCCATCCCCCAATTTATCTAGGTGGTGCATCTGAACCAGCACAAATTTTAGTAGCTGAACAGGCAGATATCTACTTTATTAATGGTCAGCCAATTGAAGATGTGCGTCAGGTAATTAAACAAGTTTTGCGCCGAGAGCGCAAGCTACCCCAACCAATACGTTTTGGGCTATCAGCATTTGTGATTGCTCGCTCTACAGACGCTGAGGCACAAGTAGAACTAGAGCGACTCATGGCACTCCAGCAACAAGAAGCACACTTAAAATTAAGTGTTGCTAAAGGCGTTGATCCAGAAGCCGTGATGTTCCAACTCTTCGCCAAAAATCCCGCAGTTGGGGGTAATGGTGGTACAGCCGCAGGCTTAGTTGGCAGCTATGACACGGTAGCTACCAGGGTTGCAGCTTTCGTTGATGCAGGTATCGAAACCTTTATGCTGCAATTCAATCCCTTTGTGCCAGAAATGACTCGCTTTGCTGAAGAAATTATGCCAAGAGTCAAGCAATTGCAGGCTGTGAAGTAACTACTATATGAAGTATGAAGTATGAAGTATGAAGTATATAAGTAAGTGGGCACAATAAAAGCAAACTGTGTGAAGAAAAGTAAACAAGGCTCAAACCCTTCTACCTATTGCCTATTGCCTTATCCCAGCGACAATTATTTACGCCAAGTTACTTACTGTAGGCTTTTTGTGGTTTTAGAATGGTAGCTTGATTTACGCCGTGGCGTACTAGGCTGTGGATTTTGATAAAGTTTACCCGTTTTTGGCTCATGTTTTGCATGAATTTTTATCACCTAAAAAGGCACAGAGTGAACACCCCAGCGGTCTGTCCCATTAATTTTGAGAAGTTTGTAGTCAGCACTTTAGTGCTTAAGAGGAGGAGGACTAAAGTGGATTTAAGGCGATCGCTTTACCTAAACTTGCCTACCCCAGTTAGGACAGTTGGAAAAACTGTCTACAGTATTTTCCTCATCTCTTACCAACAATCCACAATGATCATATTTAACTATCAATAGGATGTAAAGTAAAATTTTCTACCTTATCTTTACCTTATTCTTAGCAAAATTACTAAGTTCCTTTTTTCAAACTATTATCTTAAATTCTCTCTAGGTCAGATTTTTAGTTCTTCAGGACATTTTCCAAACTTCAAACAAATTTCCGCAATCATACTATGTATAATATCAACCATTTGATTTTATTCTGGGTATTGAAGACAGAAAAAAGTGGAAAACACTGACCGAAAGGCTCCAATTTTCCTCATCTTCTTCGTGATTTGCGAAAACAGCTAGGACAACCATCATAAAAATAGCGTTGCTGAATTTGGATATGAAATTCAAAATGAAAAACTCCACCCAGAAGGGGATGGAGTTTTTGAGCATGGGGAAGAGTCACCTGTTTGGCCCATTCCCCTAGTCTGTGGGCAACTATAAAAACTTATTAGAGTAGTATTTTTCCAACAAAAACCTAAAGATATGAGAATGTGAGGAAGAGGTATGTCAGAAAATGGGCGGGACAAAATACGCCACCTATTGGTCGTTCAAGACATGCAAGGGCAGCGAACCATTCCCCTCCAAGAGGCTACTTATTCTCTCGGAAGGGATTCCAGCAACGCTATTGTTCTGCGTTCTCGCTCAGTATCAAGACAGCACGCCATTCTATTGCGGGTAACTGTTCCAGAAACTGACAGATATGGTTTTCGGATTATTGATGGCAACTTCAAAGGCAAACAAAGTACTAATGGCTTATTTGTCAATGGTAGTAAATGCTTGTCTCACACCCTCCAGCATGGAGATATCATTGCCTTTGGGAATAATCAAGTTAATGCAAAGTACTATACTATCTCTAACCTGTCAGAGCAATTATTTTCTGCATCTTGTGAAGCAGAAGACTTGTCTGGCTTCCTTTCAGAACAAGCCAATCCGGCCAATCCCTTTGAAACCCTCATCACCCCTGATGCTCGCTTTGAAGAAGCCAGTGAGACAGCATTAGCTCGCCTAGCATCTTTCCCAGAACTCATTCCCAATCCCATTATTGAGATAGATTTAGAGGGAATAGTTACCTATCTTAATCCAGCTGCAGCTCTCAAGTTTCCCAAACTCAGAGAAGTCGGGAAAGAACACCCCATCATGGAGGGCATTCTCAATGCAGTTAAAAATAGCAAGGGTAACTCTTTTGTTCGTGAGGTAAAAGTTGGTACAGAAATTTTTGAACAATCAATTCATTATCTACCTGAAAGTGATTTAATTAGAACTTTTGTTATCAGAGATATTACTGAGCAAAAAAAAGCTGCTGCTGAACTCCGCCAACGCGATCGCCTACTACAAGCAGTTGCAGAAGCTACCAATTACTTGCTGGCAGAAATGAACTATCAGACAGCCATTGAAAAAGTTCTCGCCGTGTTAGGTGAAGCAGCCCAAGCAGATCGCGCCTACCTCTTCAGAAACCATTCCCACCCCACTACAGGAGAGATGGCAGTAAGTCTGCGGTTTGAATGGACACGCTCAGGTTTGGAAACTTCTCGTGACCACTGGCAGAATCAACCTTATCAATCATCAGGACTAGTCCGATGGTACAGTACCCTCTCTAACGGCAAATCTATCAAAGGAATTACTAGAGAATTTCCCCTCACCGAACAAAAAATCCTCAGCCGAGACAGTGTTCAATCCCTCTTCTTAGTACCCCTACGCTTGAGAGAAAAGTTTTGGGGATACCTAGGTTTAGCCGACTGTGCAAAAGAGCGCAACTGGTCAAAGCATGAAGAATCCACACTCTTGACAATGGCTGCGAGTATCAGCGGTGCTAGACAGCGCCAGCAGGTAGAAGAAAAGATTCGTTACCAAGCTCTACATGATTTACTCACTGGATTACCCAATCGCCTACTGTTTAATGAGTTATTAGCTAAAGCCCTGCCTAACGCGGTTCGGAGTCATGAAAGTTTAGCTGTGATGTTTCTCGACTTAGATCGTTTCAAAGTGATCAACGATACTCTAGGACATACCCTAGGAGACAAATTATTACTGTGTGTATCGCAAAGATTAAAAGACTGTCTCAGAGGTGGGGATACGATCGCTCGTTGGGGCGGCGATGAGTTTACGATCTTATTACCCCAAGTCAATGATGTAGATGAAGTCACCCAGGTAGCCCAGAGAATTTTACAAGCCTTCGAGAAACCTTTTGATCTCGAAGAACACGAACTTTATATCAGTGCCAGCCTTGGCATTTCCCTGCTCAATGATAACAGTGCTGATGCTGAAACCCTGATCAAGCACGCAGATGCCGCCTTGTATTATGCCAAAGATGCCGGCAGGAATAACTACCAGTTCTATACTACTTCCCTCAGTAATAAGAATCCTGAACAGCTAACTTTAGAGAAGAATTTGCGCTATGCCTTAGAGCGAAAAGAATTAAAAGTATATTACCAGCCCAAGGTCAACATCATCACGGGAAAAATTACTGGCATGGAGGCTTTGTTACGTTGGCATCACCCAGAAATGGGATTAGTAGCACCCAGTGTCTTTGTTCCTCTAGCCGAAGCCAATGGATCGATTGTCTCTATTGGGGAATGGGTATTGCGAACAGCGTGTAGCCAGAATAAAGCCTGGCAAGATGCAGGATTGCCACCTATATCTATTGCGGTCAATCTGTCCCTCAAACAGTTTCGCCAACCAGATCTAATGGAAACTTTGAGTAAAATCTTACAAGAGACGGGGCTAGATCCCAACTTTTTAGAGTTAGAAATTACAGAATCGACGGCAATTGAAGATCTAGAATTCACCACAAATTTACTACAAAATCTCCGACAGATGGGTATTCACCTCTCTATCGATGACTTTGGTACAGGTCATTCTTCCCTCTCGCGCCTACAGATGTTGCCACTCCACCATCTGAAAATAGATAAGTCTTTCGTTCAAGAGTTGACAACGAATAGCAAAGTAGCTCACATTGTCAAAGCGATCGTGGTTTTAGGGCAAAGTTTGGGTTTAAAACTAACTGCCGAAGGTGTAGAAAAGCCAGAGGAACTGGAATTTTTGAAATCTATTAACTGTGAAGATGTACAAGGGTTCCTGTTTTACCGACCACTTTCAGCCCAGGATGCCACAGAGGCTCTCCACGATAAACAAACAAAACTCTAGTAGTCTGTCAGGGTTGAAATGAGGGACTGTAGTGTGAGCGTCTCGCTCACGCGGGCTTTTCGGCCCGCACTACCAAAAACCCCTCAAAACAAAATTGACAAACCACTAGGACTTGGCTTAGGGCTATTTTATATATAGCGGTTCTCAGTTGGATGCAATACAAAATTATATCGTCGCTTGTAGGGTCACGGCAGTGCCCATACATGTCAACTTAACGTGAAACCCTTGTCAATCGGACATGCCTATTAAATATGCGTTATCCAGAACCCTTGTAGAGACGTAGCAATGCTACGTCTCTACATTCTTTTTCACTCCTATGTCCATTAAATTAGCACTGCGGATTTTCTGGGAGAAAAAACTATTGACTTCTGGTAAATATATTGAGAAACTAATAATTAGTTAATCTAACTATTGGGAAGCGTATCAAAATTGTGATCAGACTGACGGGAAAAGCAAATCTGTCAGAACCGCCTGCCAGTAATCCGCAACCAAATATTCTGGAAACCCAGGGACTGACGCGTAACTTTGGCAAAATAACTGCGGTTGATACTTTAAACATATCTGTGGCACAGGGTGAAGTCTTTGGCTTACTTGGACCAAATGGGGCAGGTAAGAGTACTGTGATTAAGATGTTGACTACCTTGCTGCCTCTGAGTGCGGGGAAGGCAACCCTAGCTGGTTACGATGTGACTCATCAACCCAACGCTGTTAGACGAGTCATTGGTTATGTACCCCAGGCGCTCTCGGCTGATGGTAGTCTCACAGGGTATGAAAATCTTTTAATCTTTGCCAAGCTATATGACATTCCTGCTTCACGACGGGAGCGCCATATTCGCGACATGTTGGGTTTTATGGGTTTAGAGGATGCAGCGCATCGCTTAGTCCGCAACTACTCTGGCGGGATGATTCGCAAGTTAGAAATTGCCCAATCCATACTGCATCAACCCCGAATTTTGTTTCTCGATGAACCAACTGTCGGTTTAGATCCACTCGCTCGGACACAAGTATGGCAGCTCGTACAACAACTTTGTGCAGAGTATGGCACAACTATATTTTTAACTACCCACTTTTTAGAAGAAGCTGATATTCTGTGCGATCGCGTGACGATTATGGAACAAGGTAAGGAAATAATGACGGGCATACCAAGTGATTTAAAAGCTTCTCTAGGTCAAGAAAACGCCACTTTGGATGATGTCTTCATTCACTATACAGGGAACCAGTTAGCATCAGGAGTCAGCTACCGTGACACAGCAAGAACCAGACGTACTGCACAGAGGTTGGGTTGAAGCCTCACCAATTCGCCGATTTAACTTGATATCTGCAATTTATAACCTAGTTATAAAAACCTTGGTAATTGCTGAATTAGAAGTGCGGAAACTCAGACATGACCCCACTGATTTAGTAGTCAGGTCTGTGCAACCGGCACTATGGTTGCTGATTTTTGGGCAAGTGTTCTCCCGCATTCGCTCTATTCCTACGGGGAACTTATCTTATTTAGACTTTATGTCTGCCGGCATCTTAGCTCAGAGTGTGCTATATGTAGCAATTTTTACTGGGGGGATGACGCTGATCTGGGAGCGAGATTTAGGGATTGTGCATAAATTCCTGGCTAGTCCTACACCTCGTGTGGCGATGGTTTTAGGTAAAGCTCTAGCATGTGGGGTGCGGTGTTTATCACAAGCAGTATTTATTTATGCATTAGCATTTTTACTGGGTGTCAAACTTAACCTTAATCCTTTAGCTATTCTGAAAGTGCTACTGCTAGTTATGTTGGGTGCAGCTTGCTTTTGCATTTTTTCATTAATCATTGGCTGTTTGGCCAGAACTAGAGAAAGGATGACGGGAATCGGTCAAATGTTAACTATGCCGCTGTTTTTCGCCAGTAATGCCATTTATCCGATTTCCATGATGCCAGACTGGTTAAAGTTCATTTCTCACATAAATCCTTTGACGTATCAGGTTGACGCTTTACGCAGCACAATGTTGCTTGGTGGTTCTAGCGTCTATGGCTTCGGTTTGGATGTGACAATTTTGCTAATAACACTGATAATCTTGACCTTTGTGTGTGGAAAACTTTATCCGCGAGTAGCGATGTAATCAAGGTAATATCCATACTTGCGATTCTCTTGCTAACATTAGTAGGCTTAACCTTCATCTGTGGCAAACTTTATTCACGTTTATGCACGGGTGGTAATGAAATCAGGAGAATAGATAGCCCATGAGTCTGGATAAACCCTCGCAAGGTGCAACTTCCGAAGAATGTGCTGCCAGAGTCATGGATACAGTTCCATTAGTGATGCGGTTTATCCGATCTGAGATGCGTGCCCATAAGGCGGCTTTTCTGTCAATACCACAATTGCGATCGCTCGCATTTCTCAATCGCAGTCCTGGCGCTTCATTATGTGACTTGGCAGATCATCTGGGTGTCACCTCTGCCACAGCATCAGCCACCACAGAACGGCTAGTCCAACGTAATTTAGTGCAACGCTCTCACCATCCGCAAGAGCGCCGCCGGATAGTCCTGAATCTGACTGACGAGGGGAAGTATCATCTGCAGCAATCTCTCGATCAGACTCGTACTCATATTGCCGACTTACTCAAAGGTCTCACAGCTGAAGAAATTTCCCACATTGAAGAAGGGTTAGCGCTACTAAAAAATGTCTTCGAGCAAACGGAACTCAACTCCCCTTAATTCTGAGGTTGCACAACACGATCCTTTTGCAGCCTTGAGGTTTCGAGATTATCGACTATTTACGATTGGGCGTTTAATCCTGTATGTAGGATTACAAATGCAGACAGTCGCGATTGGCTGGGAACTCTATGAGCGGACTAACTCCGCGATGGTATTGGGTGGTGTAGGACTGGCGCAAGTCCTGCCAATGATTGCACTCACCTTGATTGCAGGAGATGTCGCCGATCGCCGCGATCGCCAACTCACTACACTACTGTCAGTACTGTTATTAGCTCTTTGTTCACTAGCTCTAGCAGTGCTTTCCTATACCAAAGGTGCAGTTGTACTGTTTTACTGCTGCCTTGTTTTAATTGGGGTTGCCAAAGCATTCCTTAAGCCTGCTGGTGACGCTTTAATGTGGCAATTGATACCTGTTACTGCTTTTACCAATGCTGCCACCTGGAATAGTAGTAGCTTTCAATTAGCATCAGTACTCGGACCCGCCTTGGGTGGATTGGGGATCGCTTGGCTAGGAAACGCGACAGGGATATATGTGTTAGCTGCGATCGCTGCTTTGTTATGTTTCAGTTTAACAGTAGCGATTACAGCAGAAAGAAACACCATTGCCAAAGAACCATTATCGCTCCAAGCACTGGCAGCTGGTGCTAAGTTCGTCTGGGACAATCAATTGATTTTAGCGGCAATCACCTTAGATATGTTTGCCGTCTTATTAGGCGGTGCTGTTGCACTATTACCCATCTTTGCCAAAGATATTTTGCACGCAGGACCAGTAGAGTTGGGATACCTGCAAGCAGCTCCGTCTATTGGTGCTTTGATTATGGCAGTTAGTCTCGCCTATTTGCCACCGTTACGCAAAGCCGGCCCAGCCTTATTGTGGTCAGTTGTTGGTTTTGGCGTTGTGACAATTATCTTTGGGCTTTCTCGTTGGTTTTGGCTCTCATTAGTAATGTTGACACTCAGTGGCGCACTCGACAGTATTAGTGTTGTGATCCGCCATACCTTAGTTCAAATCCGGACTCCTGACCATTTGCGCGGTCGGGTTGCGGCCATTAATAGTGTGTTTATCAGTGCGTCCAATGAGTTAGGGGGTTTTGAGTCAGGCTTGACAGCCGCTTTATTTGGCCCAGTGATTTCTGTGGTTGGTGGTGGAATTGGGACAATTTTGGTAGTAGTTGCAGCAGCGGCAATTTGGCCAGGAATTCGTAAGTTAGGGGCATTAGAAGAATATAAAAAATAAAACCTAGGCACAAATGGTAAAACTGTGCAAATATAAAGAAAAGCTTAAGAGGTAGAGACTCATGATAAATGCTAAGATGATGAGACAAATCTGGGCTGTAATTGAGTCTACTCAAGTAAGCACCCTACTGCAATTTGACGATACGACTTTAGTGCAATTGCTGCTCCAGCAGTTGAAAGCTATAGAAGAAATTGATCCCCAGGCAGATAGTAGCCTTAATACCTATATTCAATCTAAACTGCCACTAATTCGTGACACTGCTGAAGGCAGATTGTATATTGATCAAAGCGATCGCTAAGATGCAAAACTTAATGATTGCTCACTGCCATACATTCTCCAAAAATTTAACCACATAGAATATGATCAATCCCTGGCTAGAAATTGCCCTGGTAGCTTATCTAATTGGAGCGGCAATTGAAGGGGTAAGTACAGCCAGTCAATTATCTCATTCAGCACCAGAACTAACTAAAGATACACAAGACCAATCTTCAGAGTCTACCACTCCACCTGGCCTGAGTTGGCGAGTTGTCGCAGCGATCGCTTCAGTCAGTATCTGCGGCGCTTTTTTCTGGCCCTGTCGCTTACTTCATCGTTCCATGAAGAGAAATATTTCATCCAAAGAAGAATTATAAGATTTTATAAGTAAGTCGGCACAATGAAACCACACTATGTGAAGAAAAGTAAACGAAGCTCTAACTGAACCGTATTGAACTATAACCTATCTTAAAGCCAGAGAACCCCGACTTCTTGGAAAAATCGGGGTTCTTGTCTCTTAGGAATATTATGAGATTCTTAAGTACTGGGATTATAGCCACATAAACTTGCTCATCGAACACCCAAAATTTCGGAAATCGCTGCCACTATATCAAGATAGAAGTTACCAGCTACTGCCCGAAATAATTCAAATTTAGAACCAGGCGCACCAAAAAAAGGTCTGAGAAACCATCCCAGCTGCATCCCTACAAAAGCATATAGAAATAACCAGGATCTTAAAATAGTAGTGCGGGTTTGTTTGCCAACCTCTTCTTGTTGAGAAAGTAATTGCATTCCTTCATAGAGAAATTTGATGCCAAATACCCCCGTGATGGCAAATATCAATACATTTAAAAGTTTAAAAAATTGATATGAATCTGGGGCAGTGATCAGAAAAAATAACGTGACTGGTGCCAAACTAAATAAAAGTACACTAATCACTGAAACAGATGTGAGCAGCACAACAAAATGTTGTTGAAAACTGCTCCGAGAACCAAACAAGATATTAAAAAAGAACAGAGTCGGAAAACAAATAATTAATGTTAGTAAATAAAATGCTGGGAGTTTGATTGCACCAGATAATGCTTGTGCCCAACTATGAGATGCGCCGATAATTGCACCATAGATGGCAAAGAAAATTGAACTAGAAACAAACAGAGCGCTGATTTTACTTTGTAATCGGACTTCTTGACGAATTTCTTCTAGAAAACCCTGGCGATCGCGTAGTAAACTAATCAGTACCCCAAAGTGTTTAATTTTGTAAGGTTTTTTCTCTAGCATAATGTTTTCTTATTGCCTATTACCTATTTATCAACGGAATCCTAAAATGTAGCTAATAGCTTGAATCACACTCAAGTAAAAATTACCTTCGCGTTCGCGGAATAGTTGAAAGATAGAACCCGGATTACCAAAAAAAGGTCTGAGAGTCCATCCTAACTGACTACCGACAAAGGCATATAACAAAAGCCAAAATTGTAAAATTTTCTGGCGTGTCTTGCTACTTTCATCATCTTGTTCTAAAACCACACTTGTAGCATTGTATAAGGAAGAAATACCAATAAATCCGGTGGCAGCAAAGATAACTACATTTAACAAAATTAAAAATTGGTAGTTATTGGTAGTAATCAAGAAAAATAGCGTGATTGGTGCAAAGCTAAATAAAAGTACACTAGTGACTGAAACTGCAGTCAATACTAAAACTAAATGCTGACCAAAAGAGCGTCTAGAACCAAAAATAATATTGGAAAAGTACAACGCCGGTAGACAAATTAGCAATGTGATTAAATATAGAGCAGGTAGTTTCACTGCGGACGATAAAGCTTGCATCCAGCTATGATATGCACCAATAATTCCGCCATAGATAGCCAGAAATAGAGAACTACAAACTAATAAAGAAATTATCTTACTGGGTAATCTTACACCTTGGCTAATTTCTTCGAGAAATATTTTGCGATCGCGTAATAAGCCAATTAGCACAGCAAAGTATTTTATGCCTGTAGATTGCCGTTCCATCATATTATTCTCACAGAAGTTGAAACTTTAGAATGCAGGAGTCGGAATGCAGGAGTCAGAATGTGGGAGTCGGAATGCAGGAATCAGAATACTGAACAAATTATTCTTCAATATAATCATTGCCGGAACCATATTTCCAACTATCAACTAAGCGATGCCAATAATATTGTTGTTTACTTGATTGATTCTTCACCAATGTTTCTAGCATTGGACTCAGCCAAAACAAGGCAGTGTAAACACCTAAATTCCCATAATGCACCATCCAATCTAACAAACTTATCAATCCTACTTGGGGAATTATCTTAGCTACTAATCCCGGATGTGCCAAACCAGTTTTTAAGAGTGTTTGCGTTAGTGCCGGAAACTGCACTACATCTTGCAAAAATGGTTTGAGTACTGGATTACCTAGTTGTTGCATTTCCTGAAATACAGCGGATAGCAGTTGATTAATTTGATCGGGCGCAATTTGCTGATTTACACCCACACTCATCGCCTTTTGAAACAACCAAGTCACAGTTAGACTTGGCTGATAGGGTTGCAGTAGTGCTAGCGCTGATGATGATAATTGTTCGGTTTGTAGTGCTTCCTGAATGCCAAATGTTAAACGCTTGAGGTGACGCACCATTGCACCAAAACCACCAAAACTTAAAGGAGATTGACTACCGCTACTATCTCCGACTGGGAGAATACGATTCCAAGGTGTTTTGAGAGGACTTTGGCGATAGGTGGGGAAGAAGCCAAACAGCGCTCGTTGAAATTTCAACTGGTGCAATTCCATACCCTGATATTCTGGTAGAAGACGGAGATATTCCTCGAATAAAGCTTCTAAACTCAGGCGTTGTGGATGTGCATCCATGTAGGTGAACAGGTAAGTGGTTCTACCATCCCTGGCTGGGAAAGCTTCCCAGAAGTACTGGCATTGATTTTGCAAGGATGTAAATGATAATAACAAGTCGCCTGTGTGATTTTCCGGAAAACCTTGGGCACAACTTCCCACTACTAAACACAGTGCATCTGGTTTTTGTCCTTGGCGTGCTTGTTGGGTGATGGGAGAAAGATGTCCCATTGCATCAATTAACAACCGAGTTTTGAATTGATTGTTTACCATCACCCCATCGGGATGAATTACTACTTCGCTAAAGGGTGTATTTTCGAGCAAATCACCGCCTGCAGCGAGAAATCTGGTTTTCAAAGTATCTAGCAAATAAACCGGATCAATGCCAATATTCAGGACATCTTTTACCCAAACTTCTGTACCACCTTGAAAGCTGACACGGGCTGGGTTATATTCGGTAGCGATCGCTCTTCCTAACTCCTCTTCTGTCAGCAAGTCCAATTCCACAAACACTTCTAACTCTTTACGGGAGATATTCCACTCTTGTTCTCTTCCCCGCAGAATTCCTCGCTCCATTAACGTCACCCGCAGGCCTTTCACCGCTAAGGCGCAACCAATTAAAATACCTAAAGTCCCACCGCAAATAATCACATCCCAGTCTACAGCACCTAAAGGCTGCTGATTTTCATTGACTACATTGGGTATGGGTGCAGTATTTTCTCTGAGTGATGTGAGGAGCGCATCTGTACGACGCAAGCCTCCCAAAACATCGCCTGGTAGTTGGGAGAGAATTTCTTCAGTTAGGGACATATCAGCTAATTCCAGCAGAGTTACTAGTATTGATCGTATCTTTGCTGGATGAGGAGCGTGATTTTTTCGCTAGAATTATCCTAAACTGAAAACATGAGCGATCGCAGGCAATAATTTATTACTCGCTTCCACCAAAAAGGCGATCGCAGGTAAACCAGTCAAAATTCTATAATGCTTTACAGGAGTGATTTCTGCTATTTTAGCCGTGTCGTATTCTTGATATTGCTGTTTAGCCCCTAAAGTTTAGTGGGCGAGGCGAGATCCCCGACTTCTTTTAAGAAGTCGGGGATCTAATCACTACCCTGAAGCTAGAAGTTGTTTCTGGCGTGCATACTTACGTTTAAATATAGGATTCCTAATTGATTTTGGACTTACGCAACTACCACACTTATCTTCTCGTATAAGAGTCAAGGGTCAAAAATCGAGGTTTTTTGGACTCTTGAACGCCACTTGCTACCCTGCGGGTTCCGCTTTAGCGGTACAAGTCGGGCATTGCCCGCCCAACGCAGTGGCTCCTTTTTACTCTTGACAACCTAAACGAAAAAAATATGACACTTGCGTAAGTCCTATTGATTTTTGAACGTATTTGCGTAGACAGGCAATAGGCACTCTTGTAAGAAGGGAGTTAGAGGTGTACTGAGCTTTTTCAGAAATCAAATATGATTCCTATATGTTAATTTTGAGGTCATAATCTGCAACGGTCAAAATGCTTTTAATATATACACCATCGCAGCTTTTACCTCCTTTTTTTATCTCTTGGTAAAACATCTGGACTAGAAAATTACTTATTTATACGGAAGACTTTTTTAGAAGTAAAAGCTACATTTTAATTCACACAGATAAAAAGACAGCATACACGAATAACTAATTTATATCTCAAAGTAGAAACCTTGAATATTTAAGAACCGTTCTAAATAAGATAGAGACTCATTTTAACGCATTGCTTTAATCCAAACTTTGAGAAAAATCAGTAGATTATTTCTTTAAATATGTGTTCCCAAAATTCTAGACTTTTGGGCTGATATATGACGGTAATTTTTTGAGAAGTTGCCGGAATTTATCCTGTCTTGGATCGCGTGATACAGGTTTAACAAACAAAATATTTCTATGGTAAAACGAAATAAACACATTAGTAAGCAGCATCGACCCTACCAATTTTTAGTAGCAACAGTATTATTAACTGCTGGCTTGTTCCAATTTATCGCGCCTGTATTAGCCGACGGAACTACAGCAGGTACATCTATAAGTAACACAGCAACTGCAACTTACGAAGATCCCAACGCTCCAGGGAGTCCCATCAATGCCACATCTAACACTGTCACCGTAACTGTAGCAGAGGTGGCTGGTATTACTGTTACTGGTTCTGGGATTGCCAATCAAACTACCCCAGGTGGTAGTACTCAGCCTGGTAATACACTGGTTTACACTTACACTGTAACCAACGTCGGTAACGACCTTACCAAATTCCAGATTCCTAACTTAGCGACAACAACAGGGCCAGCCACAGTTTCTGGGACACTACCCCCAGACAAGAATGGTGTTACGCCGGCTAGTGGTAACTTGCAATACAGCACTGATGGCGGTGCAACCTGGACAAATATCCCTGCTGGTGGACTAACTACAGGCGCGATCGCAGTTAATGGTAGTGTGTTGGTGCGTGTACCAGTCACTGTGCAAGCAGGCGCTCAATCAGGCGATACGATCACTGTCAGACTAGGACAAACTCCTGGTGATGCTCAAAACCAACCCCGGATTGCTGATGGTGGTGACGTTTACACTGTAGATAACAACCCAGCAGAAGCGCCAGTCAATGGTGTCAGAGAAGCCAGTGCTACCCAGCAGATTCAGGTAGGAAATACTGCTAAAAGTCGGGCGTTAGCAACTATCCTCAAAACTAGGACAGCCTATGATAATGCTGGCACTTCTGGCACTTTAAGTGATGACTTGCTAACTTATGGTTTGAGCTTGCGGGTTGAAGCTAACGATGTAACTAATACTGGTATTACCCCCGCACCTTTGACTGGTACAAATATCACAGTTGATTTTCAATCTTCATCCCCCCACATCTTAGTTTCTGATGCGATTCCTGCAAATACAGTCCTGAAAAGCACTCCAATCGCTCCGGCGGGTTGGAAAGTAGTTTACACCACCACTGCTACTGGTACAAATGCTGAATCAGCTATATGGACAACTACCCAACCAGCTTTGAATTTAGTTAAACGGGTCGGTTTTATTAACGATACTACCCTTATTGCTTCAGTTGCTACTGGGACAACTGTTAACGGTTTTAGTATCCAAGTTCAGACTATTGGTGCATCTGGAAATGGCCCAGTAACCATTTACAACATCGCTCAAGTAGTCGGTACAACTGCTGGAGACACAACTAAAATTTATGACAACTCAGGAGACCAAAACCCAGGTAACTTTAACTCCACTAATAACACCTTTCCTACTACAACAGATGCCGGCTTTGTTCCCAATGGCACAGTAGTTCCTGCAAATCAAACTGATGCACAGAATAATAACACTGGTACTAATAGTCCGACTGGGGATGTAAACGTAACTACCCTCTCAGTCCCCAATGCCACCTCTCTCTTGAATGGGCCAAATGGAGTACCTGATGCCGTTGGACCCACCGACAACAATGATGACTTCACTAATAAATCAGCACTAATTCCACCCAATGCTGCTCCTGGCTCAAAGGTTGATCCGGCTGCGGTATCCTTTACTAACACAGTTCAGAATACTGGTGCATCTGCTGCCAATATTTCTCTCATACCCACACCACCAGCAATAAAAGGTGATTTGCCTACGAATACAGTGGTGACGGTATCTTATCAAGGTTTATCAGCTACTTACACTTACAATGGCACAATCTTTGAATTTACGTCAAGTACTGGTACAGTCGGGGGCAACCCAATTAGTGCCACTAATCCAGTGCGAATTGATGCAGTTGCTGCGAATGGTGGTAAAGCTAACTATGGTGTAAGCGTTGACCTGCCTGCTAATACGCCACTCTCAACTGATACGGTTGCTCAAGGTTCAGGTATTACAACTATAGAACGCGGCTTCCCCACACCAGTTACGGCTTTCATTGACACAAACAGTAATGGCTCACCTGATGACGCAGCTACTAACATCAGCATTGACCGTGTATACACTGGCTTCTTGCAATTGCTAAAAGAGTCACGAGTTTTACAAGGAAGTGGGCCAGTACTGCCATCGGGTAGTACTGATGGCACATTTAGTGTTACACCCAAAAAACCTGCCCCAGGAAACATTATTGAGTACCGAATTAGTTACAAAAATATTTCTGCTCCTCAAGTGGGAACTGGAAATGTAATTCTGAGTGCTGACAAGGTGGTAATTACTGAAGACGGTACAACTAAAGATGATACTCCGCCAGGTAGCAACAACTGGGCATTAGATAACGATGGTAATGGTCAAATCGACACTAGTAACATCATCGGTTCAGCTAAGGATTCTGGAACTGCAACTATCCAATTTTTTAGCGGTAATAATCCAGCTAACACCACCGCTAGTGATCAGACCGGAATTACGGTAAACACTGATGTCACTAAATATGTGGATACTATTACCGGACAGGTTGCACCAGGTATTCAAAGAACGTTTACCTTCCAACGCAAGGTGAATTAACACTTCAACGTGGGCGAACAACCGTTCGCTCTTACCCATTCCAGGAATCTCCGATTTGTATGTATATCGTAGTCTCTGACTAGGGAAAGATAGATCAAAGATTAGGAAGTTTTTTGAGGTTATTTATATGCAGCGTGTTTCTCTTGCAGGTTTAGGAGCGATCGCACTCATTGTTACAGTTCCATTTGCCGGTCAAATTCCGGGAGTCGCAAATGTATGGCATTCAGGAATTGCCGTTGCTCAGAATATCAAAACTCAAGCGCAAATTCAACTGCGTTTAGAAGCTGAAAAGCAAGTATTGACAAAAGATCAGCAGGGCAAGCAAAGTCAGAAATGGGAGGCTTTGAAAGGTCAAGTTGTGGTGCAACCAGGAGATGTGCTGCGCTATACCTTGAATGCTGAAAATAAGAGCGATCGCCCAGTTAAAAACCTTACTCTCAATCAACCGATTCCCAAAGGAATGATCTATGTGCTGAAATCTGCCAGTGTCACTGACAATGCCAAGATTACTTACAGCATTGATGGTGGACGTAATTTTGTCGAAAATCCCACAATTCAAGTTACTCTTCCTAACGGCAAGGTAGAAACTCAACCAGCACCTGCAAAAGCTTACACTAATCTTCGCTTACAACTGCCATTAGTAATAGCAAAGTCAACTGTGAAGGCGACTTATCAAGTACAAGTCCGTTAAATCAGTTAACAGTTAACTGATTCGGTGTTTATAGCGTTGATCACTATTAAATATAAATACTTATAACTATGAATAGTAGATGGTTGCAAAAGTTAACATCAACTGTTCTCTTTGGAATTATTTTGTATAGTTATTTGCCTGTAGTAGCACAACAGACAAATAATCAAGCTGCCCTGCCATCTATTACAAATCAAGCTACTTATACTTATACTGATTCTGCTAGTAATAATAAATATCAAGGAACTTCTAGCCAAATCAATACTACTCCCGGTTTGATTGACCCATTAGGAAGGATTTTCGGTTGTGCTGGGACTCTTTTACCTGATTACACTGGGTTTTCAGTTGGTGTATATGAACCGAATACTAATGACCCCACAGGCACAGAATTAGGCAGATTAGTTTCCTTAACACGGACAGAAGTTCCTGATATTGCTAACAATAATATTCCCGGTGGTAAAACACCAAATATTGAAAATAGCAACCCCTATTTCATTACAAACAATCCGGCTGGGGTCTACAATTTTCTACTCGATCCCAATAAAGGGCAGACCGAGCCAGGTAGGACTTATATTTTTGTCGTTAATCCACCGCCGAGTAGTATCTACAAACAGCGTCGCATTAAAATTCAAATCCTTGCCAGTGGAGGTCAAACTAACAATATTGTCCGATATGTTGCTACTTCCTTAGATGGTCAGCCAATCAGTCTGCAGGGAGAAACGCAAATCGAGGACACAGTTGTTTTGGTGAACAATGCTGAAACCCAAGCACTGAAGTTATTTGCCTTTGAATTCAGCACAAATCTTTGTCAACCAAATCAGGTGCAGATCATTAAAACAGGCGATCGCGCTGCGGCTGAACCTGGAGATACGGTGATTTACCGGTTGTCGGTAAAAAACTTAGCGGACACTGCTTTAAATAATGTGGTAATTACTGACAACTTACCATTAGGATTCAACTTCTTGCCGAAATCTGTGCGAGGAGAGATAGAAGGTAAACCAACCACCATAACTGCTGAACGCAATGGCAACACGGTGACATTCCGCTCAGATGTGACTATCAATAGCGAGAAAGTATTAAATATTGCCTACGCCGCTCAACTAACACCCGATGCAGTGCGGGGAACTGGTCGTAATAGTGCGATCGTGAATGCTCAACGGGCTGATAACCGTTTTAGCACCAAGGATGGCCCAGCAACGCACCAGTTAAAAATTCGTCCAGGTATAGTTTCTGATTGTGGCACGATTATCGGTCGCGTGTTTGTTGATAAAAACTTTGATGGTGAACAACAGCCTGGTGAGCAAGGAATTCCCAATGCGGTGATTTTCTTGGAGGACGGGAACCGCATCACCACAGATCCTAATGGTTTGTTCTCCGTCGCTAATGCTTTGCCAGGAAGTCATACGGGTGTATTAGACCTCAGTAGTGTCCCTGGTTACACCTTAGCCCCCAACGAAAAATTCCGCGAACGGAATAGCCAATCTCGTTTAGTGCGTTTAGAGCCTGGTGGCTTGGTACGCATGAATTTCGCTGTCACCCCCACCTTCCAGGAGTCAGTCAAGAAATGAAACCCAGACTGCACCATGCACTGATTGTTAACTTGAGGTTGATGGGGGCGATCCCAGTAATTTTCAGCCTTGTTTTGTATCCTGCTATAGTCAAAGCGGAACTCACCAGTGAAACCCGACTTTTTTCTGATTCCCCTTTGCCAGCAGACAAGGGTTTAGTAGATCAATCGGAAAAAAGTATAGATTCAAATTCTCCTCATCTGTTAGAAAGTTCGGAGCAGCAACTTTCACCTCTCAAACTTCCCTCAACTCCAAATGTCCGGGTAACTGAAGCGGTCATACAACCATTTCTACCAGCGACTTCTGTTGAATTGCCTAGAGGCTTACACAAAATAGCCGGAGTAAAAAACGCAGGAAATCGGGGACATGTGGTGAATGAAAATATGCTGGTGTCTCTTTCTCCAGTTTCTACTGGAATCAAAATCCTGACTCCAACGGCTGACAGCGTTGTAGATGTACAAGCTACCACGGTAACTGTGCAATTTCCTGTTGGTAGTCAGGTAGAACTACGGGTAAATGGGGAGGTGGTAGACCGTTCATTAATTGGACGGACGGAAACTGATGCCAGTACTAACTTGGTAACGCAGACATGGTATGGTGTCTCGTTAAAAGAAAGTAAAAATATCATCTCTGCACAAGTAATAGGAGGAACAGAAGCGCCTGTCACGGTGCAGGTCGTAGTCCGGGGAGCGCCGCAGCAACTAACATTAGAAACAGTTGAGTCGCGGATTCCAGCGGATGGACGTTCTACAGCCACAATCAAGGGGCAACTTATTGATGCCAGTGGTAATCGCTCGAACCGTGATGCTGTTGTTACTTTGATACCCACGGCTGGGGAGTTTGTGGGCAAAGACTTTAAACCCGATGAACCCGGATTTCAAGTAGAAGCGAAAGCAGGGCAATTTACAGCGACTTTACGATCGCAGCTGAAGGCGGAAACTGTCACAATTCGGGCGATCGCTCATAATTTAGAAGCTTTTACTCAACTGCAATTTGAAACTGCACTGCGTCCTAGTTTAGTCACAGGGGTAATAGATTTACGTTTGGGTGCTAGAGGTACAAATTATTACGGTAGTTTCCGTGATTTCCTCCCTCCTAACAGCGATAATAAAACGCAGTTAGATTTCCATTCAGCGATATTTGCCACCGGTGCGATCGGCGATTGGTTGTTTACAGGTGCATACAACAGTTCTCGTCCTCTCAATGAAGATTGCAACTGCGATAATCGTCTGTTTAGAACTTATCAATTTAGTGAGCAAAACTATCCAGTCTACGGTGATAGCTCGAAAGTTGATGTGGTCGCTCCTTCCATTGACAGCGTATTTCTACGTTTTGAGCGTTCAACTGGCATTCCCGGAGCCGATCCTGATTATGCTATGTGGGGTGACTACAACACAGAAGAATTTGCCAGGCGATCGCAGCAATTTACTGCTATTACTCGTCAACTCCACGGTTTTAAAGCTAACTACAACTTTGGAGACTTACAAATTACAGGTTTCTACGGCGACCAATTAGAAGGGTTTCAACGCGATACTATTGCTCCTGATGGCACTAGCGGTTACTATTTCCTCTCTCGCAGAATATTACAACCAGGTAGCGAAAATGTCTTTATCGAGTTAGAAGAACTCAATCGTCCGGGGACTGTATTAGAACGCAAACAGCTTAACCGCGGCCCAGACTACGAAATCGACTACGATCGCGGGACATTATTATTCCGCGAACCGATTCTTCGTACCGATATCGATCAAGCTGGGCAAGTATTGGTACGTCGGATTGTTGTTAGCTATCAATATGACAGCCAAGACTCTGACGGCAATATCTTTGCAGGTCGTTTGCAATATAACCTCTCCCGCAAACTTAACTCTGAAAGTTGGATAGGTGCAACCTACGTCCAAGAAAATCAGGGAGTGCGTGACTTTCAACTCTACGGTGCAGATGCGCTGATTGCTTTGGGCGACAAGGGTAAGTTCATCGCCGAATATGCCCATTCCACTAATAATTCTGACGTTATAGGCAAAGTCAGCGGTGACGCCTACCGCCTGGAAGCGGAGGGACAAATTGCTAACGGGATTCAAGGTCGTGCTTATTATCGCTTTGCTGATACGGGTTTTGCTAATAATGCGACTGTCAGCTTTGTCCCAGGACAAACTCGTTATGGGGCGCAGGTGACAGCTAAACTCACCTCAACTACCAATGTCAGAGCGCAATATGACCACGAAGACAATTTTGGGATTGCTCCCCAACCGCTAGACACCTTTGAAGCACTGTTTGCACCCCGTGCTGAAGCCATACCTGGAAGCAAAGTTGATAATTCGCTCACAACAATTTCCGCTGGGATTCAACAGCGCTTCGGTAGCGCTATTTTTGATGTGGATTGGATTCATCGTCGTCGGGAAGACCGCATCCCCGACAGCGCCTTGAGTAGTAACTCTGATCAATTGCGTAGTCGTTTCACAGTTCCCATTGCTAAAAACCTGACTTTTCAAGCCCAAAATGAACTTAGCTTATCTTCTAGTCAAGACACTGTTTACCCAGACCGGACTATTTTAGGGTTGAATTGGGCAGTCATTCCCGGTGTCAATGTCAGTTTAGCTCAACAGTTTTACAGTGGCGGCCAACTTGCGGGTAACTCCATCACTAGCTTAAGTATCAACGGCGAACACAAACTAGGGACCGATACCACCTTGACTGGTCGGTACTCAATTTTAGGTGGTGCAAATGAACTGACTACCCAAGGGGCAATTGGTCTGAATAACCGCTGGACTATTGCTTCTGGATTGCGGCTGAACTTGGCTTACGAACATGTATTTGGCGGCTTCTTCGGACGAACTGCCGCAGGTCAACAGTTTGCTCAACCCTTTGCCCCTGGTCAAAGTGCTTCCTCCATTGGGTTTGATAGTGGCGATAGCTACAGCGTTGGCTTGGAATACTCCGATAATCCTGAGTTTCAAGCCAGCGCCCGTTATGAGCATCGCAGTTCTTCTGGTGGTACTAATACAGTAATTACCGCAGGTGCAGCGGGTAAAATATCACCTGCACTCACAGCACTGGTGCGTTATCAACAAGCAGGTTCTTCTAATCAACAGCTTTCAGGATTGGGCGATACAGTTAACTTAAAGCTGGGTTTAGCTTACCGCGACCCCAACAATGATAAATTTAACGCCTTGTTGCGTTATGAATATCGGGAAAATCCGGCCACTATTCCTGACACCATTTTGTTAGGTAGCGGTACAGGTTCTCAAGACCATACCTTCGCTTTAGAAGCTATTTATGCCCCTAACTGGCAATGGGAATTCTACGGTAAGTATGCCTTACGTAACAGTACTTCCTATTTGGCTAACGATTTAGTGGGTACGAGTATGGTTAATCTGGCACAATTCCGAGCTACCTATCGTTTGGGATATAGCTGGGATTTAGTTGGTGAGGCTCGTGTAATTAGTCAATCTAACTATACAGAAACAGGCTTCGTGATTGAAACAGGCTATTATTTGACTCCTAATCTGCGTGTTTCTGGTGGATATGTTTTTGGTCAAGTTGATGACCGGGATTTTTCAGGGACACGTTCTGCAGGTGGGGCATATTTGGGTTTAACACTCAAGCTCAACGAATTGTTTGATGGCTTTGGACAGCAAAAACCTGTACCACGTCAGCAACAAGAATCAACAGCGAAAACTTTGGTAAATACACTCAAGAATGCAATGTCGCGTAGAGATTCAGAAATTAAACCATGAAATCTTTCGCTACAGTTAACCTCAATCACAATGGTAGTTTTTCATACACACTGGGTAATCTA
Organism: Calothrix sp. PCC 7507; assembly: GCF_000316575.1. Classification (GTDB taxonomy): domain Bacteria; phylum Cyanobacteriota; class Cyanobacteriia; order Cyanobacteriales; family Nostocaceae; genus Fortiea. The sequence continues at coordinate 693,361 of NC_019682.1, read as the reverse complement.
AAATCGAGCGATCGCATTAAGTAAAGACGCGCAAATTCGCTTTCTTGCTTTCCTCAACTAGTAGTTGCCAAAAAATTAGGAATACTATGAACACTAGGATAAGTCCATTACTAAGCAGCTACAAAGGACGATTCATCAGTAGCTTTGCCCTTTTTTTATGTCTCTTAGGACAAGGTATAAAACCTAGCTGGGCTGAGGGAAGCAAAGAGTTAGTATCGGATGGCGGAGACAGACCCTATCTTGAATGGTCCGATCGCTCGACTGCCACCGTTCCCCGAAAACCAAAACTCCAAGTCTACGTCCAAGCGGGAGAAATTGTTAATCTTGGCTCTAGTGTGGCAAGTAGTTTCTCTAACCCACAAGATATTGTCTACACGAGTCCCTTCGGTACTGACAATGGTGCATGTGATGTCGATGCTACTACTGGCTTTGGCTTCATTGATACTATTGCCAAAGAAACAGCAGGCCCCTTACCCAAAAACCCCTTACCTACTGACGTTGGCTACACCCCCTGTAAGTTCACTGCTAAAGAAACTGGCATTTATACAGTCGAGTTTCATGCTCCTGTAACTGACGGCACAAATGTCGATCCTCCCGCAATAGCTGCAAATGCTCAATTCTCTACAGGAGCAAACCAAGGCATGGCAGTAGCAGCCTGGGATATCACAGTCAGAGATAAGACTGACACCATCACCTACAAAGGTCGAGTGTTTACCAAATACATCGCCCTAAATCTGGGAGCCAATTCTAAATCACTCAACGCCAAGCTTTATATTCAAACTAAAGATGGGTATCGGTATGAAACCGACATGAATGGAGTCGATCCCTTTGCCTTCATCTTTTTTGCTAATAGCCGAGGATATATTGACCAAACGAATAACAGTACTCTTTACCATTCAGCTGGCGGTGCTAGTAATAATAACCTGAACTTTCCTGGTAATGTTACGGTTCAAGACCCTAGTGTTGCAGATACACCGACAAATATTACTCACCTGGTTTTCTTCAACCGACCAGACACAACCACACTCAATGCTTTAAGTATTCCCACAACAGCAATTTTGCCTGTAGAACCAAATTCTTTCAAATTTACTGGAGGGACTGGAGGTAGCGGTAATCAAACTCGTGTTGGGGTGGGAGGATATTTTAGTTTCAATACTGCTACCAATGGCAGCTATCAAATTATTATTGACACCAACAACGACGGTATTTATGATGCCAGTACTGATAGGGTACTGCAAAACTTAACGTCTGTCGGTTCTAATGTGGTGTTATGGGATGGAAAAGATGCCAATAAAGTAAATTTGCAACCCCTACCAAATAATGAAGCATACAAAGCCATCATCACAGCCAGAGCCGGGGAATATCACTTCCCCATGTTGGATGCTGAGAATAATCCCCAGGGATTTAAAATCACAATGGAAAACCCTCCTGGCCCGTTTAGTAACTTTGTGGATCTAAATGGGCAACAGATTGGTACGACCACAGTCTACTACAATGACAGTAATTACACCACTGCTAATGGCACAACAGTTAACTTAAATGCTACAGGCTCTCAGGTAGCTACTAATCCCCGTAATGCTGCCAGAGGTATAAATAGTGCGAATGGAGAGCATGAGTTTAACAGCAACTATGGTGACTTCAAGGGGATAGACACTTGGACATACTTCTCCAGTAAAGCAGTCATGACTCCCTTGGTAATTACCACAAGTAGTCAGGCAAACGTTAAAGGCATCAAATCTGTTCGCTTCTTAACAGACAATGATGGTAACGGGATAGTCACTGTGGGCGATACCGTTGAATATACAATTACTTACTCTAACCTGAATCCAGGCAACAGCGACGCGATTAACTTTGTCATCAATGACACATTGCCTCCGCAGTTAACCTTTGTGAGTGCGGCAATTACAACTGCTACTGCGGGGAATAATATCACTCTCAATTCTGGTTATCAAGGTTCTGGTGCTGTCACCAATTCTGGTACTCTGCGTGTAGGCGACACCATCACCATTAAAATTAGTGGCAAGATTAACAATGCTAATGGCGGCAATTCAATTGGCAACCAAGCAAATGCCACCTTCAACACACCAGATAATCCCTCAGGAACAGTTGGCACAGTATTAACAGATGCAAACTCTGCTGGTGCTACTACTAACCCACCTACCCCCAGCAATTTCTTCTCACAAATTGCTAATGATAATGTGGAGACAGGTAATAATCCCAATGATACAGCAGACGATGAGCCGACACTTTTCACAGTAGTAAATGTTGTCGGTTCCAATCCTCAGTTGTTGCTTGTCAAACGCATCACTGCCATTAATGGCACTACCATCAACCAATATGTGGATGACACTACCTCCACCGAAAAAAACAACGACAATAACCCCAACTGGCCTACACCTTTAGATCCTAATAGTGGCATCAGCACATTCTTACGGGGTGTCATTAACGGCGGTACTGTCAAACCAAATGATGAATTAGAATATACTATTTACTTTCTTGCCAGTGGAGATACGCCCATTACTAATGTCAATATGTGTGATTTAGTGCCGAACAATGTTACCTTTATTCCCTCTTCCTTCACAGGAAATACTCCTACTGATCAAGGTTTGCCAGGTGCTGATTCTGGCATTGCCCTAACTATTGGTGCTACCACAAAGTATCTAACCAATGTTGTTGATGCACCCGATCGCGGCCAATATTTTCCACCAGGAATGACGCCACCATCATCATTTAAGTGTTCAGCGGCTAATACGAATGGAACAGTTTTAGTGAACATTGTGAGCAAAACTACACCTTCGACAACTCCACCCCAGCCTAACGAAATATTGCCCAATGCTACTGCACCAGGTACACCTAATTCCTATGGCTTTGTGCGTTTCCGCGCCAAGGTAAAATAACAGGTGTTGCTTTTCTCTATTTTGTGGTCAAATTTGGGAACTAATTGCCGCAAAGCGATCGCAAGTCTGCTAAATCACCTTGAACTGTTTTCATTTCAGCAACAATGAGTTTCAAATTAACTAAGTAAGTCGGCACAATAAAAGCAAACTGTGTGAAAAAAAGTAAACAAGACTCAAACCCTTCTGCCCATTCCCTATTGCCTGCTCCCAGCGACAATTATTTACGCCGAGTTACTTATTACATTGATAGTTCTCAACATGGGAAAATTCAGTATTGCCTATAGTCGAATTTTGGTTGGGATGACAATCATTGAGAAATAAGGGACTTCAGCCGGCTCAACTTCATCAAGGGGGATGATGCGTTGCTGTGTTGTTGTGGCTCGCTCAATATATCTAGCCTGGGATGCTAGCCCCAATTGATGTAAGATATCCCGGACTTTGGTAAAGTGACGACCAAGCTTGATAATTGCGGCTGCATTGGTTGCCAAAAGTTGTGTAGTCAGGACTTCTGCAGGGAGTGGAGCAGGTAAGACAGTCAAGATATCGTTGTAGTAGGTGAACGGTACACCCAAAGCTACCGGACAAGCCATGAGTGAGGAAATCCCAGGGACTACTTCGGTTTCATACTTGTCAGATAACCGTGTAAATACATACATAAAAGAACCGTAGAAAAACGGGTCTCCCTCACACAACACTACTACATCTCTCCCGTCGGCTAAATGTTCAGCGATTGGTGCGACTTCTTTGTCGTAGATGGACTCGGCTTTTTCTGGTTCTAGGGCGCGGGGGAGGTGAAACGGCACTTCGATTTGATTACCAGTTAAGTATGACGCTACAATTTTTCTAGCGATACTATCTCGATTTGTTGCTGATTGATAAGCTATTACGGGTGCAGCTTGTAATAACCGTAGCGCCTTTAGGGTCAATAATTCTGGGTCTCCAGGCCCTACACCAACCCCATAAAGACGACCTGGCGTTTTGATATTCATTCTTTCTCCGTGGCTAGCGCATTGACGGCGGCGGCGGCGATCGCACTACCACCACGCCGTCCGTGTAAAGTTAAAAAAGGTACGTTGCGGCTGTCGCCTGCCAATGCTGTTTTCGACTCGGCTGCACCAACAAACCCAACGGGAAAACCTAAGATGACTGCCGGTTTTGTGACGACTGTATCCAACATTTCTAGTAGCCGGAACAGTGCTGTAGGTGCGTTACCGATGGCTACTACTGCGCCATCTAAGTAAGGTATCCATAATTCTAGGGCAGCAGCGGATCTGGTCGTTCCTAGACGTTGGGCAAGTTCTGGTACTTCTGGATCGTTGAGGGTACAGATCACTTGGTTATTTGCAGGTAAACGTCCCTTTGTAACCCCATCAGCAACCATGCGACAATCGCACAGAATCGGTGCCCCTGCTGCTAGTGCTGCCCGTCCAGACTCTACTGCTGTTGGGGAATATCCTAAGTCAGTAACAATATCCGTCATTCCACAGGCATGAATTAGACGCACTGCTACTTTTGCTACATCAGTCGGCAATATTTCTAGGTTTGCTTCCGACCGGATGATGGCGAAGGAATTACGGTATATTTCATTGGCATCTCGGATGTAGTCGGGCATGGGATTTGTTATTTGTCATTGGTCATTTGTCATTGGGCATTTGTCAAGAGTTATTTTCCCTCATCTTCCCCTACCCCCTGCCCCACTCCCGCTGCGCTGCCAAGATGAAGCGAATAGGTGTTTTAATTGTGCGATCGCATATCGATTGGCAAATTCTCCAAAGGATTCGCTAGAATTTATCCGTTGGATTTTATACACTTTTAGCATCTGCTCTAGCAATGTAGGCAATTCTGCAACAGCCACGGATTGGTAGATTTCACGACCGAATTTTTGGTTGCAGTCACCATTACCCACATAAATGTGATAGCCTTCTGTGGTGCGATTATTTTCCTCCCAGCTAATACCAAGCAGGGCGATGTCACTTTTGCTATGTTGGGCGCAGGATTTAGCACAGCCGCTGACATGAATGTTAACTGGGCGATCGAGGGCAACACGAGTTTTGAGATATTCTGTTAATCCTAAAGCGTGACTTTTGGTGTCAGTTGCCGAAGCTGCACAACCTTTCTTGCCAGAACAGGCAACTAATGCACTGTTAATATTTTTGGGAGAAGAATCCAAGCCTAAGTCAGCTAATTCACTAACGACATCAGCAACCCATTGCTGGGGAATATCGGTAATAAGTAAATTTTGCCAAGGTGTCAGTCGAATCGTATCACTGCCGTATTTTTTGGCTAAATCAGCTAAACCCTTCATTTGCCGAGTTTCTAGACGGCCGAGGGGCAAAACTACACCAATATAATATAAACTCGGTTGACGTTGGGGATGGATGCCAATGTGTCGATAATTATTTGTGGAGACTTTGGATGTAATGTTGGGATATTGCTGATTGACGAACAGAGAAAAGGGGAGATGCTGCTGGACTTGTTGGAGATAATTGTCACAACCTAAAGCATTTAGCAACTCTCGGAAGCGCAACTTGCGCCTGCTAGTAATATCTGTATGTTCTAGGTAGACGTTAGCTAAAGTAGCCAAAACTGGTAAGCATTGCTTTGGTAGTAATAAAATTCCTGTATCGCTTGGTGGTTCTCCCTTAGCGCCTACACTTAAATAAAGGCGGAAGTAAACCTTACCTGCAATTAAGACGGCAGCGAAGGTGATATCATTCAGGCGATCGCACACCGAAACTATCCCACCACCATCAAAGCAAACGCTAAATTTCGCAGACAGTCCTGACAGTTCTGGATGTGTTGCAATGTAATTTTCCCAGCCTTGGACAAAAGGGTGTGTGTCAATCAATTCCTGCGAATCGATACCAGCAGTGGGACTAGTCATAATGTTGCGGATGTGATCTACAGCCGGATTACTGGAACCCAACCCTAAATCCTGCAAGCGTTTCATAACTCCAGCATCGATATCTTGGTGAATTTCCCGAATTTGGAGGTTAGCTCGATTTGTCACATCGGCATAGCCACCACCACATTGATGTGCAATTTGGGCGATCGCACATAATTGTCTACTATTGAGACTCCCACCCGGTATTCTGATGCGAGACAATGTGCCATCTTGAGCAGGTGTAGGGTAAAACAAACCAGGACAAGCCGAAAATCCAGATAGCAAAAGAGAGACTCCTTCCCTGTGCAACGCAGAGAGTAGATGATCACAACCTTGGAATTGGCATTCTGACTTGGGTAATCCCATCACAGCTGCGGCACAGTCCCGGAATTTCACCGGAGTTTCCCAAATCCAATCTCTAGTAATTTAGCATGAGCAGGTAGCCTTAAATTTGAAGGCTTTATATTTTTTGAATTAACCTGATACCATTCTGGAAATTATTGCTAGATGTAAAAAAATGGCTATCTATGAACAAATTGGTAAAAGCTATGATTTCACTCGTAGTGCTGACCCTGAGATTACTGCCCGATTAGCTCATTTTCTCCAGATTAACGCAGATTTATCATATCTAGATGTAGCATGTGGCACTGGAAATTACACACTGGGTTTAGCTCAATCTGGTGGTATTTGGCACGCGGTAGATCAATCACCACAAATGATTGCTGCTGCTAAAAACAAGAGTCATACTGTGGCTTGGCAAGTCGCCCAAGCAGAGGCATTACCTTACGCTAATGGGACTTTTTCCGGCGTACTATGTACATTAGCGATTCATCATTTTAATACACTAGTTCCAGCTTTTAAAGAAATTTATCGTGTTTTATCTCATGGTTGTTTTGTATTATTCACAGCTACACCAGAACAAATGAGCAAGTATTGGTTAGTCGAATATTTTCCCGAAGCTATGCGTAAATCCGCTGAACAAATGCCTAGGTTAGAGGAGGTCAGAAATGCTCTCAACCAGGCAGGTTTTAACTCAATAGATATCGAAGTTTATTCTGTTTCCAAAAACTTACAAGACTTGTTTCTCTACAGTGGCAAACATCGACCTGAGCTATATTTAGATTCTAATGTGCGATCGGGAATTTCCACGTTTGCTTTGCTAGCTTCTAGAGATGAAATTACCACAGGGTGTCAAAGGCTAGCAGCAGACATTGAGTGCGGAATGATTACCAAAATTATCAAAAAATATGACCACGCTCAAGGTGATTATCTATTTTTAATTGCCAATAAAATTAATTAAAGGGTAGCCGGCATAGCTCCGCCTCCGCTCAAGGTTATTGTCTTTATTAAAGCGATCGCTTGTTTTTCAGGAAAGTTTGCATGACTACAACTTCGCAAAATGCAGCACCAATTATTATCGGACATCGCGGTGCTAGTGGCTACCGCCCAGAACATACCTTAGCTGCCTATGAACTAGCAATTGATTTAGGTGCTGACTATATTGAACCAGATTTGGTGGCAACCAAAGACGGTATTCTAGTGGCTCGCCATGAAAATGAAATTTCCGAAACCACAGACGTGGCGATACATCCAGAATTTGCTCACCGTCAAACTACCAAAATAATTGATGGTGAAGCAAAAATCGGTTGGTTTACCGAAGACTTTACCCTGAAAGAACTGAAAACACTTAAAGCCAAAGAGCGAATTCCGCAACTGCGATCGCACAACACCGCTTATGATGGATTATTGACAATCCCGACGCTGCAAGAAATTATCGATTTAGCCAAGCACAAAAGTACCGCAATTGGTCGGACTATTGGCATTTACCCAGAAACCAAACACCCAACTTACTTTCAATCTATAGGTTTAGCGCTAGAAGAACCTCTGTTAGCCAATTTGCTAACCAATGGTTATCAAGGGACTAACGCACCTATTTATATTCAATCTTTTGAAGTGAGCAACCTCAAAAACTTGTCTACAAAAACTGATTTACCTTTAGTGCAATTGCTGAATGACAGCGGTAAACCTTATGATTTTGTCGTCGGTGGTGACTCTCGCACCTACGCAGACTTGGTAACTCCGTCAGAATTAGCAAAGATTGCTAAATATGCACAGGCGATTGGCGTGAATAAAAATCTGTTGATTAACAGAGATAGTAATGGCAAATTGCTCCCGCAGACATCTTTAGTCAAAAATGCTCATGCAGCTGCTTTGCAGGTTCACGCTTGGACTTTCCGCAATGAGGATTTCTTTTTACCGCTAGATTTTCAAGGAAATCCCAGAGGAGAATATAAATTGTTTTTCAGCTTAGGTATTGATGGCGTATTTAGTGATTTTCCCGATACAGCCAAGTCTTCGAGGAGTTAGAATTCAGGAGAATGAAATATTCTGGCTCCTGACTCCCACACTCCCTAATTACACCTTAAACGTTAACACAGGACTTAACCGCGCAACTAAACCCACCATTTCCGCCTCTACTTGCACATCAATCACTGACTGAATTGGTTTGTAGGCCGCTGGTGCTTCCTCAATTCTGCGTTCTGAGCGTAATGTGATACAGTCCACACCAGTTAATCCCAGTTCGTCCTCATTTTGAGATGCACCTCTGCGGTTGAGGTCAAAACGAGAACGAATTCTTCCCGCCCCATGTGAAGCAGAATTGCAAAATGTGGGATTACCTTTCCCCACCATTAAGTAAGAATAAGCACCCATTGAACCAGGGATGATCACTGGTTGTTCTGCATGGGCGGGACAAGCACCCTTGCGCGTTACCCAGGAACCCGGTTTTTCAGGTAAGGTAATGTTGTGTGGTAAGTCATAAACTAAGGGCGCTTCTATATCTCCGTACACTTCCCGTAACCGCAGCCGGAGTAATTCGGCTAACAGTAGGCGATTGACAAAACCATAATTAGCTGCAGTGGCTTCAGCTTGCAGATAACTGGCTACCAGTTGGGGATGGGAATGAGTAGAGAGGGGAAAAATATTAGCATCAGGATACTTTAGACCTTTTGGCCAAGCAGCTTGAGATCGATCCCGCCACATTCCCCCAATATACTTACCCACATTTCGCGAACCTGAGTGAATCATAAAGGCCATCTGACCCTCTCGCACTCCCCAAGCATGGGCTAAAGCTCGATTTTCCACTTGATCAACTTGCTGTACTTCCACAAAGTGGTTTCCAGAACCAATGGTTGCTAGGGAGCCATCGCGTACTAGTCCTTCATCGGGAACCAGTTCTTCTGGTGCGAGTTTCCAGTTACCATCCATTGAACCACCCAAGAAGATGCGTTCGCTCTCTTGAGCTAGTTGCTCTAAATCAGACTTAACCACACTTCCCGTCGGCTGATCAAGCATGGCATCTACCCAACCAGGAACTCCATACTGAAACAACGCCCGCATTGTCTGAGCAGTCATTGTGACATCACGTGTCCCGAAGAAATAATCTCCTTTCATCCTTTCTACAAACAGGTCGCGTTTCGCCAAGAATTGATCAATAGTCAAATTAGCTACATGTAAGCGCATCCCACAATTGATGTCTGAACCGACAGCCGCCGGGATGACCTGACCCACGGTTTCCACTACCGAACCAATGGCTACGCCAGCATCACCAGGGTGAAAATCAGGGGTAGCACAAGCACGACAAACGCATCCACCTGCTGGGTGGCGAACGTTTGCCAAATTCATTAACTGCTTGAGTGCTTTAGCTTCTACGGGGAAAGCTTCGGGTAGTAGCACTTCCGCCGTTGGTGCATCGGGAAAATTGACTGCACGAACTGAATAAATGCGATCGCTATAAGTTACATCTAAACCCTGCTTTGCTAAAGCACGCAGAAGACGCTTCAGATTTTTTGGCTGCATGAATACTCCGTGGGAGTCTAGAAAAAGACTCTTGATTTTGAAGGGTGGGAAGACTTCGGAACAGCCGCCGCGTCTAGTGGTGTAAAGTGTTATTTTCCCAGAGCTATGGGGAAAATAGAAGCTAAATTCTTACTAATTGGGTTATACGTTTTTAATAACACAAACTTTTATGGAATGACAAGTATTTTGTAGCCCACCGTTACTTACTGCATAAGAGTTACATCCCCGTTAGGGTTTCGATATTTACTTCTGCCTTTTGATCTGACCAAGAGAAAACCCCGGCGAAACTAACCGAGGTTGGAGACAGAAGTCCTAATGACGATGATGTGAAAATCAAAACCTCAAACTGTTTTATTACTCATTCAACACTTGAAACAAAGATTGTCGATACTACAGCATAGCCTGCAAAAAGAATGATTGCAGTAAGCATATCAAACTCCTTTTTTTGTTTTATTTATAAGTAATACTTCATGTAGTTAATATATGATGAGTACTGGATATAAACATCTATTAAAAAGATTATTCTGTTGAATGAGATTGGAAAAAAAGTATGATTTGTAGCAAATATAAAGTATGTCTAGAGAATTACTTAAAGCCTTAATGATCCTAACTGCACTTACACTCACGAGTTGCAGTAACGTTACAACTGACCAGTATGAAGCAACAGCGCTTACCAGCTATATCTGGCAAGTTAAGTATGCCAATGACCTCACTAATGATTCATCACCACGTTTTGAAACCTTCGCTACCACTTCCTTGCTCAATCGCAATGGCTTAAAGCCATCTGGAGCAGTGACAGGCCCTGATGATCGAGGTTTATGGTGGCCGGCTTTACCAGCACGACCAACAGTAAATGAAGTGGAACAACGCAAAAAACTTGCACAAGAGTCTAGCCAGCCCGAATTATTAAAATCTGTAGAGTACAAACTAACCTATGGAGTAGGCTCCCAACAAAGGACTTTACCCACTAACTATGATGTCTACCGACAGGTAGTGAAAGCCTATCCCTCACGCACTCCTCTGCAGTTGACTTTGGGAGTTGATGATAACTCAGTTGAAAAGGCTGAACCTGGTGGTAACTGAGGTTCGTATTATTTTGACAATAAAATCCACACACTATTGAAGGAGAATAAACAACCTTGAACAAACAACTAGTAGTTAAGGAAAAATTACAAGCCTCGATTGAGAAGATTCAAGCTAAAAGTGATGGTTCTCCTGTCACCAATTTAAAGTTAAACGCAGCTTTAACCGCAGAAATTGAACAATTAACAACGGAACTAGAAAGCATTAATCCCCATCCTCATCCTCTCCTCCAGGCTACTCCATTACTGGAGGGGGCTTGGCAACTGCAATACTCCACTGCTAGAGAAATCCGTTCTTTAGCTTCCCTACCATTAGGATTAAAAGTGGGTAAGGTTTATCAAGTGATTGATGTCACAAATAAATTGTTTTTCAATTTAGCTTTTGTTAAACATGCTCTAGGGCTAGTATCGGGATATGTGAGAGTAACGGCTAGCTTTGAGCCTGCTATAGAAGATTCATCGCCTCTACCGAATAAACGCATCAACGTGTATTTTGATAAACGCTACCTATCGATTGAAAAGATTGTTGGACTTGCAACTCCTCAACTCAACCCATTTAAAGTTGTCCAGGCTCATAACCCTCTTGGCAGAATTGCCACCCTGGATATTACTTACTTAGATGAAACTCTCAGAATTGGACGTGGAGGAGATGGAAGTCTATTCATTCTGACTAAATCTGATGATTTATTCTGACTTGATAAAAAATGTTGAAATAATAGCGCCAACCTATCTATAGGTTGGCGCTATTATTTCAAATAAATTCAGCAAGCAAAATATTTAAATGGGGTCTCAACTTTTACTAATAAATTGACCGTCATTTACATTATTTACGCAGCACTACTTCGGGTTAGCAAGTTCCACAAGAAAACAGCAACGAGTGCGCCGATAACTGCCACTATAACACCAGTAATACTCAGAGTAGGGGCTGCTAGAGCAAAGGTTCCTGTACTGAAGAATATGCCCAAACTACCGCCTACAAAAGCACCGATTATTCCTAGCAAGATTGTTCCTAGAATTCCGCCGCCCTGATGACCGGGGTAGATAGCCTTAGCGATCGCCCCAGCAATTAAACCTAAAACAATCCAAGCAAGAATGTTCATTGTCGTTGATTTGGTAAACATTTCCGACTGACAAACACAGACTAACAATTTCATCTCTAACATCGAATCGACCATAAGAGATAAACCTTGTTAGCCTGAAGGAATATTTAAATTGCTGCCACTTCCAGAGAAATATACCTTAATCCAGATTGACTATAAATTATAAAAAAGCCCCCAGTTTCTCTAGAACTGAGGGTTGGTAAATTTATGATTGTTTGGTAATTACAAGCTACACATTCTTAACTATTTTTATCCTCTACTCAAAGAACTAGGATAGAGCTTTAGGATTAGACTTTTAATGCAAAAGCCACTCTTCCTTTCGGGAGAGCGGCTTTTGCTTACAGAAGTATTGTGCGTGCGTCAGTTAAAAATTAACCGTTGATAGCAGGAGCAGTCAGAGCCACAGGAGCAACATCACCAGCAGCCAAATCTAGGGGGAAGTTGTGAGCGTTACGCTCGTGCATTACTTCCATACCCAGGTTAGCGCGGTTGATCACATCAGCCCAAGTAGCGATGACGCGACCTTGAGAATCAATCACTGATTGGTTGAAGTTGAATCCGTTCAAGTTGAACGCCATTGTGCTGACACCCAAAGCTGTGAACCAGATACCAACTACTGGCCATGCTGCGAGCAAGAAGTGCAGTGAACGGCTGTTGTTGAATGATGCGTATTGGAAGATTAGGCGACCGAAGTAGCCGTGGGCTGCAACGATGTTGTAGGTTTCTTCTTCTTGTCCGAACTTGTAACCGTAGTTCAAGGATTCGGTTTCGGTGGTTTCACGAACTAAGGAAGATGTTACCAAAGAACCGTGCATTGCAGAGAACAATGAACCACCGAACACACCTGCTACTCCCAACATGTGGAAGGGGTGCATCAAGATGTTGTGTTCTGCTTGGAACACGAGCATAAAGTTGAATGTGCCGGAGATACCCAAGGGCATACCATCGGAGAATGAACCTTGACCAATTGGGTAAATCAAGAATACTGCGGTTGCTGCTGCAACAGGTGCGCTGTATGCAACTGAAATCCAAGGACGCATTCCTAAGCGGTAGGAAAGTTCCCACTCACGTCCGAGGTAGCAAAATACACCAATCAAGAAGTGGAAAATTACTAGTTGGTAAGGTCCGCCGTTGTACAACCACTCATCTAAAGAAGCTGCTTCCCAAATGGGGTAGAAGTGCAAGCCGATGGCATTTGAAGAAGGAATTACTGCACCGGATATGATGTTGTTTCCGTAGAGCAAGGAACCTGCAACGGGTTCACGAATACCATCAATGTCTACGGGAGGTGCGGCGATAAAGGCAATTACGAAGCAAGCAGTGGCAGCTATGAGGGTGGGGATCATTAAGACGCCGAACCAACCAATGTAAAGGCGATTATTGGTGCTGGTGATCCAGTTGGCAAACTGGTCCCATACGTTGGCGCTTTGGCGCTGTTGTAAGGTTGCGGTCATGGTTTTATGATTGCGGTTATTTTTTGTATGAATGAGACGTGTTTGTTTGCGTCTGTAACAATAATTTACACTGCTTTACATTTTTTAATCAAGTGTCCAGACTTTTGTAAAAATTATACTTGTCATGAGTTTTTCTTATTTAAAAGTGAGAGTGGCGATCGCACTCTATACAGCTTGATTGGCAGACAAAATTTTTTAAATTTGGGCGATCGCCACTATGGAATTAGGCTCAACTCCTATTCTTGCTGGTTTTTTTCTGTATCGTTCATCCCCGCAGAAAATTGCCCCCTATCTCCCAATACATAGAACTATGTATATGATCATCCTTTAGCTCTGATACTATTTTCTGTAATTTCCTGCTCAGTAGGAAAACTAATTGAATAGGAATCAAATACTTTGAAACTCAGGAGGAGTGAAGTGGGACTTAGTGACGGACTAGCGAATCCAGACAAAAAAGCCATAGTTGTGGAGGACTGTTGCAGCATGATAGACGCGCAACTTGCATCCAAATCAGGCATCAGTGGTATGGCGATAAAAGCTGCTTTTGGCGCTCTTAAGGGGGTTAAGCCAGGATACATCGCTTATGTTGTCGAGCAGATTCTACCGCAGTGTTTCACAGCACTCGATCCGATCTGGAGTGAAGGCTTGCAGACAGGCGATCCAGTCGGATATCTCAACGCAAATCGCGATCGCACAGCAGATGCACTACTCAGCGTCACTGATGCGAGAGCGCAAAACCTGAAGCGCCAAATAGTCAAAGGAACCTATGACAAATTGCGGGGTTCAGCCAAACAAAATGTAGAAGAAGCAGTACCCGAATTAGCCAAAATCATTGACAAATATACCAAGACATGATCCTTGGTTTGAGCTTAAGTGAAATCGGCAGTTAGAAACCCTATCCTCTGGGAGGTAGGGATTTCTAGCCATAAATGTTTTTTAATCCTCTAAAACGGGAGCTTATTCGCCGTCATCCTTACCGAAGGATACACAAGGACTTTCAATTTCTTGGGTTGGTTGAAATGAATTGCAGAAAATGATGGTAGAACAATTAACCTCGAATTCATCAGGGTGAATGCACTGCATCACTTCTGCCACTTTGGTATGAAAAGCACAGTCATTGCAGATAGTTTGACGTTTTAGTGGTTGCCAATTCTCTCGACTCAACTTATGCTGCCAGTTGATTGAGTCTGACATAAGTCCAAATCCTTACATAGGGCACAATCAGAAAATCGAGCAAATTAGCTGATTTAAAATTCTGATGATTAATTCCATAAATTTCTTAGCGAAACACTCGTATTTTCCACAAATTTACTGTATTCTAGTTTATCCTGTCCAAATTTTTTCACACTAGACTTCATAGGAATCCTTACGGATCTATCTAAAGATTCTTGAAAGTCTACAACAGACTCTTTCAGAATCAGCGTTAAGATTCCGGTTTTTCTGTGTCCAATTCTCAAAACTTTAAATACACATACTATGAAACTAATTAAGAAATCTGAGAAACTGCTGCTAGAAAAGATCAAAATCATGGAGGAAACAGAAGAAGGGAGTCTGCCATTGGATATAGCCGATTTACCAGAACCATCGGTAATCAAGAAACCAATGCCCGATGAGGATGTAGACAATAGAGAACCCAGATATCTGAATTTTCGCGATCATCCCATAGTTCAATCTGTTGGCAACTCCGGATGGCAAGTTTCTGAGATTTGGAAGGAAATTCGATTAGATGATTTCGATAATATATAGTGAACAAGCCTATCTCAGAACAGCAGGTGACAGGTTAAATAAAAGCTAAAAAAGTAAAAAGAAAGAATACTGATTCCTACAAGCTTTTTACCTGTGTTCAAATGGTGTGTTTATTTACCCCATGCTGTACTAGAGGCTATGAACTAGGGCATTGGAGAAGTGGAGAACTACGGCTCATACCGAGTTCAGAACAACTTCTTAACTAATCCCCAAGATGCTGAAATAAATGAGCAAACGCGAAATTTATTTGGTTGGGGGAGTGTCAACTTGTAAGACCCCAAATGTGGGACAATAAACAACGGTAAGTAAGAAAATCTTGATAAGGTAATTTAGTGAGTCCTACTGCTCAAACCACAGCGAGTGCGCGACGTGTGGTATTCCCGTTTACAGCAATTGTGGGTCAGGAAGAAATGAAACTGGCGCTGCTGTTGAACGTGATTGACCCCAAAATTGGCGGTGTGATGATTATGGGCGATCGCGGTACTGGCAAATCCACCACTATCCGGGCCCTGGCCGACCTGTTACCCGAAATCCCTGTGGTAGCTAACGACCCCTTCAACAGCGACCCCAGCGATCCCGATGTCATGAGTGACGAAGTCCGCCAATTGTTAGAACAAGGGGCAGAAATTCCCGTTGCTCACAAAAAAGTCCAGATGGTAGACTTGCCATTAGGCGCTACAGAAGATCGGGTTTGCGGCACTATCGACATCGAAAAAGCTTTATCTGAAGGTGTGAAGGCTTTTGAGCCGGGACTGTTAGCCAAAGCTAACCGGGGTATCCTCTACGTTGATGAAGTCAACTTGCTTGATGACCACTTGGTAGATGTTTTACTCGACTCCGCAGCCAGTGGTTGGAACACCGTAGAACGGGAAGGTATTTCTATCCGTCACCCAGCACGTTTTGTACTGGTGGGTTCTGGAAACCCAGAAGAAGGTGAACTACGCCCCCAACTCCTCGACCGCTTTGGAATGCACGCCGAAATCCACACAGTCAAAGAACCAGCCTTAAGGGTGCAAATTGTCGAACAACGAGCAGAATTTGACCAAAATCCCTTGGTGTTTGTAGACAAGTCTAAACCTGAGCAAGAAGCACTACAACAGCAGATTGTCAATGCTCAAACACTGTTACCCGAAGTGAAAAGTGATTATGATGTGCGGGTGAAAATTTCGGAAATCTGTTCAGAATTGGATGTGGATGGTTTACGGGGTGATATAGTGACAAACCGCGCCGCCAAAGCATTGACAGCATTTGAAGGACGCACCGAAGTCACAGTTGATGATGTCCGCCGCGTGATCACTCTATGTCTGCGTCACCGACTGCGGAAAGACCCGTTGGAGTCGATTGACTCTGGCTACAAAGTAGAAAAAGCTTTTGCACGGGTCTTTGGTGTGGAACTACCAGAAAAGGATACTGCACAAAAAAACGGTACAGGTCAACTGAAAACTGGAGTTAGGTAATCAGTGAACAGTTAACAGTGAACAGTTAACAGTCTTTTCACTATTCCCCAAAAGCGATGAAATATGAGATTGTGGCACTTTTGGTTAAATAGCTTTATTTTAGCCAGCCAATATAACCCACCCCGGTTTGTAGAGTCATTGATGCTCACGCTAGCGATCGCCATGCTAGCAGTTGCCACAATTTTACCAGACAGACCCTATTGGGTACTGGTCTTGAGCTTAGTAGTTGGGGCATCTATCTCTATTTTAGTTAGAGAAGCGATCGCCCCCTCATACCAATCACGAATCACCAAATTAACAGCATTGCTACTACTATTCATTAGTTTCTATGGCTTTGTCGATTTAATTCAGACTGTTAACTGATAACTGAAAAATCACCACCCCTGCATCTCTACCAATTCCATACATAACTCATTAATTTGCTCTAAGTCAGGTTTGTGAGGTAGAGTTGATTGTTCGTAAACAATATCCATTTCAGCAACTAAATCTTCCGCCATTTTCATCACCTGATCATAACTATACTCACCCTGAAGGATAGCTTTTAAATCTTCAACATCACCAGCTATCCTCCTATCTACAATCACATTACCTGTTCGCAATATTTCCAGTCCACTGCGTAATAATCTAATGCAGTGCATCCCATGCTTCAGGTCAAAACCAGACTTTCTTTCCGTTTCTGCCCTAGTGGGATTCCTATTTTCTTGCCATGATAAATAGGCTTTCCATTCTCTTAAAGCTACTTGATAGGTTTGACTTTTTTGCAGCAGGCGAATAAAGTCTTTACGACTGTTGGTTAATGTTTGCGTATATTCTAAAGTCTCATCAGGCAAAGTATATTGTTTCAATATGCCTTTGAAATCAATATCTGCTGTCAATAGTTGATATAGTTGTTCAGCCTCTTCTAAAAACTCAATCCTTCCCCTAATTAGGTTATAAAGATACTCCAGAAAAGCATTTAGCTCATCTTTAATTAATGGTGCTTCGTCTTCTATACCAAAATCAGAAGGAAGCGGTTTCTTTTGTGGTGGATTTAACAACCACTTACGATGGGTTTCCATCTTTTTGATTTGGGCAAAAGCGTAACCAGTATAAGTATGCTTTACCTTCTTACTTAAAAATAGCTGTTTGTGGTTAATTAAGTGCTGTCCTATTGGTGTTAACACAGGATAGCTAGGCAACCACAGCAATTCTAAAACGTTGGGATTGGCTCCAGATAGTAATTGAATGACTTTTTTTAATTCATATATAACTGTGTCTTTATTATTATCTAGAAAAGGAAATATTCCTACTTCATCCCAACCGGTTTCTTTTTGTTCTATGTGGTCAAATCCTAAGTAATATCTTTTGGGTGCGATAAACACACCCCGATAATCAAAATCGGAACCAGGACGATTTAATCCATAGCCGTGGCTACCTGCTAAACCAATAAAAATTGTTCTCTGTTCAACTTCTATTCTTTTCATCTTACCTAATTAAAATATAGCCATCCTAACTCATCGGTGAGACGATATGAGTTCCAGAGGTGAAGCTTGGTCGATAGAAAAAAGAAAATCTGAGCAACAGAGTCCTTTGCTCAGATTTTTAGGTGCTGTTCTGTGTCCTGACTAAATACATCAGCACAAGTCACGATTTCGCAAATCAAGTCAACTTTTTGGGAAACTTGTAGCATTTGAGGCACAGTTTTAAATCCCAAAGCTTGTAGGGGCAGGGTTTTCCCGCCCTCTGGGGTTTCCTCGATTGTGTTGCATCCGACTGAGAACCGCTATAATTCTTGAACCTCTTAATAGCCAAAGGTTTTAGCATCTAAAACTTGCATAATAGTTGACTTAACACTAGGCAATCAAATAGAATTTTAGATTGTCTGTCTAATTTCCGCTCGGATCAGGTAGACATACTGCAAAAGCTGGCAATAGCGCAGACGCAAAGCGGCTTGTCGTTAGACATCACTTCTATGCATGAAGATATAAAGCCAGCTACCTGTACGGCAAACCTAAGGACCATCCCATGACTTACGCAATTATTGAAACTGGTGGCAAACAAATACGAGTTGAGGCGGGTCGATTTTACGATATCGAGCTGCTGACTGCTGCACCAGACGAAAAAGTTACAATAGACGCAGTATTACTGGTAGCTCATGACGGTGGAGTCACCATCGGACAACCAAGAGTAGCCGGTGCGACTGTAGAAGGGACGGTGCTAAGACATCTCAGAGGTCGTAAAGTCTTGGTGTACAAGATGAAGCCCAAAAAGAAAACTCGCAAAAAACGGGGACATCGCCAAGAAATCACCAGACTTTTGATTAACTCCATTAACCTCAATGGTACAGTGTTGGCGGCTGAAGAAGCAGCGATCGCTCCCACCCCCGAAGTTGATGACCAAGCTGTAGAAACTGCTGCTGAATAATAATCAAGAACTAGAAACATCAGAGGAAATTATGGCTCATAAAAAAGGAACAGGTAGTACACGCAACGGTCGTGACTCTAACGCCCAGCGCTTAGGTGTCAAGCGCTACGGTGGTCAAACTGTACGGGCGGGAAACATTCTCGTGCGGCAGCGTGGTACAAAATATCATCCTGGTAACAATGTCGGTATTGGTAGTGATGATACTTTGTTTGCTTTAGTTGACGGCGTTGTCACCTTTGAACGTAAAGGTAAAAGCCGCAAGAAAGTTAGCGTTTACACACCAGTCGTGGCGGCTGTCGAATCCGTAGCTAGTTAAGAATTGGTCAAGAGTCAACCCTTCTCCTTCTCCTGCGGAGACGCTAACGTCTCCGCTCAGGGCGAGGGGTTAAAAGTCATTAATTATTTCTTCTTTGTCTCCTTCATCCCCCTCTGCCCCATTCAGCGAAAAAGTACCATTTGCATGGCTGCACCCAAGGCTAACCCTGTCAAAGAAACGATAGACGTAATCCAAAAAGCTTGTCCTTCTTGCAACCCAGCTGCCTGAAAGTCAATTCTGGCTAATATAGCTGCTGAAATGATGAGCAAGGTATCAAGAAATAACCGAAACCAGGCAAGCATTAAAAAAAACAAAAAAGCTGCTGAAATCGCAAAAATAAATGTCCTGGTATTAGACTCGAACAGGACAAGGGAAAATTCTGTCATCTTTGACCAAGGAATGGTCAAGCTGCCTACCAGAAGCAAAATACCTAATACAAGTACCAGCCAGACAAACCAAGGGGGCTTGGTTTCGGATATTACCCAGCCTAAGGTACTGTAACTAAGCAGTACTAGTGCCAGGGAAACCCAAGGAACTCTTTTCAAGATTGACACGGGTTAATTCCCAGTAGCGGCTGAGGTTATTATTTCATAACTATCTATATAGCGTAACCAAAGACCTGACTGCAATAGAGGTGTGGCTAAGGTTTTGATATTCGTCTTCCGTTAATGCTCTCTAGTATTCTGGGAGTATTTTTATATTTTTAATTCAAGGGTCAGGTTTATGCCCAAGGCGAAGCTAGCGTCAGTTAGATAGATTTTGACTCCAATAGCTTAGACTATATATCATCTTATTATTTTTTAGACTCAATCAATCGGCTGTTATGCTTTTACCAAAAATCTCAGCAAGTTTTCAGGTAATTGCCGCACAAATTAGCACCAAATTAGTTAAATTATGTTCTTAAACATTTGTAAACTGTTAGCAGCCGATTAGCCGCGTGTCACATCTTGCTAAGGAATTATCATGAGACAACTTGTTATTGCGGAACGCGTATGCCTCATTGGTCATATCGTGTCAATGGTGTTTGGATTGGTAGGAATACTACTAGTTGTACCTAATGCCGAAGTAATTTTGAACCTATCTGAGGTTGGACAAACCGCCATGCAGTGGAGTATGGCGGGAGGCGGTGTAGTTTATATGATTTTGGGTGCGGTTGCCGTATTCCTGTATGCTTTAAGGACATTGGGTTTAGGTCGCGCTTTAGCGTTTCTGCTGCCATCGGTATTTATTTCCTTGGGCAGTGAACTCTTGGGAACTAGCACTGGGTTTCCTTTTGGTCACTATAGTTACCTGAGCGGCTTGGGGTATAAAATTGCAGGTTTAGTACCCTTTACGATTCCCTTGTCTTGGTTTTATGTGGGATGCGTTGCTTACCTACTAGCTAGAGCTGGTTTAGAAGTTGACAAAAAACCTAGCTTGTGGCG
The DNA here is from genome assembly GCF_000316575.1 of Calothrix sp. PCC 7507. Classification (GTDB taxonomy): domain Bacteria; phylum Cyanobacteriota; class Cyanobacteriia; order Cyanobacteriales; family Nostocaceae; genus Fortiea. The sequence goes on along the minus strand of NC_019682.1, from coordinate 672,740 downwards.
TCATGTAGGGGCGATCGCTTTGGGTGCGTTGTTACTCACCTCTTGGGATTTTGTACTTGATCCCGCCATGAGCCAAACCTCTCTACCCTTCTGGTATTGGCAGCAACCGGGGCCATTCTTTGGTATGCCCTACCAAAACTTTGTTGGTTGGATGGGTACTGGATCGGTGTTTATGACTGTAGCTGCACTGTTGTGGAGAAACAACCCAATCACAATAGAGCGATCGCAGCTTAAGGTGCCTTTGGTAGTTTATTTAAGCAACTTTGGCTTTGCCACAGTAATGAGCTTGGCTGCAGGCTTTTCTATCCCTGTATTGCTCGGTTTATTACTTGGTGTCGCTCCTGCTGTCACACTCTGGTGGAAAGGTGCAAACGCCAGCACACAAACCCAATTCACCACAGTAGAACCAGTAACTCCAGAAATTTCAGTAGCTAATGTCAAAGTAGCCTTGAAATAGGGAAGGGCGCAGGGAGCAGGGAGCAGGGAGCGGGGAGCGGGGGAGGTAAGAGAGAAATAATTAATGACTCTTGACTCTTGACAAATGACCAATGACAAATGACCAATGACAGACGTTTCGATACTATTACTACTTATCCAGTTACCAGCAACAGCAATTCTGCTTTCACGCTTGGTAAAAGGCCCAAGACGCTATCCCCCCATTCAACCCCAACAACCCACACCAGACCTCTTGGGTACTGTCAGTGTTGTTGTGCCTACACTTAACGAAGCGCTGCGTATTAGCCCCTTGTTAGCTGGCTTAACTTGTCAAAGCTACGAAGTGCGAGAGATTATCGTTGTAGATAGCAAGTCTCGAGATGGTACTCCTGATTTAGTCAAAGCTGCACAGCAAAGAGATCCTCGGTTTCGCCTGCTAACAGATGATCCCCTACCTCCTGGTTGGGTGGGTCGTCCTTGGGCGTTGCATAATGGCTTTTTGCAGAGTGCAGCAGCAAGTCAATGGTTTTTAGGAATGGATGCTGATACTGTACCCGATCCTGGTTTGGTGGCTGGTTTAGTGCAGACAGCCACAACCCAGGGATATGATTTGGTGTCTCTTTCACCCCAATTCGTCCTCAAGTATCCAGGAGAATGTTGGCTACAACCAGCTTTGTTGATGACTCTGCTTTACCGATTTGACCCGGCTGGTATCAATACAGAACAACCAGAAAGGGTGATGGCAAATGGTCAGTGCTTTTTGTGCCGTCGCTCTGTCTTAGCTGCTGTGGATGGTTACAGTAGTGCGAGTAGTTCCTTTTGTGATGATGTCACCTTGGCGCGGTATATTGCCGCCCAAGGGTTTAAGGTGGGCTTTTTAGATGGTGCAAAGGTGTTAAAGGTGCGGATGTATGAAGGTGCTTTAGAGACGTGGAAAGAATGGGGGCGCAGTCTTGACCTGAAAGATGCATCTCCCCGTGGGCAAATTTGGGGAGATTTATGGTTACTCTCAGCAGTTCAGGGTCTACCGTTATTGGTTGTCCTCAGTTACCTTGTCTTTTCTCCTTCTCTTTCCCCCTCTCCCCTGCTCCTCTTACTGGGATTAAATATATTTCTCTTGGTAATTCGCTTTGCTATGCTATTGGCGATCGCACCTTCTTATGATCGCAAAGATGCTAAAGGTGGCTGGTTGTTCTGGCTTTCCCCCTTCGCTGACCCTTTAGCAGTATTACGAATTTTCTTATCTGCATTCCACACTCCCAGAGAGTGGCGGGGAAGGAAATATAGTTAGTCAGTTATCAGTTATCAGTTAGTTCACTGTTCACTGTTGACTGATTACTCGCTTTCCCCTCCAACTTGATCGCCACGTTCTAGTTCCCAGAGAATTTGATTACCTTCACGTCTTACCCGTGAGACTATCCAGTTGCGCCAGCGCCATTGGTCGCCGCGACTGGTGACAGCGCTGGCGTGAACATCCATGAGGTCTGCTAGTTCAGAACTGGTGATTAAGTAGCCTTTGTTGGCGATTTCGTCAGCAATACGCAACGTTTCTACTAAGTTGCGTAGTTGTGTCACCCTCAACTCAGGTGGTTTTTCATCAATTGCAGCGGCAGTAGGTGTGATATGTGACTCCATAATGGTTATATCTGATGCAAGAGTACTGATTTCTTGTTCCTTGTTGTTAATTATTGTAGAGTTAGCGTGAGAATCAGGCACTTTTGCTACATTTATCTCATTTTTTGGTGGTAGAGATGGCTGGGAGTCTAGAGGGGAAGATTGTTGCAGGGATGGGATTTTGCCATTAGCGAAGGCGCGGGCGATCGCATCACAGCGCTCGTTACCTATGTTACCAGAATGACCCCGGACATGTTGCCAGTTTACCGCTAAGTCGCTATTGAGGTCATCCAAAATTTGCAACAGGTCTTGGTTTTGGACAGGATTACCATCAGCCTTTTTCCAGCCTCTTTTTTTCCAGCCTTTCATCCACTGGGTAATGGATTTAATTACATATTCGCTGTCGGTATAAAGGGTGATGGGTTCAGTTTGTCCTGATGCTTGCAGGTATTGGAGAGCAGCGATCGCTGCTTGGATCTCCATTTTATTATTAGTGGTGTGGGAAGCTGCATCGCCCATTTCGTGAATCGAATCATCACTAAAATAGACGACAGTACCCCAACCGCCAGGGCCAGGATTACCTGTGCAAGCGCCATCAGTGTATATGCTTTGGATTTTATGTTGAGTGGACATGGTAAACTAAGCGCATTCTTACACAAAGTAATTTAGCGGCGAAAGATGCGAAGCACTGTATAGGTTAACGCCGCAAAAATCAAGCCTATACCCAAACTCCAAATAAAAACTTCAGTTTGGTAAGTGAGTGGGTGTTTATCTTTAGGGATTTCTGCCAGGATGACAGCAGAAGCGATTTGGCTGGTGGCGAGTCCGATACCGGCGATCGCTATTGTGGTGTTGAGAGTGCGATCGCTTCTGGTTTGTTCTATGTCAATCATACCTTGGATGGTCTTGATGTAATTTTCCATTAAGGTTAAGCCAGGGCTAAAGTAAGCCTGGTCTGTTTCAATCTGTACTAAAAACTTGTCTTTGGCAAATTCACTGAAGATTTGCAAAAAATCCCAATCACTATTAGCATCTAAATCCTTTAGTCTTTGCCAACGTTTCTGATAATTACTAATATTAATATTAATAGTGCGGTGCTGGTCGTCTAGATAGCTTAAGTTATTCGTGTACTTTAATAAAAGCTCCGGCGTATCCTTTAAGATTTTTTGGAGTTTATTAATCTCAAATTGATCATCTTCAACTTTTTTATTTAAAGAGTTTACTTTATCTTGAACTAATTGCGAGGCTTGCTTTAAATTACTTTTGATGATGCGACTTTGAGCGTAAGCCCAAAGGATTTTATTACGATATCGAAAAAGATGGATTAATTCTGAATACAGATTTTTATTAATATCTCTAATTTCATCTATTCTCAGTTGATGGGGAAACAAGCAAATTAAGAGATGATAGCCATCACTAAATTGCTGTGCTTCTGTAGGGAGTCGCCACAATTCAAACACAGTCCCGCCAAAAAACTTTCCTTCTCCTCTATAATCAATCTCCCCATTTTGCTTGGGGTCTAATTTTAATTGTGCATAGCAAGCTTCAGCAGTAGCTATGGGGTCTTGATTATCTGCGGCTAGCTGACCCCAAATTAACCAGCTTTGACCAATTTTACCTTTTAGTTCATTAATTTTCGAGTCTTTCTGTAACTGCTGCAAACAAGTCACAGGTTGAGGCGCATATTTATAATCATTTATATAGTTAGCAGTGCAGTCTACCTGGAGTGCGTAAGTGTCTCCCAGTTGTACAGGATAATAATAGCCATCTAGAGGAGACGGAAACTTCTCTACTTGCTGATTACCTAGTAAAACGATGTCTTCATAATCATCTGCTTCAGCTTGACGTAATGCTTCTAGACGCTGCTTATCTAATTTACCACCATAGATTTTTTGCCAAAACTGTTCACGATTCTGCTCGATTTTTGATTCATTTTGTCCTAAACCTGCTTTCAAGTCATAAAGAAATAAATCGAGAGTTGGGTAAATTAATTCATACTGTTGGCTCATAATTTAGAATACCCAACTATAGGAATCCGATTTGATTGTTGAAATGCACATAACAGCCCTTGCGAATGGAATTCGCGGCTACACAAACTAAGTCCGCCTGCGCGGACTGAGGTATAATTAAGGATCTTAAACCCACGGAGGTGGGTTTTGTCTGTGTAGCCGCGATTTCTAATCGCCTGGATGAATAGTGAATTAGACTTTACAAACATCCTCTTAAAAAAATATTGTTTGGATAATATCTCTGGCTGTTTTGACTGGATTCAAAGCCTGAACGATTTGACGAGCAATTTCTGTGAGTTTATTATGATCGACTTGTTGGTCAAACTCAACGAGTGCTTCTTCAACTTCCCTAGAACTGTTGTCAATTTCTGTATTTAGTGGGTTGGACACAAGCTCAGGTATACTATCAATACCTTTACTACGGGTTTGAGCGATCGCACTCAAAGCATCCCACACTTGCTTGTATGATTTTGCTAGGGGAGGATAACTGTGAGCGATCGCATCCAGTTTACCAATATCCGCAGGTATTTTGATTGTCTTTAGCTGTGCTTGGATATCATCCGGTAACGGTGCGTCAAGCTGATATAGCCCCAAAATAAAGGCTTTCAGTTCAGAAGCTTCTATTGGTTGCATGATGAAAAGATACCAGTAATTCAATACATAAATTTGACGTAGTGGCGTGACAAGACTAGAATGTTGCATTAATTCAATCAAATGAACCACCCATAAAAGACATTCTCATTGAGTTGCTCTCGTAGGGGCACGGCATCCTAAATCTTTTCGGCAAGCCGATAATCTTACTAGTGCCGTGCCCGTACAATGTATTTTTGGTTAACGCACAAATTTAGGCTTGACACGCCAGTAGGTGTGTTATGCCGTAGGCTAACGCACCTTTCATTGTTTTTTGACGGTGCGTTGTGCTGCGCGACAACACACCCTACATTGGAAAGATACCAGTAATCGTAAAAGCTGACCAGAAATAAGGGTGATTATAGGGTTGTTTACTGGGTTCTGATTGATTCTTAAGATTATCTAAATGGCGTGACAAAAAACGGCGAACTAAATCCTCATCGGCTGGGAGTTTGTCGATTTCCCCCGCATACCATGCTGCTAATTGTGCATTGTTGACATTCCGCAACCATTGAGTCGCACCAGCTAAAGCCACCGCCTCTGATTTACCTTGTTGCAGCAAATTGTAGAATTGCATCATCATCAAAGCACTAGCTTCTGATTCCACAGTCCACAGCGTACTGACAACATGAGCCACACCGCAACTCATAAAGCCACTGACAAGTCCCACATATTCATTTGTGATAGTGTGATTACCTGTAATTGCGGTTTCGCAAGCCGCCAAGCTGACGAGTTGATAGCTACTTAAATCAAAATTGCGGATATCCACGAGAGTGAGTTTATCTTCTCCCGCCAACGCCAAGTGAGATAACGCCGGATTGTGGAAGTTGTATATACCATGTCCTGTAAAGTGAAAAATATTGTAGCCTTGGCGCAAAGCATTAATAACTGCTGCTTTCGTAGCTTCCTCAGAACGCTGACGGGTGGGATTGGGAAACATCCGGCTGATGGCTTGCGATTCAATTTGAGCAAACTCCAGCGAGGGATAACCGCTACTGGTGGGATGTTCAATGCTGAGTAGCTTATCTAACTTATTACCTTGTGGTTTAAAGCTAGAGGAAATCAACCCAATTTGGACGCTAGGCAAATAACTGATGGTGAATTCCGGTGGAAACAGTTCATGTAGCGGTAATCTGTGTAAATCGCGGTGAGGAATCAGAATCAGTTGCGTGATGTCGGGAATGTGGGAAACAATAGTGTTGATATCGAGAATATTACTCAAACTATGTAACATTTCCGGCAAATTGTCGCGCCACGTTCCGGCTACTTCACCTTTCTTACCTTGGCGATAATCAGCGTATTGTTCATTCCACTTTTTCAGCCAGTCTTCAAAATCCCGCAAACGTTGCGGCTGATTGAGAACCCCGGTTTCTCCCAATGCAATAGGTTCTGGGGTGTCGTGTTTGAGGATAAAAGTGTGTAGAGCGTAAGGGCTAAGATGCCAGTAGACAATAGCAGTTGTAGGATTTAGCAGTTGTTGCATCTGTGAATAACTGGGTGAGGAAATCTCATCACTCCACCCATCCAAAAGCCAACTCAAGCAGGCATTTTTCCCCTGTTCTGCTAATTCAACTGCTTGTAATAAATTGCCAGATTGCACAGCTAAATCAACAGTCAACTGCTGCAGCCATGCAAATTTAAAAGCCAGTTGTTTTTTACTTTTATCAGGGCGATTTGGTTCATTTAATAAACATAGTAATAAATCTGTACCCCATCGCTTGAGTTCTTCAGCCTTAGCGGTTTCTCCTAAATCCGAATGGACACGAATTAAATTTTGCAAAACTTCCAGATGCAACTCAGGAAAATCTACTTCTGTGAGAGTTTTTAGTGCTTCATTGTAACTGGTAACAGCTTTGTGCCAATAGCTTCGAGGATGAGAATCTGCTCGTCCTCGGAAATAGTAAGCCTTACCAATTGCTTGATGTAATTCTCCCCAACCTTGCGGATGGGTGTCTTGGTGACAATACTTTAACCCTTCCTCATAGCTTGCCAATTCTCCCTCATAGCCGCGCTGGTTAAGTTGCGGATTTTGTCTAGCAATGGAACTAGAAAAAGCCAATAACTGATTAAAATTAATTGAGTTCCTAGCAGCTATACCCCGGTTATTCCAAGCTTGCTGGATATCTGGTTGAATTGCTAGTGCTTTATCGTAGGATAGAATTGCCTCTTCATAACGTCCTAAATTCAATAGCGCAATCCCCCGGTTGTACAAAGCTGGGTGAAAATCAGGTTGAATTTCTAGTGCCTTATCACAAGATAGAATCGCCTCTTCATAGCGTCCTAAATTCAATAGCGTATTCCCCCGATTGTTCCAAGCTAGGTGAAAATTAGGTTGAATTTCTATGGCTTTATCGTAAGATAAAATCGCTTCTTCATGGCATCCTAAATTCCCCAGCGCAAACCCTCGGTTATTCCAAGCATAGTGAAAATCAGGTTGTATTTCCAAGGCTTTGCTGGAGGATAGAATCGCCTCTTCATAGCGTCCTAAATTCCCCAGCGCGATTCCCCGGTTGTCCCAAACTTGGTGGTAGTCAGGTTGAATTTCTAATGCTTTATCGTAGGATAAAATTGCTTCTTCATAGCATCCTAAATTCCTTAGTGCAGTTCCCCGATTGTCCCAAGCCTGATGGAAATTAGGTTCAATTTCTAGGGCTTTATTTGAGGATGTAAGCGCCTCTTCATAGCGTCCTAAATTCACTAGCGCATTCCCTCGGTTGAACCAAGCTAGATGGTCATTAGGTTGAATTGCTAGTGCTTTGTCACACGATAGAATCGCTTCTTCATCTCGTCCCAAACTAGTTAGTGTCACACCGCGAGCATTCCAGCCAGAATAGCAGCTAGAGTCAAGTTGTTGGGCTTTGTCATAGCTGATTAGCGCTTTCTCATACTCGCCTAATTTATCAAGCATATTTCCCTTGTTATGCCAAGCTTCATGGTTGTCAGGGTCGATTTTTATAGCTTGGTCAAATGATGCAATAGCATCTTCATATCTCTTTAAATGATCTAATGCTGCACCTTTTCTATTCCAAGCTGCATAATAATCAGGTTGAATTGCCAGCACTTTGTCGAAGGACGCGATCGCCTCTTCATTGCGTTTTAAATTCGATAACGCATACCCCCGCAAGTACCAAGCTTCGTAGTAGCCAGGTTTAATTTCGAGTGCTTTGTCATAGGATGAGATCGCTCCTTCAAAATCCCCAATCATTGTTTGCTTAACACCCAGATCAAACCACGTAGTTGGGATATTTTCAATTTCTTGAGCTATATTATTTATCTGATACGTTAATGCTGGAAAATTTGTTTTTACTTCTGGAATTGTTGTAATTCCCAAATTCTGGATAAATGGGTGGACAACATTATTATTATTTTGCAAAAGTGTAAACAATTTAGCTACTTCTGGTAGTACTTGTAGTTCTAATTCCCCTCCTTCCTCCGAGTCTGCGCCTCTGCGGTTCGTTAATTGCTTCCCAATATCACGCGCCACATCACCCAATTCCCCAACGCCCAACTCCCCAAAGCGCACCAGCCGCGCTGCTAACTCATCATTCGCTGCGGTTGATGCTAACAATCTTTCGCCAAAGCCACGCAACCACTCTACTAAATTTCCTTCATTGATGCGCTTTGCAGCCAAGAAACCTTTTACCCCTCCTCTCCCCAAGCCATCATTAACCTCTGCCAACAATTGGAGGAATAAAGATTCATACTCAATATCCGTCAATTGTTTAATTATTTCTACTGTCTTCTGTTCTCTTAATGGCGGAGAAACAGTCCGCTTGCTGCGAAATAAGCGCTGAATAAACCGTTTGAGCCATTGCCAAAGACGCTTAAGCATCTGCCGCAACCTTGTATCGCTTTTATCACATATCTTACCTTAGGAAACCTAGGTGATTTCTAAAAAAATTTTGCCGATGTAAAAGGGTGAAAGGTTGTTCATACGTGTGAACTTAAGATGTAATCCATATCCCGCAAGGAACTTCAGTTCCTTGCTCATAGCAAAAGTCATCTGAAGATGACTAAATATCTCTCAAAATTTTGAGTCTACTTAAGTAGACTTGAGCTATACTACAAACGGATAAAAGCTGAACTTTGTCATACTGAGCGTAATGCAGTGAAGCGAGGTATCTTGGAGACTGTTTCCTTTGATCAGAATGATAGTTCTAAACTATTCGCATAAAAGATCCAGAAAAACCAGAAATATGAAATGGTGCGTTTTTTTTGCTATGTCGTTTCTAGAAGAAGTTGACCGATTGATTGATAATCTTGCTGAACAAGAAAAAGTTATATTACTAACCAAAAAGTTCCGGGAGATGCCTTTGGAAATTAGATATCAACTGTTTCAGGAATTGAGAAGTCCTGGATTGATGGAGTTTGTAGGCTCAGATATTTGCCTGGACGATATTGTTCTCCAAATTCAAACTGACCAGAATATTGATATTTCCTCAGTTTTAGAATTGCTTGTGGAACACCATCGCCAGAAAAAAAACCAAGGCAACTGATTGTTACTAACTTTGAGCTAATTGTTCTATAGGAATCGGGTTTGATTATTGAAAAAATCTCCTGATCTGTAGGGTGGGCAATGCCCACTGACACAAACATAGGAGTTTTAGGTAATGGTGGGCACTGCCTAGGGTGTTGACTCTGTGCCTTTTTTCGGGGTAAAAGTTCATACAGTTTTTGTGTCTTCATAATCAGCCGAAAATAACATTTTTCGTTTTGAGAGTGTAGATTGACCAAAAACTTCATCTAGCCATGCTTCAACCGAAGTAAAACTAATTGTTGAGAGTGCATTTTTAACAACAGCAGTGGTTAGATCGATAGTAGATAAACAGATGGTTAGTAACATCTGACCCATCTCTTTAAATGGACAGCGTGCAGAAAAATGCTTATATTTTCCAAACAATGATTCAATGACATCAGAAGTAGCTAAAAAAGTACCATGTCCTGTGATTTTGTTACATTGAACAGCCAAGTAATCAAAAATATTCTGTTGAAAATCAGAGAGACAATTATCAAGAAATATAGATTGATTCTGCTGAAAATAGTCCAGAGATTGATGACTAAGTCCTGATTGTTTTAGTTGGGCTTCAACCCGGCGTGTTAATGACACCATTTGATGCCACTTCATTACGTCTAATTCATAATCAGCTAACCATCCTAATTTATCTCTTATTTTCTGAGTAATCATCAAAGGCTCGGCATCTGGCATTAATTTTAAGAGAGTTTCTGTCGGGGCATTTAACAGATGGATTGCCCAATCTGTCAAGATTTCCACATTAAAATAACGACACTGAGAACGTTGGGAAGGAGGAGATATAAAAGATAATTCTGTCTGTTGTAGTTTTTGCCTCGAAATATTACACTTTTGAATAAATGACTGATATCTATCATCCGTATCTAACTGACATTTCAAAAGCAAAGCCATTGCATGAGTTACATCATGAGTGTAAATTAATTCCGGATATTTTTGTTGATATAGCTTGATTCCACGAGCCAAGTCGCTACCATTGTCCGCAACTATTTGCACTGGCACACCCACTCTTTTACTTATTTTATCTAGCTGGTGTTCTATGAGTTCTCCTCTGGTAGAATCCATAATTTCTAATCCGAGAATTTCCACATCTTTGTGTGACACTCCTCTTTTTTTATCAATCACATTTGACTGAAGATTCTGCTGTGAAATTCCTAAAACCACTAAAGCTTTTTGTTTCCCTAATTCCACAGTTAAATCGACAATAAATATCCAATCATCTCGATATTCTTTTTCCCTTTTTAACTCATATATCCCGATTCTTCCTAACCATTTTCTGATACATGTGAAAGTAGGATTTGTCTGGGATTCCGAATTGTTAAATAACTCAAATACTTTCTCCGCTCCTCTAAGACTTATACCGCATTTCATCAAAAGTTCTAATGATTGCTGAATTGTTTTCGCGTCATAATGGTGACCTTTGATATTTAATTCTGTAGTCTCTATGTTTTCTCCTTCGGCTGACCAATCTTCTTTTTTTCTGATGACCCTCCTTCAATATTTTGTGATTTCAGTTTTGACTCTGCTGCCAGCGCACGGTTTTTCCATTCTTCCCTTGAATCTAATAAATCTCTCACCTTTATTTCTAATGCCCTAATCTTTTTATGTCTCAATAGAGCTTTTTCTTTCCAGTTATCTCGACCTTTTTCAAATAACCTTGCTAATCTACTAACTGGGCTTTTGAACTCTTGCATTGGTTTTGACTCTGCTAGATATCAACGACATTATTATTGTATGAAATAATTTCGCCTAAAAACCAACAAAGTCAACACCCTAGGCACTGCCCACCCTACAAAAAATGGATTATTGCAACTGGTGCAAGATGTAAGCCACCCTACGTGTATTTCAGAAATCAAATACTAATCCTATAAGTGTCTTGTCATAGACATCACTTGCTTTGGGTAAATACTTATACCCGGATTTCTCACAAGTTAGAAAAAATCATTGGCATTAGCAAAATTTAGGATAATTTAATTGATACATCATCAAATTGGATTCTAAAACAGGATACAGCAGTATTAAGACTTAACCTATAAGAATAAATGCATACAATATAAATCTTAAATACTGAGGCAATAACTCTTTAAACATAACAATAAACATAGTAAAACTAGGGTTGAATCCAGTAAAACAACCCAAATTTTAAGCTAATAATTATAAAATTATAATTCCAACTAAGAGAAAATTAACCAGGGCATTTTAGCCGAGATAAATAATTATAAGCTGTTGCGAAAATCTCTTTGTAGGGGTAAGCATTACTAATTGCAATCAAAACCCGTCGGCGACTAACAGTAATAATTGCTCCTAATTTCAATAACTTTGTACGGATAGTTCCAACTTGAGCATTTTGGAGTTCGGTTTTTGCCAAACATTTCTCTCGGAGGGCATTCATCAAAATATAAGCTATGGAAGTAAACCACAGACGTAATTGATTACCAGCAAATGTATGAGTACTAGTTCTGTCACTTTTTAATTCTAATTTTTGTTCCTTGAAACAATTCTCTATATTGCCTCGTGGACAATATTTTTGAGTATAAAGCCGTCCTGGCGGTACTTTTTTACTAGGGAGTGAAGTCACGACAAAGCGAGTATTTACTCCTTCATTGCTATATTCAATTTTTGAGACAACGCGGCGATTACGGCTCCAACTTAAGAAAGTTTTATAATCGAGAGAACAATACCAAACTGAGCTATCAACCAATGCTGTTGCTTGTTTTTTTAAGTCATCTGACGGAGTAAATAAGGTTTCAAAAAACTCTACTACGGTTTCAATTTTTTGCGAGTATTCCAGAAAAGCTCGGTATTTAGTTGATTGAGACAGTTGAATTAGCCGACTGTTTTGTGCCAATCCAAACACATAATCTACTCCGATTTGAGATTCGCACCAACTCATAATATCTTCTCTCGAATATGCACTATCTCCACGCACAAGAATTTTCACATTACTCCAACGTTCACGTATTAGTTTAATTACTCGTTGTAATTCTGGCAATGCCTCTTCTGCCGGATCTACATTTGAAGCACGTAGTTTTGAGGCTAATAAATGTTTCCCACAGAAAATATATAGGGGAGCATAGCAATACCCTTTATAGTAAGGGTTAAAGAAAGATTTTTCTTGATTACCGTGTACTAAGTCATCAGTAACATCCAAGTCTAAAACTATTTGTCGTGGTGGTTTCTGAAAGGATTCTAAAAATATTTCAACCAGCAGTTTTTCTATTGCTTCTGCATCATGCTCAATTCGATGATATCGACTCTCGGCTCTATTTGAAACATCTTCTGGACAGTGTTCAAGACGATTTAAGGTACTTTTTCCGGCCATTTTAACTGGTTCTTGTCCCGAAGTAATGGATTTTCCAACGGAGAGCGCAAACATCACATCATGACGTAAAGTTTCATGGTCATTGATGTCTTCATAACCCATTACTAAACCATATACTCTCTGTGCAATTAAACTACTGACCGAATGTTCAATTCGATTTTGTTCTCGGTAATCTTTAAAACATCCTGCTAGCCGTGATGTTATCTCCCTTTTTCGGTCTAGCTCCGCAATTAAAGTTACTCCGGCATCTGATGTTACAGTCTCACCGTTGAAATTAACTACGACTGGACATGACTTTACTGATTCAAATTGGAACTGTTCCGGTATACAACCTGTTTTATTGGGGGTCATGCTTAAAACTGCTGGAATTCATGTGCAATAGATATTTTGGCAGTTTTCGACCCCTATTTTTTTCGGCTTGTGAGAAATCCGGGTTCTGTTCAACAGAGAATCACACAATCTAGAAAAAGATTCTTATTCATAAGTTGAACTCGTGTATTAAGGTTGAAAAAAATCACAAATTCAGGAGTTAATTATGACAGATCAAAATACTGTTGCCACAAACAAATCATCCATTAAAAAAGCAATGATAAAAAACTTATCACTTGCTATAACTGGTGCAACATTATTGGTAACTAGTTCTGCTATTTTTTCTCGACCTGCCTTGGCGGATCGGTCAACTTGTGTACAAAATATAGCGAGAGGAGCTTACCAGCAAGCAGGAGGACGTCGGAATGTAATGGTTTTTAACTTGAACCAATCATATAGTCATGGACTAGTAGGTGATGATTTTAGAAGAGCCACCTGTGACGGTATTCCATTTGGTGTTTGGACTTTTAGCAGTGGTACATTCACCAATCGCGGTGATGGTGGATATATTAACTGGACTTTTATCGGTAACTTTAGAAGAACTGGTCATCAGGGTGGAACAGTGGTATTTAGTCCAATCAGATAAAGTTAGCAGGGTGTATCAGTACGCATAAATTCTTGGTATTTCCAGGTTTATCTCAGTGACGCACTCTTGTATATTTTTTTAAGGTATTAATCAAAATTTTTGGTTAATACCTCTAATGAAAATCAAGGTTATCTTTACCAAAGAAAATTTTATGAGTTGGCAAGAATTTATTGAAGCTGTAGCACAAACAGATATTGAATTTCCACAATTGGCAACAGTCTGTCTCGCGCAAGCAATTCTGGAAAGTGGACGAGGGAGTACTAATTTAGCAAAACTACATCATAATTACCACGGGCTGAAATGGCGTGAAGAAATGAACGGCATTGCTAAGTCTGTCTACTATCAGACAACCAGTGAGCCTACCGGTGGAGATAATTTTTGTAAGTTTGCGAATTCAGTAGATGCGGTGCGTGGCTATTGGAATTTTCTTGAGCGATCGCCCTACAAAGGATGGCGTGATCATGTAAGCAGCGCCGCAGATTTTCTGGCCTTCATCTGCCCCATTTGGTGCCCTCCTGGCTATACAAACACATGGAAGACTCAACATGGAGGGTTGGTCTACCATGAGTACATCATGCAAAAGCTATACAATGAAGCCCAGGAACTTCTTGAACAAGCACGTCAAACCCAGTATCAAGAACTCAAGCAAGGAGATAGAGGTGAAGCTGTTAAGCTTTTGCAACGGGAACTTAACGAACATCTAGACGCTGGACTGAAAGTTGATGGTATTTTTGGCTCTATGACTAAACAAGCAGTCATTGCAGTTGAAAAGCAGTTTAGTATGACAGCCGATGGTATTGCTGATATTGATGTCTGGAAAGCACTACAAACACTAAAACCTTTACCAAAACCTGAAGGTGAGCCAGGAGCTAAAAAACTGTGGATACCATTTGCACAACACCCGTTTGATATCTCCACAAAGTGGACTTATGAACAGGGATATCCACGCGGTGCGGTAGTTCACTTCACGGCAGGACGTGATAATCCAATCGGTACTTTAAAATATCTTGGTGAACTGGGTTTCCCATGTCTAATGATGGGTCGTGATGGTGTCATTTACCAAGCCTTTCCGTTAAATAAAGGCGGATCTCACAGTGGAACCTTTCACCACAAATACAGCGTTGGGATTGAGATAGTTGCAGCTGGACGTTGTGAACCTGAGACAGTTAATGGCCAGCGCAAGTTTAAAGCTTGGTTTCATAAATTTCCCAGTGAATATTTCGATGAATCAGAAATGCGCTATGTCGAACGCAATGGTTCTCGACGGGAAGGATGGTATCACAAGTACACCCTGGCTCAGGAAGAATCACTAATTAAACTACTGTTATGGCTCAAGTCACAAGCACCTGACATATTTTCCTTTGATGATGTCAAAGGGCATGATGAATGCTGTGATGAAGGTGGAAAACCTGGAAATAAAAATGATCCTGGTGGTGCTTTATCCATGACTATGCCTGAATTCCGGGCTTTGCTGAAGCGAAAATATACTGAATTATTGCAAGTTTCATAAACAGTAGTTGTCAACTACCAAAATCACACACTCAAAAGCAAAATTATGATGAATATCAAATCTGATTCGCACAGCCTCAGTCTACTCCTGTTGCTAATAGAGGAAGTTTTCAAGATATGATCTAGCCGCAACAATCTCATGCGCGATCGCCCAATCCAGTATTAAAATCAATGTGCTGGGATACTCAGCAAAATTGCCAAATCCGGAGTTCTGTCACGCTGTGCTTACTTCTGCCTTACCAACTATCAACGCCCTCAAACAACCCACAAGCAATGCCTGGGTGGAACAGGTGATCGCTAACTTAGACATGATTTTACTCGATCATTCCCACTGCGAACGCAAAGCAGCTGGCGTGGCATTGAATTTTATGTTTCGCTACCCTTCTAATACCAAAATGGTTAGGGAATTAACAGCGATCGCCCGTGAAGAACTAGAACACTTTGAGCTAGTCAACCAGTGGCTAGAACGCCGACATATCGCCCTTGCTCCCCTACCACCGCCTCCCTATGGAGCTGGTTTAAAAGCTCAAGTTCGGTCTAAAGAACCCGAAAAATTTCTGGATTCTTTACTCGTCACCGGTTTAATTGAGGCTCGTAGTCATGAAAGACTGGGGCTATTGGCAATACATTGTCCTGAACCAGAATTAGCAAAATTTTATCGTGGTTTAATGGCATCGGAAGCCCGACATTTCGGTACTTATTGGGTTTTGGCTGATACTTATTTTGACCGTGATCTTGTCATGCAACGGCTTGATGAATTAGCAATAGTCGAAAGTGAACTGCTAGCAAATTTGCATCCAGAGCCAAGAATTCATAGTTAGTAACCCGCATTGTATAGGAATCCGATTTGATTATTGAACGTATTTGCGTAGTCAGGCAATAGGCAATAGGCAATGGGTAAGAAGTGAGGCAGAGATGTACTGAGTTTTTTCAGAAATCAAATAGGAGTCCTATATATGGGATTCATACTTGAATATTGAAATACATAATAGGTAGGGCTATGCCTAGTACGCCACGGCGTAAATCAAGCTACCATTCTAAAACCACAAAAAGCCTACAGTATATACTTCTTACTTTCATACTTCTTCTTCGGAGACGCTTCGCGTAGCTTGCTTCCCCGCAGGGGTAGATACTTCATACTTCAGCCTTCTTGTACTAGTAGTCTGTCAGGGTTGAAATGAGGGACTGTAGTGTGAGCGTCTCGCTCACGCGGGCTTTTCGGCCCGCACTACCAAAAACCCCTCAAAACAAAATTGACAAACCACTAGTACAGTGCGGCGGAAATAAGCAGACCATTCTCAATCGCTAAAAAGCTTACTCCATATTACTTTTGACTTTTGACTTTTGACTTTTGACTTTTGACTTCCGCCTTGCGGTACTAGGCTGTTGACTTTGATGGAATTTCCCGGTTTTTGGTTCATGCTATTTCTGTGTCCGTGTAAAGTCTCCTGGTCGATCTACTTAATTATTTGAGTGCATACTCTGGATTATATTCAACTAACTCAATTTCGTTATTATCTGGGTCATTGACATAAATTCTGTGCTGGGTTTCTGGCGCTGTCATTATGTAATATCCTATGCCTCCAGCATCCAGCAATTTTTGTATGGCTTTCCCATCTTTAATCACAAAACCAACGTGATTAATACCGATATTTTCGTAGGCTTGATGTACTCGCTTTTGACCAGTGTGGTCATTCAAAGCTAGATAAAATTGGTTATTCCCAAAATGTATCCAGCGACTACCATTAAATTCACCTTCAGCACGCACGTACCAATCAGGAAAAAGAGTTTGGTAAAACTTTTTGCTTGCATCTATATCGTTGCAAGAAAGGTTGATATGTTCAAAGCGAATCAAGTTCATATTTCGCTCCTTGTGGTGTGAAAAAATAAAATAGGCAATAGGGGAATTTCCATAATTAACATTAGGCTTCCGCCTTCTGGCTGCTGAGTTCTGAATTCTTCTTTATAAAACTGGTAAGACACCAATAACTTTTAGCCTGTCTTGCGATCGCACCAATAACCAGGCTTTCTATTTTTGGGATGATGAATTTAATTTACTAAGCTAATCATAGTCGAAATGATTATGAGTTGTCAACATTTCATAAAAATTGCAGGCGTGCTTTGCCTGCAAGTGTTCCATATCACAGTGGGAATGGCTAATTAAGTACAATTCAGGTAATGATAATAACTACCAAATAAAAGGAATCAAGCGGCTGGTAGATTTTTGGTACTCAGTATAATCTGGATACTTGGAAGACATTGACTGGTCTTTTTGGGACATCCGTTGGAGTGAGGCAAATAAGACTGCTACTGGCACTAAATAAGCCCAAGGTGAACCAGCCACTACACTAAAACTTAGATACCTTAGCAAATCGCCGAAGTAATTAATATTGCGGGAGAAGCGCCAGATACCATCACTAACTAGTCCTGCACCATACTGCTTGGCAGTAAGTTTTTGGACATCTGCGGTGGCATTAATCAATGTACCAAAAGTATATAGTGGTAGTGCGATCGCCGCCTCCGTCATGGATAGAGGGACGGGATTTGTAAATGCCAAGTATCCTGGTAGAGTGTAAAAAATACCGACAAACAACAGCACAAATATGAACCCACTAACCCCCATAGGTTCATTAAATAACTGTCGTCGCTGGGGATAGAACCACTGTTCTAGTAGCCACCAGAGACAATAACCGATGTGAAGACACAAATAGATTACTTGTCGTAAGTCTTGGATGCCGAAGATCACAGCAAAAACCACTAAAAGGCCAATTGTGAGAACTTTGGCTGTGTTAATGGCTGTGAGTGCTGTCACCCCGGGTTTTTCGACGTTAGCAGTATTCTGCATAAGTTTACCGACTTCATCTTTTTCCAGATTGGTTAATTTTCTCGCCGATGAACTAACGTGGCGCTAGCTTGGTCAACGGGCATGAGAATCACTTCGTTAATGTTGACATGAGGCGATCGCGTGGTACAAAAAAAGATCACATCAGCAACATCTTCTGGGGTAAGGGGCTTAACTCCTTGGTAGACCTGTTTGGCGCGATCGCGATCGCCATGAAATCTGACTTCGCTAAATTCCGTTTCCACCATCCCCGGATCAACAGAAGTCACACGTATAGGAGTACCCAATAGGTCTTGTTTTAAACCTTCAGAAAGCGCTTTGACAGCAGCTTTAGTCGCACAGTAGACATTACCACCAGGATAAGTTTGATGTCCAGCGGTAGAACCCAGATTTACCACATGGCCGCGACCACGGCTGACCATTCCCGGAACAACATAGCGGGTGACATAAAGCAAGCCTTTAACATTGGTATCAATCATTTCTTCCCAGTTTTGAAAGTCGCCTGCGTGCAACTTATCTAAACCGCGACTCAGTCCAGCGTTGTTGATGAGGATGTCGATGTCAGACCAAGAGGGGGGTAGGGTAGAGATAGCAGATTCAACAGCAGAGCGATCGCGCACATCTAACTGTAACAAATAAGTTTCAGTTGCCAAGTCTTTACTGAGTGCATCTGCGATTTCCTGCAATCGTTCTAGTCGTCGCGCCGCCAAAATCAGTTTAGCACCAGCGCTAGCAAAAATTTTGGCACAAGCAGTACCAATACCACTACTTGCACCAGTGATTAAAACGATTTGATTTTGTAAGGAAGTCATGAGTCAAAAGTCAAGAGTCCAGTGTCAATTGTCCAACAATTTGGAAATAATAGACCTGCCTTGTGTTTAATCTGGCAAAAAAATGTATAATTTGTCTCCTGTCTCCTTCGTCTCCCTTACCTCCCCAGTCCCCAGTCCTGTTCGGTTGAGCGTAGGCTGTTGACTCTGAGGGTTTTCAGCCCAAAATGCATCATACAAAATAATATTCGTAGTTAACGTTATCATCAGGGCACGGCAGTGCCGATGCCCCTACGGTAAACACAAAAATTGCATGATATTTTTTAGCTAATTTCGTACAAAGTCAACACCCTAGTACCGCAAGGCGGAAGTCAAAAGTCAAAAATCAAAAGTAATATGGAGTAAGCTTTTTAGCGATTGAGAATGGGCTGCTTATTTCCGCCGCACTGTACTAGGTTGAGCGTAGTCGAAACCCAATCCCTTACTTATTTACCACTTGTAAGCGCTGAGTCACCATCGTCATCCCATTTCCCCGGAGGATCACTGCAGAAACCCATTGATTACCAGGAGTAGATGGGGCGCGTCCGACTTTAAAAAGTCCGCCAGACGTGAGTAATTCCAAATCCACAGATGTGGGACTGAGATATTTATCTGCTTGGATGGGTTCTTCTAACGCCGTTCCTAGCAGAAAATCATCACCCAGCGGTTCTTGAACGATCGCATCAAAACTATACGGCTGACCGACCTTTACCTGCTCAGGTAATTTAATATCTACTTGGGGTGGCTTACTCCCAGAGGTAAGTAAGGTGCGTTCCGACAAAATTTCTTGGCTAACAATTTTTGCACCTGTAACCCGTTGACGTGATTTAATTGTGGCATTGAGAGCCAAATTATTACTGTTAGAAGAAGGTAAGCCAGTTATCTTAGTTACCGTTTCGGCGACAATGGCATTACCTTCAGTCTTCCAAGACTGTAGCTGTGTACTGTATCTTAATTGTGGATATCGCTTCCAAAGGTCAGTCAAAGATTTTTCTAAAGTCTGGCGATTTAATCCATCACCATGAGTAAAATTAGGGCTATAGAATTCGATCACCTTTTTAACATCACCCTGGCTAGCAGCTGCATCAACCTGTGTCAACAGGTTTTTGAGTTCGGGAGGGGCGTTGTCGGGAGTACTAGCTTGGGCACATTGCCAACTACTGGTAATACCGAGTGTCAGTAGAAAAAGAATTAGCCAAATACGATTGGGAAATTGGTGTTGGCGTTTCATCAATAAGGCAATAATGTTAGTCATTGGGAATAGTTTACTGATTTGAGTAAAGAACGTCAGGAAATTGTTTTATCTTAATTAAGTTAGGAGCTAAACGGTAGAGACTTGATGGTAGATGCACCGATTAGATTACTAATAGCTGCCAGTGGGACTGGTGGACATTTGTTTCCAGCGATCGCACTGGCCGAAAAACTGCCAGATTACGAAATTGAATGGCTGGGTGTCCCCAATCGGCTGGAAACTCAGCTCGTGCCTAAACAGTATCCCTTGAATACTATTGCAGTTGAAGGGTTCCAACAAGGATTTGGCATATCATCTCTACGCATCTTGGTTAAACTCATCAGTTCGATTCTGGAAGTTAGGCGACTCCTGAAACAGGGGAAATTTCAAGGCGTGTTCACCACAGGGGGTTATATCGCTGGGCCAGCAGTTATTGCAGCGCGTTCCTTAGGATTACCCGTAGTTTTTCATGAATCTAACGCCTTACCTGGTAAAGTAACACGCTTTTTTGGCCCTTGGTGTACTGCCGTAGCGCTAGGGTTTGCAGCCGCTACCAAGTACTTACCTCGTGCCAAAAATGTCTGCGTAGGTACTCCCGTGCGATCTCAATTCCTCAATGCAAGAATTGATGCCTCGCTAGATTTACCGATTCCTGACGGCGTTCCTTTAATTATCGTCTTTGGTGGTAGCCAAGGTGCCATTGGTATCAATAAATTAGTTCGCCAATCAGCGCCTGCATGGTTTAAGGCTGGTGCTTATGTAGTGCATTTGACTGGGGAGCAAGATCCAGATGCGGATAGTCTTCAGCATCCGCAGTACATAACGTTGCCGTTTTACCACAACATGGCAGCGTTGTTGCGACGGGCAAATTTAGCCATTAGCCGTTCTGGTGCAGGTAGCTTGACAGAATTAGCAGTTTGTGGAGTGCCAGCGATTTTGATTCCTTATCCCTTTGCTGCCGAAGACCATCAAACCTACAATGCAGAAGTGTTTACCAAAGCTGGTGCGGCGTTAGCGTTTAAACAATCAGAGTTAACATCTGAGACATTGCAAAATCAGGTTTTGAGTTTGTTACAGTCACCGATAGAATTAGCCAAGATGGCAGAAAAAGCAAAAGCGATCGCAGTTCCCGATAGTGCCGATAAACTGGCCTCTTTAGTGCGTGAAATATTGGAGATGTAAACAGCTTATGATATGCAAGCACTAAATTTTAACAAGCTAACGCAGCATGAGCTACGTCGATCAGATAAATCATCTACTTAAACCTGCACCTTCCCGCAGTCCATTGGTATTAGACTTATTCGCTGGTTGTGGTGGTTTATCCCTTGGGTTTGAAGCACAGGGTTTTTCCACCCACGGCTTTGAAATGGATGCAGATTCCTGTACCACATATCAAACAAACTTAAAAGGAAACTGTACTCAAATTGTTCTCACACCAGAGACAGAATTACCACTCGCTAAAGTGATCATAGGTGGGCCACCCTGTCAACCTTTCAGCGTCGGCGGAAACCAAAAAGGTTTACAAGACTCACGGGATGGCTTTCCTATTTTTATTAATGCAGTCAAAAAGCTTTGTCCTGAAATTTGGCTCTTGGAAAATGTGCGAGGACTACTGTATAAAAACAGATGGTACTTGGATGAAATTGTCCAATCTCTTCAGAATTTAGGTTACATCGTCGAGTGGAAATTGTTAAATGCTGTTGATTTTGGCGTTCCTCAGAATCGTGAACGTTTGATAGTTGTCGGACATAAAGGAAACTTTAGATTTCCTCAATTACTAACAAGAAACATATCTGCAGGCGAGGCTTTAGGAGAACTTGCTTATCAAGTACCGCCAGAATCAAAATTCCTCACACCTAGCATGGATGCATATGTAGCCAAGTATGAAAAAGCTTCTTTTTGTAAAAATCCCCGTGATTTGTATTTAGATAAACCTGCAAGAACCTTGACTTGTAGAAACTTAGCTGGTGCTACAGGTGATATGCACAGAATTAAACTTCCTGATGGGAGACGGCGGCGTTTATTTATGAGAGAAGCTGCTAGGTTGCAAAGTTTTCCTGATTGGTTTGAATTTGTGGGTTCAGAAACCAGTTGTTTTAATCAAGTCGGAAATGCAGTTGCCCCATTATTTGCCTTTCACCTAGCTGGAAGTGTGAGAGATTATTTACAATCTGATAGCAGATTATCACCAAGCAAAATGGCGATAAATTTTTAGGTGTTTGGTTATCGCAATAATCTGTATAAAAGCTTTTATACACAGTTGATGCTGTTTAATAGCAATCTAAAGAAATTATTTGTTTGATATCTATATAGGACTAGTATTTAATTTTTGAAATACACATAATAGCCCACCATCTCTAGGTTTTGATGGGCAATGCCCGCCCTACAGATACTGTTCAACATCAGCCTAAATTATTTGTTTTATATCTATAGTATTTTTATAGTTAGCTTGCTAAAGTAATAATACAAAATAAGATAATGCACTTTTATTAAGCGTTGATAAAGATTTTTACAGATAGCTTCATGAAACGAACAACTCTTTACCCTCTCATAGCTTCTTTACTCATAGGACTATTAGGACAGTCAAGTACTGCTCAAAGTCCCAAAAACCATAATAAAATGGTCATAAAAAACTCAGAACAGTTAGCTGAACTGTACAACCTTACTGTGGTGAAAGTTGCTCAAGCCACCAGCGTAATTGATGAAAAAAAAGCTTTTAACCTAATTTGGAAACTACCAATAGTGCAACGCAAAGCACGAGAGATTGAACAACTCTCTAAAGGAACTATCCGTGTTGCTGCAGTTATTGAAAGTTCACCGACCCCTGATGAATCTTATTATACAATTCGAGTAGTTGAAAATCATGTAAAACATGTTGATACAATTTTTTGGTTTCGTGTGTTGACTCCCAGCGGTAATATTGAGGTTTTAGACCTTGTAGAGAACCAATACATAACTTTAGACAAATGGAAACCTAATTAGTATGGGAACAGGGGGCAGGGAAAAATGACCAATGAGCAATGACAAATTAAATAAAACTAATGTCTGAACAAAAGCCTCTAAATCCTTGGAACTACAAACCTTGGTGGTGTCAACCCTGGTCTATACTTCTTACAGGTGTCACTTTGATTAGCGGTAGCTGGCTAATATTTAAAATTATCTGGCTAACAATTCTGATTTCCATCCCCATATTGATATGGATGGGCTTTTTCTTGTTAATCTGGCCACAACTAATGATTCGCAGTGGCGTTTTGGACACCTATCAAAGTAACAATTTGGGAAATTAACGTTTTTAGTCAAAGGTCAAAATTCCTTAGCACTCTTTTGTCACTCTCATGAAAGTGACGGAAGAGTGCTAAGGAGATTTCTTGCAAACGACCTCTCTGCCTGGCTGGAGAAATCCAACGGACACTTCGTTCAATTCGGCGAAGCCGTCCACATGAGTGTCCTCCTCCAAGTAAGCCGACTCGTGGAAGCTTAGAATCCCCGCTATTTATGGTTGGGGTGGGTGTCGAAAGGAAAGTTAGAAGTGCGATCGCACTAGGTAGCCGCCTGGTAGCTATTTCGGTATTAGCTTCCATATCCAATTCTGCACTGCCGTTTTTATTTCGTTTACTTCACTATAGATCCAGCCGTGATCTCAGCCTCGCTGATCACCACAACAGTTGACATAGTCGGCGTTTTGATTTATTACAATTTGGCGCGGGTAATTTTAAAGTTATGAGTTTTGAATCAATAGTCAAGTTACTTGCTGTCTGATTTTCACTAAATGCCTCTCGGCTCTTATTTTAATTGGTATAGTTCTCAATGAATTAAAGATTTTGTAAAAGTATTCCTCAAAAAATGTAGTTTTATCAAAATTTCGTAAAAAAGCATCTGTATCAAGTTGTTTATACAAATACCAGTGGTTTTTTGGTGATACCATGCTTTGAGCAGCAAAAAAACTTGAAAACTTTACAAAAAAGCTAGGTTTTTTACAAAAACCTAATCAAATACTAATAAAAACCTCTACTATTTCTTGATGCCTGCCAATGACATTTACTTTCTCCTGGATGAGGCGTAAGGAACTCTTTTTTACGCTCACATTTCTAAGTATATTTACTTATAATAGCGGAGTAAGCAAAGCGCAAACAAGCGCAATCAGCAACACAGCAAGGGGAGGAGCAAACGGGATAGCACCAAGCAACTCAAACACAGTCAGACTAACAGCAACACAAGCAGCCCTAGAAATAATCAAAACCGGAGACAGAGCAGCAGCAGAACCAGGAGACACAGTAGTATACCGACTAGCAATCAGCAACAGAGGCACAGCAGTAGCCAGAAACCTCAGCATCACAGACAGACTACCCCTGGGAATCAGACTGATTAATAAATCACTCACAGGCACACTCAACAACACAAAAATAGAACTCAATAGCAGCAGAGCCAACCAAACAATCACCATCACCCCCAACCCCAGCATCGAACTACAACCAAACCAAACCCTCAACATAGAATACGCCGCCGAAATCACACCAGACGCCATCAGAGGCACAGGGAGAAACCTCGCACAAGCCCAAGCCAGCGGACTCATCAGCAACCAAGCCAGCCACATATTAAGAATCAGACCAGGAATCATCTCAGACTGCGGCACATTAATCGGGCGAGTATTCATCGACAAAAACTTCGACGGCGAACAACAAACCAACGAACCAGGCATCCCCAACGCCGTCATCTACATGGACGACGGCAACCGCATCGTCACCGACAGCAACGGACTCTACTCCCTAAGCAACGTCATCGCCGGATATCGAGCCGCCACACTAGACCTCACCAGCCTCCCAGGGTACGCACTCGCACCCAACAAACACTTCATCGAAAAAAACAGCCTCTCACGCATGGTGAAACTAGCACCAAGCAGCATGGTCCGCATCAACTTTGGAGTCACACCAGCCTTCGCCGGAGAACAGCGATGACAACCCACAAACCCCAACAAAAAACCAGCAACTGGCTCAGCAAAAGCAGCATCGGCATCCTCCCCACATTCCTCAGCCTCATCTCACCCAGCCTTGCCAGCACCCCAGAAAACTTCCCCAACATCAACACATCCCAGGCAGAAGACCCCCAAGAGGGACTCTTGACTGGGGAACTCGGGGTCCCCGCTGGGGATCAGGGGGAATGGGGATTCTTGACCGAGAAAATAGCCCAAAACAACAGCCCCAGCCCCAGCATCCCCACCCCAAACCAAATCCGCATCGAAATCGCCCCCCAAGCCGACCCAAAAGTCGCAGCAGACGGACGTTCCACCATCAAACTCACAGGACAAATCACCGACCAAAACAGTCAACCCATCCTCGAAGACCAAATCATCACCCTCACCACCAGCGCCGGCAAATTCATCGGCGCCGACTACAACAAAGACCAAGGCGGCTTTCAAATCCTCGTCAAAGGCGGCGAATTCAGCGCCACACTCCAATCAGACATCAAACCCCAACAAGTACGCATCCGGGCAGCCCTAGAGCAAAACATCACACCCATCAACGAAGCATTCCCCCAATCCACAGACACCTCACTCAGGGACAAATTGAGTGAGAACCCCATAGAAGCCTACACCCAAATCGAATTCACCACCTACCTCCGTCCCTCACTCACCACAGGCATCATCAACCTGAGAATCGGACCGCGGGGCACAAACTACTGGGGAAGCTACCGCGACTACCTAGACCCCGACCGACTCGGCGGCACACAAGTAGACTTCAGCGCCCAAGTCTTCGCCACAGGCAAAGTCGGCGACTGGTTATTCACAGGCGCATACAACAGCCAGCGCCCCCTCAACCAAGATTGCGAACAGCGAAATCGGCTATTTGGCGGCGTGCAATTCTGCGAACAACAATATCCCGTCTACGGAGACAGTTCCACCTCCATAGCCACAGCCCCCTCCATCGATAGCGTCTATGCCCGGTTCGAGCGTAGTTCAAAAGTTCCCGGCGCCGAGCCAGATTACCTGATGTGGGGAGACTACGACACCAAAGAATTCAACCGCACCTCCCAACTATATACCGCCACCGCCCGCCAGCTACACGGCTTCAAAGCCAACTACAACTTCGGACAACTACAAGTCACCGGACTCTACGCCAACAACATCGAAGGTTTCCAACGAGATACCATCGTCCCCAACGGCGTCAGCGGCAACTACTTCCTCTCCAAAAGACTATTAGTCGCCGGGAGTGAAACCGTCTACTTAGAGTCAGAAGAAATCAACCGTCCCGGCACAGTCCTCGCCAGACAACAATTATTTCGTGGTAGCGATTACGAAATAGATTACGACCGGGGCACACTCTTATTTCGGCGTCCCATCCTCGCCACCGAACTCAATCCCTTCGGTGCCACCTTAACTAGAAGGATAGTCGTCACCTACCAAAACGAAGGTGGACAAGATTCCCAACTATACGGCGGCAGACTACAATACAACCTCACCAACGATTTAGCTAGTAAATCCTTTGTGGGTGCATCCTACCTCTTAGAAGACCAAGGCGCGCAAGATTGGCGGTTATTTGGTGCAGACTTCCTCGTTTCCTTAGGAAATGGCAGTCAAATAGTCGGGGAATATGCCCGGTCGAATAGTGGTTTGCTCAACGGCTTCAATGTCAACGGTTCGGCATATCGCTTAGAAGCGGTGGGCAATTTGGGGAGGAATCTGGTCACCCAAGCTTACTATCGGGCAGTCGAACCAAATTTCGCCAATAATTCTACAGTCAGTTTTGCCCCAGGACAAACTCGTTATGGAGCGTCGTTATTGGCGAAGGTGACGCCGACGACGAGTGTGAGTGTAGCATACGACCAGGAAGAGAATTATGGCACAAGTGCGACTGGGGTGACAGACTTTTTTGACTTATTTGACCCCCAACCCCAAACCCGTCCCGGACAGACGGTGAATAATACGCTCAAGACTTTTCGGGCGGGGATTTTGCAGCAATTGGGTCTAGCGGATGTGAGTTTGGAGTATGTGAATCGGGCGCGGTCAGACCGTGTGAGTAATAGTTTGAGTGGGGAGGCGTCACAGTTGGTGTCGCGGCTGAAGTTGCCGATTACCAAGTCGTTGACGTTTCAGGGGCAAAATGAGTTGAATTTGGGTGGGAGTGACCCGTTGTATCCGAATCGCACGACCTTGGGCTTGGATTGGCAGGCTTATCCGGGTGTGAAGTTGCGCCTGGCGCACCAGTTTTTTGATGATAGTAGTTTGGTGCCGGGGAATTCGCTGACGACGTTGGAGACGATTTTGGACAGGAAGTTGTCGGAGGATACGAGTTTGACTGGTCGCTATGCGGTGCTGTCGGCGTTTAATGGTTTACAGGGTCAGGGGGCGGTGGGACTGAGTCATCGTTGGGCGGTGGCGCCGGGTTTGCGGGTGAATGTGGGGTATGAGTATGTGTTTAAGAATATTTTTAATGGGACGGCTCAGGGGTCGCAGTTTGGGCAGTATTATGCGGTGGGACAAACGGCTTCAACTTTGGGGCTATTTTCGGGTGCGGTTTATAGTTTGGGGTTGGAGTATACGGATAATCCGAATTTTCAGGCGAGTACTAGGTTTGAGTATCGGGATGGGGATGAGGGGAATAATTTGGTGATTACGGCTTCGGCTGCGGGGAAGGTGTCTAGGGCGCTGACGGCGTTGGTGCGTTATCAACAGGCGGGGGAGGCGAATGTGTTTTTGCCGACGAGTAGTTTGGATGTGTCTGGGGTGCGGTTTCAGCAGTTGGGGGATACGGCGAATCTGAAGATTGGTTTGGCTTATCGTGACCCGAATGATGATAGGTTGAATGCGCTGTTGAAGTATGAGTGGCGGCAAAATTTTGATTCGATTCCGGAGGCGCAGTTGTCTGGTGCGACAGCCACTGGAAGCGTGTTTTCGGCGGAGGCGATTTATGCTCCTTCTTGGCGCTGGGAGTTTTATGGTAAGTATGCGCTGCGGAATGGGGTGACTTTTTTGGCTGGGGATAGATATGATGCGTCGGTGAATTTGGCGCAGTTGCGGGCGACTTACAGGTTGGGTTATCGGACTGATTTGGCTGTTGAGGGTCGCTGGATTGGTCAGGTTTCTAATGGGGGGACTGATTATCAGGAGTTGGGTTTGGCGCTGGAGGGGGGTTATTATTTGACTCCGGATTTGCGGGTGGGTTTGGGTTATGGTTTTGGCGGTGTGGATGACCGCGATTTTTCTGGTTATCGTTCTGCTGGGGGTTTTTATCTGAATATTTCTTTGAAGTTGAATGAGCTTTTGGGTGGTTTTGGTTTGCAGAAGCCTTCTCCCCCTCAGCAGCGTGAGTCTTTGGTGTCTGATTCTTCCCAACGTCAACTAATTAACCTTTTGCGACAATCTCTAGCGCGTCGGTAGCTTTTATGCTGCTTTACAGCACCTCTGCTGTTGGGGTAGATCCTTAAATGGTATCTGTTTAAACTTTAAAACCTGTCTCAAATCAAATAACTAATGAAAGGACGTTTTAAATATTCCCCTAACTTAACCCTGGGTTCCATGCGGTCTAGTTGCACTACCAGAGTGGAAATTGTTTCACCACCAAAAATTGCCATAGCGAATCAGCTTTTAACTTTAAGAATTCGTTTATCCCATGCATTGTTAACTGTGCCCTTTGTGATGTCTGGGATCGGATATCTACCACAGGCTGCTCAAGCTCAAATAATTGATCGAGATGGTAACGGGTGTCCTGCTGGTACAAGAATCGGAACAACTAATTTCATTGTTAACGGAAATTTTGCTACTAATGCTGGAACGGGTCTAGGTGTTGCCACTGGACCTGCTCCTGTACCGCCCATTCTAAGGTTTACCAGTGATTTACCTTATCGAGGTGATGGACTTTACCCTGATGATGGTGCAGGTGGGGGGCTTTCTATCCAAAGTGGTTCTGTAGACTATACTGCAAACTTTGTTGCTGGTCGGCCTTTTCCGGGAGATCCGGCAAATGGTGTACCAGCCTCCAACACTTATCTTTACTCAAACCCTAATGTCAGGGCAGATGGGACTTCTGCCATTACACCTGGCAATCCCATTATTTGGAGTCAGACGGTTACAGGATTACAACCAAATACAACTTACAATTTTATTGCCTATTTTTATAATCTTCTAACCGTACCCGGTGCTTCTCCAATCATTGTTTTGAGGATCGGATCTTCTACTGGGAGTTCTATCTCTGGCGCTCCTATTACAGTCAGCACAAGACAACAATGGATTCCAGTGCAGTTTGCTTTTACTACAGAGGCAGGTCAAAATTCAACGACTTTAACGATTATTGATCAGGCTAATGATATTGCTGGGGATGATTTTGGCTTGACAGCGATCGCTCTCAATAAATGTGAACCATTAAGCAGTAATGGAGGTTTGACCCTAGTCAAGCGGATCACGAGTGCAACTAGAGGTGGAGTTCCTATCAGTGGTTTATCTTTCTCTGACGTGATTGCTGATACTGACGCTAGTGCTATTAACCAGGCGGGACTGAGACCTGTAGGATTAACTTCAATTCCTGACACAAACCCTTTACAAAGCGGCGATGATGTGCAGTACACAATTTACTTCCTCGGACAACAAGCGTTGGAGAATTTTAACTTGTGTGACCTGATTCCTACAGGAACAAGTTATGTACCCAACAGCATTTCTATAGCGGGGTCTGGTGCTGGTGCAGATCAAGGGAGATATTTTTCACCTTTGACATCCTTGGAACAAGTAGCTGAAAGCAATGTCTGCGAGAATCGCAGAAATCCTAATGGTACAGTAATCGTCAAGTTAGGCAATGTTCCCAGCGGTCAACCTGGCTCTGTGAGTTTACGCGTCAAAATCAATTAATTTACACAGTATTTTGATTGGTCAACAGGCAAGAGTCAAGAGTCATACTCTCTTAATTCTGATACCAATTTAAAAAAAGAATGCAACAGATGGAATGAGCAGAAGCTTATAAGTAACTCGGCGTAAATAATTGTTGCTGGGATAAGGCAATAGGTAGAAGGGTTTGAGCCTTGTTTGCTTTTCTTCGCATACTTTGCTTTTATTGTACCCACTTACTTACAGTAGCTCTCTGACAATCTAAAATCCAAAATCCAAAATTGATTGACGGGCAATTTAAAGTTCTGAGGCTGTATCTGGAGCGATAATTTCGCCAGTACCTAGCTCTAGTATCATGTCTTGGTAAGTAATCAGTTCACTTAGTTCTTTAACTTGTAAATTCATTTGCTCACAAGCTTTCTTTAATTCTCCTGTAAATCTGTTGAGATCATCACCATAGCCACATTGATAAGCAGCAGTTTCAATTCCTTGCTTGGCATTTGCTCTAGCACAATCTACTAGTTCTGTGCCATGCAATTGTGTTGGAGATACCATAAGTGTAGTTTCAATTTATGTCGTGTTCTTTGTTAGATATAATATCAATTATTCACTCTCTCCTGATCTCTCCAATGGATGATGCAGGATAGAGATATGGAGAGAGAAATTTAAAATTCTGAATTTCCTTAATGTTCAAGAATTAGCCATTGATTACTTCTCCCCCATTAGGATGTAACACTTGACCAGATATATAAGAAGCATCATCCGAGGCTAAAAATACATAGCTGGGTGCAACTTCTTCAGGTTGTCCAGGTCTTTTCATTGGTACTTGTTGACCGAAAGTGGCAACTTTTTCTTCTGGGAAAGTAGAGGTGATTAAAGGTGTCCAAATTGGCCCTGGTGCCACAGCATTAACACGAATTCCCTTTTCGACTAAATTTTGTGATAAGGAACGAGTAAAAGCGACGATCGCACCTTTTGTGGAAGAGTAATCAAGTAGTTGTGGATTACCTTTATAAGCTGTTACTGATGTGGTATTGATAATTGCACTTCCTGGGTGCAAGTGTTTAATTGCCGCTTTAGTTAAGTAAAACATTGAGAAAATATTGGTGCGGAAAGTGCGCTCTAATTGCTCTTTGCTGATATCTTCAATACTCTTTTGTGGATGTTGTTCAGCGGCGTTATTGATGAGAATATCAAGTTTACCAAACTCATCTACTGTTTTTTGGACAATTTGTTGACAAAAGGTTTCATCAGTAATATCACCTGCGATGGTAAGCGCCCGACGTCCTTGGTTTTCCACTCCCTCTTGAGTTTCTTTGGCGTCATCGTGTTCCTGGAGATAAACTATAGCCACATCTGCACCTTCTTTAGCAAATGCTATTGCTATAGCACGACCAATACCACTATCTCCACCCGTAATTATTGCTACTTTATCTTGAAGTTTGCCACTACCACGATAATTAGCATCGTCTGCTTTTGGTTTTGGATTCATTTCTGATTCCATACCTGGTGGTTTCTGTTGCTGGGGTGGTTGTAAGGTTTTTTCTTTTGGCATAGGATTTCTCCGGTTAATACTGACAATTAAATCAGTGAACATTTAACAGTTATCAAAAATAAACCTTGGATCGAATATTCAAACCAAGGTTTACTTTTTGCTTTGGCTCCCACTTGCCATTTGCAAGTTTAGGCTAATCCACCCCGACTATTGGCTACACGTACTAATTGCTGGCAACTGTACGCATCTGTAGATTATTGCTCCCCACACTTGACACACGCTCTTAACCTAACCACGAAAAACAAGTACACAACTCTCTGGTGATGAAGAATTTCTTCTGTTCATCTGCTATCTAGTTAACTGTATATATCACTAGAGTTTATCGCTCTCTAGATGGAAACAAATCTCACCGTTCCTCAACCTTAAGAGGTAAAAATATAAGTAGGGCAACATAAATAAAGCTAACTGTCTCTTATGCTTATTTGTCAAGTGAAATCGTATTCACAACAGTAGTAGCAAAGTTTTTAGGAGATCAGAATTGTGGAAAAAGATATCATCAAGATTACTGGTTTTCACGCTCATGTTTACTTCGACCCTATGAGTCGTGAAGCCGCTACCCGTATACGAGAAGGATTAGACACTAAATTTGACGTGCGGCTAGGACGCTGGCATGATCAGCCTGTGGGCCCCCACCCCAAAGCGATGTATCAAGTGGCTTTTTTGCCAAATCAATTTGACAAAGTCGTCCCTTGGTTGATGCTCAATCGTGAAGGGTTAGTAATTCTCGTCCACCCGGAAACAGGTAACGACGTAGCAGATCACACAGATAATTCCCTGTGGTTGGGAGAGAAGCTAGAATTAAATATTGATTTCTTGCGACGTTAAAAAAACTTACTCACCAGTCTTCTGGAATTAACTTGATTTAGCGCTCATCTTGTCTAAAAGCTGGTTGATTTGTGCAGCTTTTTCAGGTTGGCGCTGTTTTTGTAATAAACCCTGAGCTTGTTGTAGGTTAGTCTTAGCTGCTTCTAGCTGATTTTGCTGCATCAGGAAATTTGCCAGTCGTAAGTAACCTTGAGGGTTTTTTGGACTGCGGCGAATCACTTCATCAAACCATTCTTTTGCTTCTTCTTTTTTGCCTTGCTGGTTTAAAACATCTCCCAACATTAAGCGCACTACATCATTAGTAGAGTTTAAGGAAATTACTTTGCGGAATGCTGTCTCTGCACCTTGATAATCTTGCTGCTGATAAAGATTAACACCTGTTTCAAAGAATTTTGAGGTAATCAATGTTTTTCCAGCAAAATAAATGAGCAAGGCAATACTGGAAACTACTACAGCAATGGCAAAAATGTCAGTTATTGACAAGGTTTCTAGCATTATTTTAAGCCAAAAGACAGGAAATGGGGAAGATTAGATATTCAATGAAAAACAGTTTCCAGATGAATTGGTAAAATTGAGCGATCGCATTTTTATCTTCTAAGTCTACCGCCCAACTTTGTAACCACATCCAAACCAGCACTACTAGATGACTAATGACCAAGAAGAGTGGGTTAACTGATGCCAGATGGGTGATACCAACTAAAATCATTCCCAAATAGCAGAGCGTGATTACCCAAAGTGCGAGATTAAAGACTGCTTGTGAGCCGAGTTGGATGGTGAAAGTAGTGATATTGTAACGAAGATCGCCTTCCATATCGGGGATATCCTTAAAGATAGCGATCGCAAAGGTAAACACCACAATAAACACCGTCAGCACCCACACAGTAGGTGGAATCGCCAAATTTTCTAGCGATCGCCCACTGAAATGCAAAAATAGACCCAAATTAACAATAGTCCCCCGCACCGAAAAAATACACAAAGCCGCCCAAAAAGGAAACCGCTTCAAACGAATAGGTGGCAAAGAATATGCAGTCCCAATCACCAAACTAATCACCACCATCCCCAACAAAAATGGCCCAGTTAACGCCGCTATAACCAGCGCCAAAATACCAGTAACAGCAACAATTAATTGCCCTTGTCTCTGAGAAAACTCCCCTGATGCAATCGGTAAGTAAGGCTTATTAATCTTGTCGATCTCAACATCTTCTAGTTGATTCAAACCCACAATATAAACATTGCCACACAAACAAGCAATCCAAGCGCCCAAAACTGAAAATACAGAATAGTTACCATTGCCAACAGCAACAGCAATTAAATATAAAGCCAACACACTCAAACTAGTGCCAATAATCGTATGTGGACGAGAAAATCTCCACATAGCATCCAGCCAGCCACCCCCAACGCCAGAAGACCTTTGCCCTTGCTCAGAAAACTGATTCATTCTCACCCCTCTCTGCGCCTTGTTATACAAATTCAATCATCTTTCCCCAGTCCCTGTTCACTGAGCGTAGTCGAAGTGCAATCCCCAGTCCCTTTCACTTATTTCCACACAACAACCCAAATCTAATCAATCCCCGCTCATAACCCCGACGCATCAATCCCAGCGCCAGCGCCCCTTGAATCGTCGTCCAACCGGAACTGAGTAGCCCCCAAATTGCCTGGGGAGTCAACGCCGAATCAATCACCACATCCCAAAATGGGGCGACAGCAGCCGACCAATCAGCAGTACGGATATTTTGTAATGGAAGTTGACGAGCGATCGCTGTATATTCTGGTAGAGAAATTACATAAGGCAAACAATACACCCGATAAATTTCCTGCAAATGCTTCTGCTCATCCGCCGTCAGTGGTGACACATCCGTCGGTCGATGACACCAAGTCACCATAATTAATTTGCCACCAGGTTTTAATACCCGGTAGCACTCCTCTAGGAACTTAGTTTTATCTGGCATGTGTTCACCACTTTCTAGCGACCATACCAAATCAAAAGAATCATCAGCAAAGGGCGTTGCTTGAGCATCAGCGACCAGAAACTGACTTCTATGACTCAAATTAGCGGCTTGAGCGCGTTCTGTGGCTCTAGCGGCTTGTACAGGACTTAAAGTGATACCTGTGGCTCTAGCATGAAACTTTTCTGCTAGGTACAGAGAACTCCCACCAATACCACAACCCACATCCAGGATATTCTCTGCCGTTTCCACCTTTGCCCATCTGAGCAATTCCTCAATTAAATCAATCTGAGCCTGACGACGGTCTATTTTGTGCGTACCATTTGGACCGTAATAGCCGTGATGCATGTGTTCACCCCAAACCTGTTCCCACAGACCAGAGGAAG